>DASSMK010000173.1:0-52500 GCA_035688915.1 Thermoanaerobaculia bacterium
CCGGGGCCAATGGCCCCGGCCGCCGGAGGCCCCCCGTCGTCTACCTCTGCGCCACCCGAATCTCGATGCCGCCGTTTGTCGTGCGCAGGCGCAGCGGCGAGCCGCCGCCGTTTACGGTTCCGCGCAGCGAGTTCTTGCTCAGGCGGCGGGTGCTGATCGGGAGATCGGTGTGGATCGAGCCGTTCGTTGTATCGGCGTCGACGTCGCCGGAGAAATCCGCGGGCACGGCGATTTCGATGCGGCCGTTCGTCGTCTCGAGCTCGAGCCGTTCGTTGCGGGTCACCTTCAGGAGCTCCGCTTCGATGGAGCCGTTCGTGGTTGAGGCTTCGAGGGAACCGGAGCAGCGCGTCACTTCGATGCGGCCGTTCGTGGTGGAGAGATCGTGGCGGCCGGTGACTTCGGTGAGTGTGATGCTGCCGTTCGTGTTGTCGACGGCCACGTTCATCGTGCGCGGCACGGTCACGTCGTAGCGGACGTTCACGTTCACGTGATCGCCGGTGAGGAGGTCGAAGAGGCCGCCCAAGCCGTCGGACTGTTTGGGCTGGCGGGTGGCGACGATGAGACCGCCGTCGCGCGACTGGATTTCGATCTTCAGCTGCTTCATCACCTCTTCCACCTGATCGCGGTCGCCTTCGACCTGCTTCTCGGCGACGACGTGGATGCGCGGCTGATCCCACGCGTGGACGACGATGCGGCCGTTGACGTTGGAGAGGACGAACTGCGCGCCCGGCCGCACGTCGAACGTCTTGTCGATGGTCTGCGTGATCGTCGCGGCGCTCGCGGCAACGGACAGGCCGAATGCGGCCACGAGCGAGAGGAACAGTCGTTTCATCGGGAAGCCTCCGCAGGCCAGTACGGAAAACCGGGCGCAAGGTTGCACGGA
Organism: Thermoanaerobaculia bacterium; assembly: GCA_035688915.1. Taxonomy (GTDB): domain Bacteria; phylum Acidobacteriota; class Thermoanaerobaculia; order Gp7-AA8; family Gp7-AA8; genus DASSMK01. The sequence goes on from DASSMK010000173.1 coordinate 884, forward strand.
GCGCGAACGCCTGCGGTCGGTACAATCGCGGCCCATGCGTCGCGGGCTCGCGCTGGTCCTCCCTCTCGCCGTCGTGCTGTTCGTCTGGATCTGGCGTCTGCGCGGACCGGCTCCGATGCCGGCGGACGCGCCGTCGCGTGACTTCTCCGCCGCACGCGCGATGGACGTTTCGCGCGAGCTGCTGCGCGAAGGCGTGCCGCATCCCGTGGGCAGCGCGGCGAACGCGCGCGTGCGCGACCGCATCATCGCGCGCTTCCGTGCGCTCGGCTATCGCGTCGACATCCAGCGCCGCTTCGCGTGCAACGCGCAGAACTCGTGCGCGACGACGGAGAACATTCTGGCGGGCGACTTTGGCCGCAACAGTGTCGTGCTCACGGCCCACTACGACTCAGTGCCGGCCGGTCCGGGTGCGTCGGATGACGGCGACGGCGTGGCCGCGTTGCTGGAAGTGGCGCGCGCGATTCGCGGCGAGCGTTTCGCGAATCCGGTCGCGTTCCTCATCACCGACGGCGAAGAAGCGGGCCTCCTCGGCGCGGAAGCATTCGCCGCCGATCGCACGCTGCTCGAGAAGATGGGCGTGGCGATCAACGTCGAGAACCGCGGCACGTACGGGCCGAGCATTCTCTTCGAAACGAGCCGCAACAATGATTGGCTGATCGCGCACGCCAGCCGCGCGTTGCGCCATCCGTTCACGACATCGGTCTTCTATACGGTCTACGACCTGCTGCCGAACGACACCGACGTCTCGGTCTTCAAGCGCGAGCAGAAAGCCGCCGTCAACTTCGCGGCCATTCGCGGCGTGAACTGGTATCACACGCCGTTCGACGACCTGCAGCATGTCAGCCTGCGCACGCTGCAGCATCACGGCGAGAACGTTCTAGCGATGGCACGCGCGCTCGGCAACGCGGAGCTGGCCTCGCACCTCGGGCAATCGGCTCGCCGCGATGCGGTCTGGTTCGATCTGCTCGGGTTGAGCATCGTGCGGTGGCCGGCGGCGTGGAGCGTTTGGATCGCGATCGCTGCGCTCCTTGCGTTGATCGTGGCGGCGCGTAAGACGGCGCCGCGCGAGATCACGTTCGGCGTGGTGGCCACGTTCCTCGCGTTGCTCGTCGCGGCGATCGGCGGATTCGCGCTCGCGAAGCTCGCGCTGCTGCGCAGCACCGGCACGCCGTGGCTTGCGCATCCGCAAGCGGCGGTCGCGGCGATGTGGCTGATCGGCGTGGCGTCGAGCGCGTTTGCGTTCGCGCTCTTCCGCCGCCGCGCGAGCGATCGCGCGTTGCTTCTCGGCACCGGCATCGTCTGGAGTGTCATCGGCATCGCACTGGCCGTGACACTGCCCGGCGCGAGCTACCTCTTCATCGCGCCGGTGGTGACGCTCGCCATCGCGCTCCTCGCCACGCGCAACGACACCGCGGTGATCTGCATCGCCACCACCGCCGCGGCGATCGTCTTCTTTCCGTTCGGACTCGTGCTGTACGACGCACTCGGTGGTGCGCTGCTCGTCTCCGTCCCGCTGGTCATTGCCATCACCGCCACGCTCGCCGCGCCGCTGCTCGCGAATCGTCGCGTCGCGGTCGGCGCATTCATCGCCGCGATCGTCTGTGCCGTGATCTCGCTCGCCCTCCCCGCCTTCACTCGCGAACGCCCCCGCCCCATCTCCCTCGGCTATCTCGACAAGCAGTGGCTCGCCACGCGTCAGCTGCCCGGCTTTCAACCGGAGACCTTCACCTACTCCGCATTCGGCTTCGCCTCGCCCGCGCCGGACCTGCATCTGCCACCCGTCGAAGTCACGGCCACGCGCGCGGGCGGCGTGCTCACGCTCGATGTGCAATCGCAGCGCAACGCGGACCGGCTGCTGATCTTCTTCCGTCCGTCGTCCGCGCTGCGCGGCGTACGCATCAACGGCGTCGTTCCGCCGCCGCCTCCACCGCGCGGACGCACCTGGATCAACGATGGCTGGCGTTACGCGATCGTGCGCGGCAGCGATCACGCCACGCTTGCGCTGATCACGGATGGCCGCGTGGAAATCGTCGCGATGGATGAGACGTACGGCTTGCCGCCTGAAGGTGCGCAGATCGCAAATGCGCGCAACGCCACACCGGCATTCGCGGCGCACGACGGCGATCTCACCGTCACGCGCGCAGTGCTCGTGAAATGAAAAGGCCGCGCCCGAAGGCGCGGCCGAGAATTTTCAAACGAGCGCGCGATCAATTCATCGCGTCGCGCAACTCCGTGACGTGCAGCTTCTTCACGGCCGTGCTGCCCGCGGTCAATGACGAGTCGGTGTAAACGGGCGCGGTGATGCCGAGGATAGGCCAGGCGGACGTGAGGCCCGCGCGGAGATCGAGCACGTGTTGCGCGCGCAACGTGATGTTCGTGGCCGGCGTCGGCGCAGTGAACGCGATCGCGCTCAGACCGGCCAGCGTGCGCACCGCATTCACGGCGGTGAGCAACTGCGTAAAGTGCACGAGCTTCACGTTCGTCGAAGTGAGCACGCTGTCGGTGTACACGATCGCTGTGGCGAGACTGACGTTGCTGTCGACGCTTTCGCTGCCGCTGAACGAACGCACTTTGTACAGGTACGCCGTGCCTGCAACCGCCGTCGCATCGGTAAAGTTCGTTCCCGCCGGCGAGCCGACGAGCGAGTAGCCGATGTGATTGCTGCTGCGATAGACGCGATAGCTCGCGGCGCCGGCCGCTGCCGTCCAGGTGAGATTCACGCTCGTCGCGCTGGCTGCTGTGGCCACCACGTTCGTCGGCGGAAGCACGGTGCCGTCGTCGTTCGTGATCGTGCCGATGGCTTGCGCGTCACCGATGGTCGCGCCGGACGGATTCGTCAGATTGACGAAGAACGTTTCGTCCGGCTCGTTCGTGGCGTCGCCGTTGACGTTCACCGTGATCGTCTGCGTGGTGGCGCCCGGCGCGAACGTCACCTGGCCGGATGTGACGGCGTAATCGCCGCCGGTCGTGGAGATGGTCAGGCTCCAGCCGCCGGCCATCGAGCCGCTGTCGCCGGCGAAATCGTCGCGCACGTACAAGCTCCACGTTCCGTTCGGCACCGTGCCGTTGAACACCGACAGTGCGGAACCGTAGCTGGTCTGCGGCGCAGGCGCGGGGTAAACGTCATCGCCTTCTCCGTCGGAGATGTTCGTCGGCTGATAGGTACCGGTCACCGGAACGCTCGACGGCATGGGGCCGGAGGCGGCGTCATCGAACGTGAGGTTCACGTTCACGGCGTCATCGCCCGGCGCGACGTCGGACATCAGCACGACCGTCTGGCCACCGGGTCCGACGAGCAGCACGTCGACGTCGCTCGGATAGGTATGCGAGTAACCGTTCAGCGTCGCGGTCACTTTCGTCACCGTGCCGGTCAAGCCAGACGCGATGATGTTCGACGGATACGTCGACGCGGCGCCGGACGAGTTGATCGTGAACGGCGACGCGTTTGCGAGATTCGACACGACCTGTGTGGCGGTGTTGTCGGCGGTCGCGTAGTTCACCGTGACGGTGCCGGCGCTCGCGGGCGTCAACGTGACCGTGAAGTTGGCGGGCACGGTGCCCGAGTTTCCTTCCGCCACGCTTACGTCGCCGATGGTCAGCACCGGCAGCGGCGCCGTGGTCGACGCAGGCGTGAGCGACCACGCGCCGCGGCCCATCGTTCCCGCGATGAGCGTGTCGTCGGTCACGTCGAAATCGAGATCGTGGACGGGCGCATTGCTCAAGCCGGATCCGAACTGGAACCATGTTCCGACCGCGTTCAACGCCATCCGGAACACGCCTTTTTCGCCACCGACCACGATCGCACTCGGGCTGCCGGGGATGTACACGATGCTGTAGAGGCTCGTCGTACCGCCGGCGAGATTGCCGGTGATGTTCGTCCACGTGCCGCCGGCGTTCGGCGTCGAGAAGACCTGACCGGACGCGTCGACCACATATGCGTTCTGCCAATTGGTGGGATCGATCGCCACGTCGCGCAACGTCGTCGAAGGCGTCGTGGCAGTAGCGACGGGAGCGCCGCTGCCGCTCGAACGGACGTACACGAACGACGACGCAGGGCTTCCTTCGGAGGAGATCGCGTAGATCACCGCGGCAGTGTCGACGCCGCCGGAGCGGCCGCCGTACGCCATCGCCACGATCTTCTTGTTCAATCCGAGGCCGGCGATGGTGTCGCCGCGGTCGAGCGATTCGTAGAGATCGTTGCTGCCGGCGAAGAGCAGCCGCGTCGGATCGATGACGTTCAACTCCACCGGCGTGACGAACTGCGGCGAGAACGCTGAGCCGCCGGTGAGCGTCAGCAGCGGCCCTGCGACTGCCGTGAGGACGCCCGATGCATTCATCGTGCGGCGAGTGAAGCCGCCGAGGTTCTGCGAACTGCAGAAACGAATGGATTGCGTGGCCGAGGAGATGTCGTCGATGGCGACGTCGCCGCCGTCGCCGCCTTGCGCGAGGCGCCAGGTCGTGCCGCCGGCCGCCGATTGTTCCGACGTGCCGTTGTCCTGGTTGCCGCTCATGATCATGTTCGACACGGTGTCGTACGCGATGTCGTGCTGCTCGGTGACGCAGAGCGTGCCGAGGACGGAGGACCAGTCGCCGACCGTGCGGGGATTGGTGCGGCGATAGATGCCGCCGTCATCGCTCTCGAGGATGTTGCCGTTCGCGTCGAACACCAGGCGGCGCGAGTCGGCGTGCGGAGAGCTGTTGCTCGCGGTGCTCGCGGCGTTGCCGCAGGCAGCGGTGTTGGTGGTGCAGTGCGTCAGCGATGACGCTTGCGCGCCGGCGCCGGCCGCGGCGTTGATGCGGAAGAGGCGGCCCGAGTACGTGTTCGCGCCGACCGAGTTGGGGAACGGAACGCTCGGATTGCCGGAGTCGGGCTGGCGGTCGCCGCCGACGTAAACGATGTTGGCGTTCGTTGGATCGGCCACGATCGAGAAATGGGTGGCGCCCTGGCCGCCGTCTTCGTGCTCGGCGTCTGGCTGCAATCCGTGGCTGACACCGCTGTCGACCGTCGACGGCAGATCGAGCGGAGTCCACGACGAGCCGCCGGTGCCGGAGCGGAAGAGGCCCGCGATCTGGCCGCCGTTGACGATGCCGACGTACACCTGGCCGGAGAGCCCGACGGCCATCCTGACGTTCGTCTGCAGCGCGTTCGTGAGCAGCGCGTCCATCGCGCCATCGCTCACTTTCGCCCACGACGCGCCGGTATCGATCGACTTGTAAATGCCGTTCGTCATCGCGCCGCTGCTGCAGTCGCTACCGAACTTGATCGAGGCGTACATCACAGCATTGTTCGACGGATCGCCGACGAGATCGAACACCTGGCCGGCCGGAATGCCGTTCGTGATTTTCGTGAACGTCGCGCCGGAATCAGTGCTGCGCCAGATGCCGAGGTTCGCGCAGGAGAACGACGTTGCGTTCTGCACTGCGGCCACGATCGTCGCACCGCGCGGCAGCACTGCCGAAATGCCGCGCACGGACATGTTCGCGTCGAGCGGCGTCCAGTTCGAGCCACCGTTCGTGCTGCGAAAGAGGCCGGCGTACGGGCCGCCGAAGCTCGCGAAACTGCTGTAGCGATTGACGCCGGCGACGAGCGTGTTGCTCGTGGCGTCGGTGGGATCGAGCGCGAGTGCGCCGATGGACATCGATGCGAGAGCGTCGCCGACTGGCGTCCAGGTGGGTGAGGCGGCGGTGCCGTTCGTGGTTTTCCAGATGCCGCCGTTCACCGCGCCGATCCAGATGATGTCTGCGTTCGTCGGATGGGGAGCGATCGCTTCGATCGCGCCCATCTGCGGCCGGTTCGTCATTCCTTCGGACTGGCCGTTGTTGATCGGCGACGGTCCCTGCGAGACCCACGTACCGCCGACGACAGTCAGCGACTGGGCGGCAACGGCTGCGTGGTCGATCGGCTTCGAGCCCGCGAATGCGGCGGGAACGGCGAAGAAGAGCGCGAGGATGTGCGTGCGCGTTTTCATCGGCCACGTCCCGGAGGCACTTCGCCCGTGTAGCGAACGTCGCGAATGGCGCGCTGCCACTGCGGCGTGCCGTTGCTGAGCCGCAGAGCCTCGAGCTTGAGCGGCTCATCGACCCAGACGCCGCCGATGCTCTTGCCGTGCGGATGCGCGACATACACGAGCGTTTCGCTGGCGACGAAGAACGGAGTGGCGGAGACATCGCGCCGCAGTTCCATCGCCTTCGCCCCTGTGTCGAGCGACCAGACCGACCATCGATATTCAGGATCGTCAGGCCCGCCTGCGCCTACGCGCTCACTGACCATGACGAACGCGCCGTCGGAGGAGCGCAGATCGGCGATGGCGTGGCGGGAGATCTGTTCGTCGGAGATCTGCTGGCCAGTCGCAGAATCCTGCCGCCTCAGCACGAGGGCTTCGCCGCGGCCACCTTCGACCGAAGCGAGCACGCGTCCCGAGCGCCACGCTCCGCGTTGCACCGCGCCTGCTTCGTCGGGAACATTCAGCGACGCGATCGCGCCGCTCGCGGGCTCGAAGCGGAACGAGCCGGAGAACTGGCCGCTTTCCGGCTCGCGGTCCGCCGCATCAGCGGAGCCGCGCATCTCGAGCTCGAAGAACGTCCACGTCACGACGAAGCCGTTGCCTTGCGGCGTGGCCGTCGCGCGGAAGCGGCGCGACAGATCGTCCTGCACGAGCGCCACGACTTCTTCGGGAAGCGGCGCGAAGGCAGTGCGAATCGTGCGGCCGTTCGCATCGAGCACAATGAGCGGCAATCGCGCGCGCGGCGGTGAGTCGATGCCGCGCGCGAGGATCACGTCGCCGTTGACGCCGAGAGGCAGCACCGCATCGGAAGACGCCCAGACGGAGCGGCCCGACGCAACGTCAATGGCTTCGATGGCGCCGGCCGGTGTGCCGATGACGGCGAGATTGCGCGACGCATCGACGATGACGCTGTCGTGCACCGGGAAACCGGCGGCGCAAAGAATGGACGCAAAAAATGAAAGAACAAGCCCGAGGAGAGCCGTGACCGAAGTTCGCATATTGGGAAGACCTTGGCGTCGATTATAGGCCTCGGCCGTAAGAAATGAAAAAAGCCCGCGTTTCCGCGGGCTTTTCGCAATCACTGAATGAGCAGCGACTACTCTTCTTTCTTCTTACGGGTGCGCTTCGGCTTGTCGTCGCCGCCGTCGCCTTCGTCGGCTTTCGGCGCCGCTTTACGCGTGCGCTTCGGCTTGTCGTCGGCAGCCGAGGTGTCGGCTTTCGGCGCGGCTTTTTTGGCCGGTTTCGCCGAAGCTGCGGGAGCCGCGGCTGCGGTCTCACCGGTGCGCTCGACGAACTCGAGAATCGCCTTCTCGGCGGCGTCGCCGCGGCGGGCGCCGAGTTTGATGATGCGAGTGTAGCCGCCCGGACGCGTCGAGAAACGCGGACCGAGAGTGTCGAACAGTTTGCCGATCAGCGAGTCGTCCGCAATGATGCGCGCGGCCTGACGGCGGTTGTGCACGTTGTCGGTCTTGGCGAGTGTGACGAGCTTCTCGATCTGCGGCCGGAGCTCTTTGGCTTTCGGCAGCGTCGTCACGATGCGCTCGTGCTCGATGAGCGACGAAAGCTGGTTGCGGAACAGCGCCGAGCGGTGGCCGCTGGTCCGTCCGAGCTTTCGGTTGACCATTCCATGTCTCATGACTTCCCTCTTTCCCTTCCGCTGGTCGCGGGGCTACTCGCGCATATCGCCCGCGCGGGAGCCGGCGGCGATGCGAGTCATTCCGAACGACAGTCCGAGGCTGGCCAGAACGTCTTTGATCTCGTCGAGAGACTTGCGGCCGAAGTTCTTGGTCGAAAGCATCTCGCGCTCGGTGCGCTGCACGAGATCGCCGAGCGTGCGGATGTTGGCGTTCTTGAGGCAGTTGGCGGAGCGGACCGAGAGGTCGAGCTCCTCGATCGGCTTGGCCAGCATTTCGGCCATGCGCGGATCGACTTCCGGCGCAGCGGTTTCCTCGCGACCTTCATCGGCGCGCGTCTCGAACGCGCTGAAGATGCGGAGGTGGTCGGCGAGCAGTTCCGCGGCGAGGCTGATGGCCTCCTGCGGGGAGACAGCGCCGTTGGTCCACACTTCGAGAATCAGCTTGTCGTAGTCGGTCATCTGGCCGACGCGCGCGCCTTCCACGTGATAGTTCACGCGGCGGACGGGCGAGTGGATCGAGTCGATCGGAATGTAGCCGAGCGGCAGATCGGAATCGGCGTTGCGGTCGGCGACCTGATAGCCGCGGCCGCGCTTGAGACGCGCTTCGAGCTTCAGCGTCCCTTCCTTGGAGAGCGTGGCGATGTGAGCGGTCGGATCGAGAATCTCGATGTCCGGATCCTGCTCGAAATCAGCCGCGGTGACGACGCCCGGTCCCTTCTTTTCGAGGTAGAGCGTCTTCGGTCCGCCGCCATGCAGTTTGAACGGCACCTGCTTGAGGTTGAGGACGACGTCAGTCATGTCCTCGACCACACCCTGGAGAGACGAGAACTCGTGGAGCACGCCCTCGACGCGGACGGCGGTGATGGCCGCTCCCTCGATGGAGGAGAGCAGGACACGGCGCAGCGCGTTGCCGATCGTCGTACCGAAGCCGCGCTCGAACGGCTGGGCGATGAAGCGGCCGTAGTTGGGCGTAAGGGTCTCGGGATCGTAATCGAGCTTCTTGGGTTTCTGAAAATCTGACCACATCATGTGAGCGGCCTCCTCGTTTAAAAGCTGTCAGCTGCCAGCAACTCCCGGATGGGCCGGGAGCGCGGATGTGAGAGCCGAAAGCCAGGTTTATTTCGAGTAGAGTTCGACGATGAGCTGTTCCGAGATCGGGAGGCGGATGTCTTCGCGTTTCGGAAGATCCGTGACCGTGCCGCGGAACTGATCGGGCTCGAGCTGAAGCCAGGCGGGAACGCCGCGGCCCGCTGCCGTTTCGACGGCCTGGCGGATCTGGTCGTTCTTGCGGCTCTTCTCGCGCACCTGAATGACATCGCCCTTCCGAACCTGGTACGAGGGGATGTTGATCTTCTTGCTGTTCACCTCGATGTGGCCGTGGCGGACCAGCTGGCGCGCCTGGGCGCGCGAGGAGGCGAAGCCGAGGGAGTAGACGGCGTTGTCGAGCCGGAGCTCGAGCTGGCGGAGAAGGTTCTCGCCGGTGATGCCGGTCTTGCGCTCGGCGCGCTGGAAGTAGCTGCGGAACTGCCGCTCGAGCAGGCCGTAGATACGCTTGACTTTCTGCTTCTCACGAAGCTGGATGCCATAGCCGAGGACCTTGGAGCGGCGACGGCCGTGCTGGCCCGGCGCGTAGTTGCGCCGTTCGATCGCGCACTTGTCCTTGAAACAGCGATCGCCCTTCAAAAACAGCTTCATGCCCTCACGCCGGCAGAGCCGGCAGACGGGATCGGTATAACGAGCCACTATGCCTCCTGATGTTCGCACCCGCGCCACCATGGCGCGTTGCGTATACGCCGGCTGCTGCACGGCGTAACTCTGTTCCTGAAACGGTTGGCTGTCAGCCGACAGCCGTCAGGGCCACATCCACTGAAGGAGTGACCGCTGACGGCTGACAGCTGACAGCTCGAGGTCAGACGCGGCGCCGCTTGGGAGGACGGCAGCCGTTGTGCGGGATCGGCGTGACGTCCTTGATCGACTTGATGTCGAGACCGGAAGCCGCCAGAGCGCGGATGGCCGACTCGCGGCCTGCGCCAGGACCCTTGACCTTCACGTCCACCGAGCGGATGCCGTGTTCCTGCGCGAGCTGCGCAGCATTCTGCGCCGCGACCTGGGCCGCGAACGGAGTGCCTTTGCGCGATCCCTTGAAGCCGATACGGCCGGCGCTCGACCACGACAGGATGTTGCCCATCGGATCGGTGATCGAGACGATCGTGTTGTTGAAGGTCGCCGCGATCGACGCGACGCCGTGCGGAACGTTTTTGCGTTCCTTGCGCTTCGTACCGGCGCGACGCGCGCCCGCTTTTGCTCCACGTGCAGTTGCCATTGATTCGTTCCTTGTGGTTCGTGGCCCGCGTCAAGACGCGGGCGGCGAACTACTTCTTCGTTGCTTTCTTCTTGCCCGCGACGGCGCCCTTGCGGGGACCTTTGCGCGTGCGCGCGTTCGTGTGCGTACGCTGGCCGCGGACCGGCAGACCGCGGCGATGGCGGATGCCGCGATAGCAGTTGATTTCCATCAGCCGCTTGATGTCGAGACCGATGTCCTTGCGCAGATCGCCTTCGACCTTACCTTCGTCGGTGATGATCTGGCGGATCTTGCGAACGTCGTCCTCGGTGAGGTCCTTGACGCGCACGTCCCGGTTCACGCCCGCCTGATCCAGAATGGTGGCCGAGCGTGTGCGGCCGATGCCGTAGATGTACGTCAGGCCGACTTCGACCCGCTTGTTCAGTGGAAGATCCACACCTGCGATACGTGCCATTTGACGATTGCTCCTGAATTAACCCTGACGCTGCTTGTGCTTCGGATTCTCACAGATGATCCGAATCACGCCCTGGCGACGAACGACTTTGCACTTCGTGCAGATTCTTTTGACCGACGAACGAACTTTCATTGTTTGACCTCAGCTCTTTAGCTGTTAGCTCTTGGCTCTTGTGAGAACGTTCGAGCATTCCGGCAAGAGCAAATAGCTAACAGCTCACTTGTAGCGATACGTGATCCGGCCGCGCGTCAAGTCATACGGCGAGAGCTCGACCAGCACCTTGTCGCCCGGAAGAATGCGGATGAAGTGCTTTCTCATCTTGCCGGAGATGTGGGCCAGTACTTTGTGCTTGTTCTCCAGTTCGACCTGAAACATGGCGTTCGGGAGAGTCTCCAGAACGGTTCCCGTCACTTCAATCGCGTCTTCCTTCGACATACCTTTGTTTTCTCAGTTCTTTCCCAAGACCAGCGGCCCGTTCGCCGTGATGGCGATCGAGTTTTCGAAATGTGCGGCCAGCGTCCCGTCCACCGTGCGCGCCGTCCAGCCGTCCGCATCGGTGCGGACGTCCTGAACCATGCCACCGGTGCCGGCACGCTCGATCCGCGAGCGCAGCTTCGCGCCGATCTCACAGAGCATCGGCTCGATCGCCAGGACCATTCCCTCGCGCAACTCCAGGCCACGACCACGCTTCCCGAGGTTGTAGACCTGCGGCTCCTCGTGCATCTTGCGTCCGATGCCGTGTCCGACGAAGGTGCGGATCACGTGAAAGCCACGCGACTCGGCGTGCTCCTGCACGGCCGCGCCGACATCACCAAGGTGCCGTCCGGGACGCATCTCTTCGATGGCGAGCTCCAAGCATTCGCGCGTCGTGTCCATCAGCTTTTCCGCGTTCGGCGTTGTTTTGCCGACCGGAATCGTGATCGCCGCGTCGCCGACGAATCCCTCGAAAATCGCTCCGAAGTCGAGACCGATGATGTCGCCCTCCTGCAGCCGCGCGCGATTGGGGATGCCGTGCACGATCACATCGTTCACGGACGCGCAGACGACTGCCGGATACGGCGGAAGACCCAATGGCGCATAGCCTTTGAACGGCGATTTCGCACCGCGTTTGGCCAGCTCCTCTTCCGCCATCGCATTGAGCTGCGCGGTCGTGACGCCGGGCTTCACCATGTCGCGCATCAGTTCGAGAATCTCGACCACGATGCGGTTGGCCCGGTCCATGACCGCGATCTCGTCGCGGTTCTTGAGCGTCGGTCCCTTCATCTACGATAGGGACTTCTCAATTCGTTCAAAGACCTCATCGACGGGACCTACCCCGTCGACCTCGCGAAGAATGCTCTTCGACTTGTAATACGTTGCGACCGGAAGCGTCTGCTTGTGAAATGCATCGAGCCGCTTGCGCACGGCCTCTTCCGTATCGTCAGGACGCGCAATGACCTCGGCGCCACAGCGATCACAGACGCTGTCGTTCGCCGGAGGCTGGTTTTCCAGATGGTAAATCGCCCCGCACTGCGCACACGTCCGTCGCAAAGTGATGCGGCGAACGATTGCGTCGTCGGGGACGAGCAGTTGAAGAACGCGAAGAGGGGTATCACCATTCCCGACCACCGCGTCCAGCTTTTCCGCCTGCACGAGCGTGCGCGGAAAGCCGTCCAGGATGAAGCCGTTGCCGGCGTCGGACTTGGCCAGACGGTCGTTGACGATACCGACCATCAGGTCATCCGGCACGAGTCCGCCGGCCGACATGATCGGCGCAGCTTTCTGTCCGAGCTCGGTCCCTTCCGCCACAGCCTCGCGGAGCATGTCGCCCGTCGAGATGTGCGGGATGGCGAAGCGCTGCGCGAGCCGCTTCGCCTGGGTCCCTTTGCCGCTGCCCGGAGGCCCGATGAAGATGATCTTCATTAGCCGCGGCGTCCCCGAACGCGTCCCTTCTTCATGAAGCCGTCGTAATGACGCATGACGAGCTGCGACTCGATCTGCTGGATCGTGTCCATCGCCACGCCCACGACGATCAGCAGCGAGGTGCCGCCGAAGTAGAAGTTCAGGCCCATGCCTTCCGTGACCCACAGCGGGAGCATCCGGTCGAGCGCCGCGCCGACACCGAAGGGCAGCTGCCCGACGTGCACGCCGCGGATGAGGAATTCCGGCAGGATGCAAACCGCCGCGAGATAGATCGAGCCGACGAACGTGATGCGCGTCAGCACGCGGTCGATGTAGTCCGACGTGCGCTTGCCCGGACGGATGCCCGGGATGAAGCCGCCGTACTTGCGCATGTTGTCTGCCGTGTCGACCGGATTGAAGACGATCGACGTGTAGAAGTAACCGAAGAAGATGATGCCCGCGACTTCCAGCAGGTAGTACAGCGGCTCGCCGCTGCGCAGCTGGTTGCCGATGGCCGTCGCCCACGGCGTCTTGATCATCGCCGCGAGCGTCTGCGGAATGACCAGGATCGACGACGCGAAGATGACCGGGATGACGCCGGCGGTGTTCACACGCAGCGGGAGGTACGTGTTCGAGCCGCCGTAGACCTTGCGGCCTACGACGCGCTTCGCGTACTGCACCGGAATGCGGCGCTGCGCGCGTTCCATGAAGACGACGAACGCCACGACGGCGACCATGAAGATGACCAGGAACAGCATCGCGAAGATGCTGCGCTCACCGGTGCGGATGTCTTCGATCGTGCCGAGAACGGCCGAAGGGAGACCGACCACGATGCCGGCGAAGATGATCAGCGAGATGCCGTTGCCGATGCCGCGCTCGGAGATCTGCTCGCCGAGCCACATGATGAACGCGGTGCCGGTGGTGAGCGTCAGGACGGTCATGATCGGGAAGCCGAGGCCCCAGAGCGCGTCCTGAATGTGCGGCGGAACGAGCGGCGCGCCGCCCGGTGCAGCCTGCGACTTCAGCCAGAACGCCACGCCCAGCGACTGAACGATCGACAAAGCGATCGTGCCGTAGCGCGTGTACTGGTTGATCTTGCGGCGACCCATCTCGCCCTCTTTGGAGAGCTTCTCGAGGTACGGCCAGACGACGGTCAGCAGCTGCAGGATGATCGACGCCGAGATGTACGGCATGATCCCCAGTGCGAAGACCGACAGACGGCGCAGCGCGCCGCCCGAGAAGAGGTCGAGGAAGCCGAACACGCCGCCGCTCATGGCCTTGAAGAACTCCGACAGAGCGACAGGGTCGACGCCCGGAGTCGGAATGTGCGAGCCAAGTCGATAGACGGCAAGAAGCGCAAACGTGAACAGCACACGCTTGCGCAGGTCTTCGATCGCCCAGATGTTGCGGACTGTGTCGACCAGGTTGATCACGTTACGCGTTCTCCTGGCAGGTGCCGCCGGCGCCTTCGATGGCCTTGCGCGCCGACTCCGAGAACTTCTCGGCCACGACCGTGAGCTTCTTGGAGAGCTCGCCGTCGCCGAGGATCTTGACGCCGCCATCGAAGCGGCCCTTGACCAGGCCGGCCTGACGCAGCGCCGCTTCGTCGACGGTCGCGCCGTTGTCGAAACGCTCCAGATCGGAGACGTTCACGACGGCATTTTCTTTCTTGAAGATGTTGGTGAAGCCGCGCTTCGGGATGCGGCGATGCAGAGGCATCTGGCCGCCTTCGAAGCCACGCTTGCTGCTGTAGCCCGAACGCGACTTCTGACCCTTTTCACCGCGGCTGGCGGTTTTGCCATGGCCCGAGCCCGGACCGCGGCCGACACGCTTTTTGGCGTGGCGCGCGCCTTTTTTCGGTTTCAGATTGCTGAGTTCCATGAGAGTCGACTCCTACTCGACGACTTCGACGAGGTGCGGGATCTTGGCGATCATGCCGCGCACTTCTTTGGTATCGACGCGCTCGGCGACGCGGTTCATCTTGCCGAGGCCAAGGGCCTTCAGCGTTTCCCGCATCTCGATCGTGCAGCCGATGCCGCTGCGGATCTGCCGCACTTTGAGCATCTTTCTATCGGTGTTCTTGCTCGCCATGGTTGATTACGCCTCCGACTCGGCGCCTTCCGCTCCGCCGCGAAGAGCTTTGTACTGCTCCTCGGTGTGAAGCTGCTTGAGCGCTTCGAACGTCGCTTTGACGACGTTGTGCGGGTTCGCGGTGCCGAGAGACTTCGTCAGGATGTTCTGGATGCCGGCGGATTCGAGAATCGCGCGGACCGGACCACCTGCGATGACGCCCGTGCCTTCCGAGGCCGGCTTGAGCAGAACTTTGCCCGCGCCGTAATGGCCGAGCGACGCATGCGGAATGGTCGTTCCGGAGAGCGCGATCGAGATCATGTTCTTCTTGGCGATCTCGATGCCCTTCTTGATGGCGGCCGGAACTTCCTTCGCCTTGCCGGAGCCGAAGCCCACTTTGCCCTTGCCGTCACCGACGACCACGAGCGCGCTGAAGCTGAAGTTCTTACCGCCCTTGACGACCTTGGTTACGCGATTGATGTGGACGACCTTGTCGATCATCCCGCTTTCGGAACGCTCCGGCTCGCGATTGCGATCGCCGCGCGGTCCCCCCTGTCCCTGACGCTGCTGTGGACGCTGCATGTGATCTCCTAGAATTCCAGTCCGTTCTCACGCGCCGCATCCGCGAGCGCCTTGATCTTGCCGTGGTACTGATAACCGCCGCGGTCGAAGACCACCTTGGTGATGCCTTTGTCTTTGGCCTTCTTGGCGATGAGCGCACCGACAGCCTTCGCGGCGGCGGCGTTGGCGCCCTTCGCGCCGGCGTCGGCATCGCGGCTCGACGCGGCAGCGATGGTCTGGCCGGTCGTGTCGTCGATCACCTGCACGTAAATGCTCTTCAGGCTGCGGAACACGGCCAGGCGCGGACGCTCGGTCGTGCCGCTCAGATTCTTGCGGATCCGCTCGCGGATCCGGTTTCTCGCTTCGACTCTGTGCTTCGCGCGATCCATTTTCTTTTTCCTCTGCGCCGAGGTGTGATTCCCGACGCACTAGTGGTGATTCGGAATTGAAAATTGAAAATTGAAAATTGAAAAAGCGCTTCGCGCCTCGTCGCTTTTCATTTTCAATTTTCAATTTTGCATTTTCAATTTACGCAGCGGCTACTTGCCCGCGGCCTTGCCGGCTTTGCGGCGAATCACTTCGTCGCTGTACTTGATGCCTTTGCCCTTGTACGGATCCGGTTCGCGGAGCGAGCGGATCTCGGCAGCGGTCTGACCGACTCTCTGCTTGTCCATGCCCGTGATCGTGATGTGGCCGGTCTTGGCGTCGACGGCGATGTCGATGCCTTCCGGAATCGGGAAACGCACGGGGTGCGAATAGCCGAGGGCGAAGACGACCTCGCGGCCCTTCACCTCGGCGCGGTAACCGACGCCGATGATGTCGAGCTCACGCTTGAAGCCTTCGCTCACGCCCTTGACGTTGTTCGCCACGAGCGCGCGCATGAGGCCGTGGAAGGCCCGGGTGCGGCCTTCGTCGTCACGACGCTCGAACTTCACGACGTTGTTCTCGACGGACATGCTGATGCCCGGGACGAGATGGGTGGAAAGGGTGCCTTTGCTCCCCTTCACCACGACTGTATCGCCGTCCTGACGGACTTCGACGCCTTTCGGCAGCGCAATCTCTTTCTTTCCGATACGCGACATTTGCGGGTCTCCTTACCAGACCTGGCAGATGACTTCGCCGCCCACGCCATTGCGGACGGCGTCGGCGCCGGAGAGCACACCTTTGGAGGTCGAGACGATGGCCAGGCCGAGACCGCCCAGAACCTGCGGGATCTCTTCCTTGCCGCGATAGACACGGCGGCCCGGGCGCGATACGCGCTCGATGCCGTGGATCACCGGCTCGCCGTCGTCCGAGTACTTGAGATAGACGCGGAGGGTCGGCTGCGGCCGGCCGTCTTCGTCCACCACTTTGTAGTTGCTGATGAAGCCCTCGGACTTGAGGATGCGCGCCACTTCCACCTTCAGCTTCGAGGTCGGAAGATCGATGCGATCGTGGTGCGCCTGAATTCCATTGCGGATGCGGGTCAGCAAATCCGCGATCGGGTCGGTCATTGACATTCGTGACTCCTGTGTCTTTCCAGTTTCTGAGCGGAGCGAGAGAGCGGCACGACAGGGCCGTTCCGGAAGAGCACCAATTGCCCCTCCTCCACGCTCAGGCTTTGGGTTACCAGCTCGCCTTCGTCACGCCCGGGACATAGCCGCCGAGCGAGAGATTGCGGAAGCAGATACGGCAAAGCTGAAATTTGCGAAGAAAGCCGCGCGGTCGGCCGCACTGCTTGCAGCGGTTCCGCTTGCGCGTGGAGAACTTCGGCTTGCGCTCAGCTTTGACGATCATCGAGGTCTTGGCCATGGTCTGTGTCCTTCTCCTGCCGTCCGTTACTTATTGAACGGCATGCCGAGCTCGCGCAGAAGGAACCGCGCCTGCTCGTCGTTGCTCGCCGTCGTGACGATCGTGATGTTCATGCCCTTGGACTTGTCCACCTTGACCGGATCGATCTCCGGGAAGATCAGGTGGTCGCGAATGCCGAGGGTGTAATTACCGCGGCCGTCGAACGACTTCGCCGCCACGCCGCGGAAGTCGCGGACACGCGGAAGAGCGATGTTGATCAGACGGTCGAGAAACTCGTACATCTTGTCGCCGCGCAGCGTGACCATCGTGCCGATGGGAACACCCTCGCGCAGCTTGAAGGCCGCGATCGACTTCTTGGCGCGCGTGACGACCGGCTTCTGGCCGGTGATCGTGGCCAGCTCCTCGACGGCTGCGTCGAGGATCTTCTGGTTCGAGATCGCTTCGCCCATGCCCATGTTCAGAACGACCTTTTCGATCTTCGGAACGGCCATGACGCTCTTGATCTGAAACTCGCTCTGGAGCTTCTTGCGGACTTCGTTCGTGTAGTGGTCTTTGAGTCGTGACGACATCTTGGGTCCTCTGTAACGGCTCGGCGTTGTACGAGCCAGGTCGATGTGGCCGTGGAGCCGTGCTCCACGTATTGGGGTTACTTACCGAGATCCGCTTTGCAGCTGCGGCAGAAGCGAACGGCTTCGCCGGACTCATTGCGGTGCGAGCCGAGGCGGTGCGGCTCGTTGCAGCTGGGGCAGACGACCTGCAGCTTGTCGACCTGCACCGGCGCTTCGCGCTCGAGAATGCCGCCCTGGATGTTCTTGCCGGGGTTCGCCTTAGTGTGCTTCTTGGTGAAGTTCACACGCTCGACGACGGCGGTTCCCTTGGCCGCATTGACGCGGAGAACCTTCCCCTTCTTGCCGCGGTCCTTACCCGAGAGAACGACGACGGTGTCGCCCTTGCGGATGTGGGCCTTGGTGCGCGGCTCTTCCTGTTTCTGTGTGCGTCCGTAGAGTGACATGGCGTGTTCCTTTAAATGACTTCGGGCGCGAGCGAGATGATCTTCATGAACTTGCGCTCGCGAAGCTCACGCGCAACGGGGCCGAACACGCGCGTGCCTACCGGCTCGCGCGCCTCATTGATGAGAACGGCCGCGTTGTCGTCGAACTTGATGTACGAACCGTCGCGACGGCGGCTCTCTTTCACCGTGCGTACGATGACCGCCTTGACGACGGCGCCCTTTTTGACGGTGCCGTCCGGCGAAGCTTCCTTGACCGACGCGGTGATGACGTCGCCCAATCGCGCGTACTGGCCGGCGGTGGAGCCGCCCAGCATGCGGATGCAGGCGATCTTCTTGGCGCCGGTATTGTCCGCGACCTGAAGAATCGTTCCCATCTGAATCATGACAAATCTCCTGGTGGAGCAGCGGGCTTCAGCCCGTCCGAATCCCGGCGGGCTGAAGCCCGCCGCTCCACGTTAGCTGACTTTTTCGAGTACTTCGCGAACGTTCCAACGCTTGCGCTTCGAGAGCGGGCGCGTCTCCTCGATGACGACGCGATCGCCGACGTTGATGTCCGGCTGCTCGCTGTGCGCGAGGAACTTGCTCGTCCGCCTGATGTACTTCTGATACATCCCATGCTTGACGAGGTTCTCGACGGCGACCACGACGGTCTTCTGCATCTTGTTCGAGACCACCACGCCGACCTTCGTCCGCTTGGCTTTCGCCGCCGCCGATTCCGTGCTGTTGTTCGTTGCCATCTGTCGTGCTTCCCTTACGCGTTCGTGCGCGAACGCTCGTTGATGAGCGTGGCGATCCGCGCGATCTCGCGACGGACCTGCCGCATCTTCATCGGGTTTTCGACGCGCCCGGTGGCGCGCTGGAAACGGAGCTTGAAGAGCTGCTCGCGCAAGTCGCGCTCGCGGGAACGGAGCTCATCGACGCTCTTTTCGCGAAGTTCCTGAACCTTGGCTGCCATTACTCGCCGACCTCCGTCTGTTCGCGCGTGACGAAACGCGTCTTGATCGGAAGCTTGTGCGCGGCGAGGCGGAACGCCTCCTCCGCCACTTCCCGGGTCACGCCTTCCATTTCGTAAAGAATGCGGGCCGGCTTGATCACACACACCCACTCTTCCGGCGCGCCCTTGCCCTTACCCATACGGGTTTCGAGCGGCTTCTTGGTGACTGGCTTGTCGGGGAAGATGCGGATCCAGATCTTGCCGCCGCGCTTGATGTGGCGCGTCATGGCGATACGAGCCGCCTCGATCTGGCGCGCCGTCACCCAGCCCGGCTCCAGCGCCTGCAGCCCGAAGTCGCCAAACGACACCTTCGCACCCCGTGTAGCGAGGCCGCGGCGCCGTCCGCGCTGCTGCTTTCTGAACTTGACCTTCTTCGGCATCATCATGATGCGGTTCTCCTAGACTGATTGACTGCTACTACGCTTTGCGGCGGCTGCGAGCCTTGGCCATCTCGCCCTTGAACAGCCACACCTTCACGCCGATCTTGCCGTAAGTGGTCGTCGCCTCGGCGAAGCCGTAGTCGATGTCCGCTTTCAGCGTGTGCAGCGGCAGGCGGCCGTCCTGATACCACTCGGTACGCGCGATCTCGGCGCCGTTCAGACGGCCGGAGACGCGAACCTTGATTCCCTTCGCACCGAAGCGGAAGGCCGATTCCATGGCCTTCTTCATGGCGCGGCGGAACGCGATGCGGCGCTCGAGCTGCGTGGCGATGTTCTCGGCCACCAGCTGCGAATCGAGCTCCGGACGCTGGATCTCCTGGATGTTGATGTAGACCTCGCCGTTGACGAGCTTCTGCAGCTCATCGCGCAGCTTGTCCACTTCAGCGCCCTTGCGGCCGATGATGATGCCCGGACGCGAGGTGTAGATGTTGATGCGCATCTTGTTCGCCGTGCGCTCGATGTCGATCTCCGACACGCCGGCGTGCTTGAGGCGCTTCTTGAGGTCGTCGCGAAGCTTCAGATCGCGGTGCAGCGTCTCGGCGTAGCTCTTTCCGGCAAACCAGCGGGAGTGCCACGTCTTGTTGAAACCAAGCCGAAATCCGTAGGGGTTGACTTTCTGACCCAAGAGATAGCCTCCGTTATTTCGCAGCGCGAGCGCGGCCTTTGCCGCCGCTGCGCTCGTTGACCGCTTTCACTTCATCCGACACGTGAACCGTGACGTGCGCCTGCCGCTTTTGAATGCCGTAGGCGCGGCCCATCGGCGCCGGCTGAATGCGTTTCTCGCGCGGCCCCTCGTTGACGTAGATCTTCGAAACCACGAGCTCGTCGACATCCGCGCCCGTCTCTTTGTTCTCCGCGTTGGCGACGGCCGAGCGGAGGAGCTTTTCGAGATCCTTGGCGCACGACTTGCGCGTGAAGCGGAGGATGTTGAGCGCTTCCTCGACCTTCTTGCCGCGCACCAGATCCGCGACGAGACGGACCTTCTGCGGCGACGCTTTCAGGTACCTCAGAGTAGCTGTTGCTTCCATGTCGTTCTCCGCCGCTTACTTGCCCGCCGGCTTGGCCGATTTCTCGACCTTTTTGCCGCTGTGGCCTTTGAAGGTGCGCGTCAATGCGAACTCGCCGAGCTTGTGGCCGACCATGTTCTCGGAGACGTACACCGGGATGAATTTCTTGCCGTTGTGCACCGCGATCGTGTGACCGACCATGTCGGGGATGACCGTGGAGCGGCGCGACCAGGTCTTGATGACCTTCTTGTCGCGCTCCTTGCTCATCGCCTCGACCTTGTTCGCCAGGTGGTCGTCGATGAAGGCACCTTTTTTCTGTGAGCGCATTACTTGGTTCTCCGCTTGATGATGAACTTCGAGGTCCGCTTGTTGTGGCGGGTCTTGAAGCCCTTGGTCGGCTGGCCCCACGGGCTGACCGGATGACGGCCGCCTGAGGTCTTGCCTTCACCACCGCCGAGCGGGTGATCGACCGGGTTCATGGAGACGCCGCGGTTGTGCGGGCGCTTGCCGAGGTGGCGCGTCCGGCCGGCCTTGCCGATCGAAACGTTCTCGTGCTCGAGATTGCCGACCTGCCCGATCGTCGCGTAGCAGCGCACGTGCACTTTGCGCATTTCGCCGGACGGGAGACGGAGCGTCGCCCAGTCGCCTTCGCGAGCCATGAGCTGCGCACCGGCACCGGCCGAGCGAACCATCTGCGCGCCCTTCCCTTCCTTCAGCTCGATGTTGTGAATCACCGTGCCGAGGGGGATCTTGGAGAGCGGGAGCGCATTGCCCACCAGGATGTCGGCTTCTTCGCCGGCCATGATGGTGGTGCCGACTTCCAGGCCGTTCGGCGCGATGATGTAGCGCTTCTCGCCGTCGGCGTAGTGCAGCAGCGCAATGCGCGCGGTGCGGTTCGGGTCGTACTCGATGGCCGCGACCTTCGCGGGGATGCCGCGCTTATCGCGCTTGAAGTCGATCACGCGGTACTTCTGCTTGTGGCCGCCGCCGATGAAGCGCGACGTGACGCGGCCATGGCTGGCGCGGCCGCCGGTCTTCGGCTTGCCGGTCGTCAGCGACTTCTCAGGACGCGTCTTCGTGATGTCATCGAAGGACGCGTGCGACTGGAACCGGATGCCCGGTGAAGTCGGTTTGTAGTTGTTCTTAGCCATAGTTTTCTCTTTTTCGGCTGTAGTGGTTTACACGCCTTCGATGAAGTCCGGCGCCTTCTGGCCTGCGGCCAGGCGGACGTAGGCTTTACGCCAGTCGCGACGCTTGCCGACCCAGCGGCCCATGCGCTTCATCTTGCCGCGCACGTTGAACAGACGGACTTCGTCGACCTTCACTTTGAAGAGCTCTTCGACCGCGGCCTTGACCTGGATCTTGTTCGCGCTCGGAGCGACTTCGAAGGCGATGATGTTGTCGGACTCCCGCATCATCGTGCTCTTTTCGGTGACGAGAGGCCGGCGGATGATCTCGTTAGCGTTCATTGCCCAATGCCTCCGTCAGCGCCTGCAGAGCAGACTGGCTGAGCACGATGTAGCGGCTGTTCACGACGTCGTACACGTTGACGTGCAGAGCATCGACGAACTGCAGCTTCGGGTTGTTGCGCGAGGCGAGCACCGCGTTCGTGTTCTCCAGCGAGTCGACGACCAGGGCCTTGCCCTCGACGCCGATCGCGGCAACCCGCTGCGCGAATGACTTCGTCTTCGCTTCGTCGACCGACATGTCGCTGACGACGACGAACTTGCCTTCTTTGACACGCTGGGAGAGCGCCGACTTGAGAGCGGCCTTCTTCTCCTTCGTGTTCATCTTGTAGGAGTAGTCGCGCGGCTGCGGACCGAAGACCGTGCCGCCGTGACGATGGATCGGCGGGCGGTTGCCACCCTGGCGCGCGCGGCCCGTGCCCTTCTGACGGAAGGGCTTCTTGCCGGAGCCGGCCACTTCCGAGCGGGTCTTGGTCTTGTGCGTACCCTGGCGAAGACCGGCGAGATAGTTGCGCACCGCCTCGTGAACGAGGTGTTCCTTGTACGGATACGCGAAGATCTCTTCCGGCAGCTCCACCGAGCCGACCTTCTTGTTGTTCCAGTCTTTGACGTCAATGGTCGGCATGGTTACTCGCCCCTCTTCCCGTTCTTCGAGAACTGCACGAAGACGAGACCATTGCGGCCGCCCGGAACGGCGCCGCGGATGTAGAGCAGGTTGTTCTCGACGTCGATCTTGGCCACGCGCAGATTCTTGACGGTGACCTGATCGCCGCCCATACGGCCACCCATGCGCATGCCCTTCATGACGCGCGACGGGAACGCCGAAGCGCCGATCGAGCCGGGAGCGCGGTGGAACATCGAGCCGTGAGACTCGCGGCCGCCACCGAAGTGGTGGCGCTTGACGACGCCCTGGAAGCCTTTGCCTTTGGACTGACCGACCACGTCGATCGAGTCGCCCGGCTTGAAGATGTCGACCTGCACGCGGTCGCCGACGTTCGCGTCGCCGCTGTACGGCACTTCCGCGAGCGTGCGCACCGGCTGCACGCCGGCCTTTTCGAAGTGGCCGCGAAGCGCGCTGGTGACGCGGCGCTGCGACATCTTCTCCACGAGGCCGATCTGCACGGCGTCATAGCCGTCTTTTTCGCTCGTCTTCTTCTGGACCACGAAGCACGGTCCGGCCTGGATGACGGTCACGGGGACCAGTGCGCCGTCGTCGGCGAACACCTGGGTCATCCCGACCTTCTTGCCAATGATTCCTTCGATTGCCATTGTGAGTTTCTTTCCACCTTGGAACCGGATCGCGCCGGTTCATGTGTGTGCTGGAGAGCTGCTGAGCCGCTGAGCTTCTGAGCCATTCCGCTCAGTAGCCGAGTCGCTCAGCCACTCAGGAGCTCTATTTGCCGAACGCCTTGATCTCGACGTCGACGCCGGCCGGAAGCTCGAGCTTCATGAGCGCGTCGACGGTCTGCGTCGTCGGCTCCAGAATGTCGAGCAGCCGCTTGTGCGTCCGCATCTCGAACTGCTCGCGCGACTTCTTGTCGACGTGAGGGCTGCGCAGAACGGTGTAGCGCGAGATCTGCGTCGGCAGAGGGATCGGTCCCGCCACCTTGGCACCGGTGCGCTTGGCCGTATCGACGATTTCGCTCGTCGACTGGTCCAGCACTCGGTAGTCATAGGCCTTGAGTCGGATGCGGATCTTTTCGTTCATCATGGTTCTGTACCCTTTGAAAGAACAAGGAGGAGCAGGCACCGGCCTGCTCCTCACGAAACGAGCGACTACTCGAGAATGTCGGTCACCGTGCCGGCACCGACCGTACGGCCGCCCTCACGAATCGCGAAGCGGAGACCCTTCTCCATCGCGATCGGAGCGATCAGATTGATCGTGAGCGACGTGTTGTCGCCCGGCATGACCATCTCCTGCCCCTCGGCCAGAGCCGCGGTGCCGGTGACGTCAGTCGTACGGAAGTAGAACTGCGGACGGTAGCCATTGAAGAACGGCGTGTGACGGCCGCCTTCTTCCTTGGTCAGAATGTAGACCTCGGCCTTGAACTTCGTGTGCGGGGTGATCGAGCCCGGCTTGGCGCAAACCTGGCCGCGCTCGACGTCCTTGCGCTCCACGCCGCGGAGCAGGAGGCCGACGTTGTCGCCCGCCTGACCCTGATCGAGGAGCTTGCGGAACATTTCGACGCCCGTGACGACCTTCTTCAGGGTCGGACGGAGACCGACGATCTCGATTTCCTCACCGACCTTGACGATGCCACGCTCGATACGGCCGGTGACGACCGTGCCGCGGCCGGAAATCGAGAAGATGTCTTCGACCGGCATCAGGAACGGCTTGTCGATGGCACGCTCCGGAAGCGGGATGTAGTTGTCCACCGCGTCCATGAGCTCGATGATCTTCTTGCCCCACTCGCTGTTGTGGTCGCCCGACTCCAGCGCCTTGAGCGCCGAGACGCGGATGATGGGAATGTCATCGCCGGGGAACTCGTAGCTCGAGAGCAGCTCGCGAACTTCCAGCTCGACGAGCTCGAGGAGGTCCGGATCGGCGGCGTCGACCTTGTTCAGAGCGACGACGATGTACGGCACGCCGACCTGACGGGCCAGCAGGATGTGCTCGCGGGTCTGCGGCATCGGGCCGTCAGTGGCGGCAACCACGAGGATCGCACCGTCCATCTGCGCGGCGCCGGTGATCATGTTCTTGACGTAGTCGGCGTGGCCCGGGCAGTCGACGTGCGCGTAATGGCGCTTCTCGGTCGAGTACTCGACGTGCGCAGTGGCGATGGTGATGCCGCGCTCACGCTCTTCCGGAGCCTTGTCGATCTGATCGAAGGCGACGAACGAGGCCGTGCCCTTCGAAGCGAGGATGCGGGTGATGGCAGCCGTCAGCGTGGTCTTGCCGTGGTCGACGTGACCGATCGTGCCGATGTTCACGTGCGGTTTGCTGCGATCGAATTTCTCTTTAGCCATTGAGATCTAACCTCCGTTTTTCTAAATCGACGTATGTCGTCAAAAATCAAACTCGTTGAGTGGTGCCGCCGCTCTTGGCGATGACTTCCTCGGCCACCGTCTTCGGCGCCGGCTCGTAGGCCAGGAACTGCATGGTGTAGCTCGCGCGGCCCTGAGACATCGACCGCACCTGCGTCGCATAACCGAACATCTCGGAGAGAGGCACGTGCGCGCGAATGACTTTCGCTCCCGCGCGCTCTTCCATCTGCTGGATCTTGCCGCGGCGGCGCGAGAGGTCGCCCATGACGTCGCCGGCGTAGTCTTCCGGCGTCACGACTTCGACGTCCATGACCGGCTCGAGAAGGATCGGATGAGCCCTCTTCGCGCCTTCCTGGAACGCCATCGAGCCGGCGATCTTGAACGCCATTTCGCTCGAGTCGACGTCGTGGTACGAACCGTCGTACAGAATCGCGCGAACGCCCGTCATCGGGTAACCCGCCACGATGCCGCGCTCGAGCGCTTCCTTGATGCCCTGCTCGGTCGGCTTGATGAACTCCCTCGGCACCGATCCGCCCACGATCTCGTTGACGAACTCGAAACCGCCGCCTTCGAGAGGCTCGAAGCGCATCTTCACGTGGCCGTACTGGCCCTTACCACCCGACTGGCGGACGAACTTGCCTTCGGCTTCCGACTTGCGCGTGATCGCTTCGCGATACGCGACCTGCGGCTTGCCGACGTTCGCACCGACGTTGAACTCGCGGACCATACGGTCGACGATGATCTCGAGGTGCAGCTCGCCCATCCCGCGGATGATGGTCTGGTTCGTTTCCGGATCCGTGTGGACCTTGAACGTCGGGTCTTCCTGCATGAGCTTCGCGAGCGCGATGCCCATCTTTTCCTGGTCGCCCTTCGTCTTCGGCTCGATCGCAACCGCGATGACCGGTTCCGGGAAGTTCATCGTCTCGAGGACGATGGCGTTGTTCTTGTCGCAGATCGTGTCGCCGGTGGTGACCGACTTCAGGCCGACGGCCGCGCCAATGTCACCAGCGCGCACTTCCTTGATCTCTTCGCGCTTGTTCGCATGCATCTGCAGCAGGCGGCCGATGCGCTCGGTCGTGCCCTTGGTCGAGTTCAGCACCGCGGTGCCGGATTCGACCGTGCCGGAGTAGACGCGGAAGAAGGCGAGCTGGCCGACGAACGGGTCGGTCATGATCTTGAAGACGAGGGCCGAGAACGGCTCGTCATCCGACGCCTTGCGCTCGATGAACGACTCGTCGTCCGGATTCACGCCTTTGACCGGCGGGATGTCGAGCGGGGACGGCAGATAGTCGACGACTGCGTCGAGCAGCGGCTGCACGCCTTTGTTCTTGAACGCGGTGCCGCAAAGCACCGGCGTGATCTTCTGCTGGATGGTGGCGTCGCGCAGCGCAGCCTTCAGCTCGGCGACTTCGATCGGCTCGCCGGCGAGATACTTTTCGAGCAGCTCGTCGTGCGATTCGGCGATCGATTCGACCATCTTCTCGCGGAGCGATTCGGCTTCCGCGCGGAGCTCGGCCGGGATCTCTTCGATGTCGTACTTCGCGCCGAGGGTCTCGTCCTTGAAGACGAGCGCCTTCATCTGCACGAGGTCGATGACGCCCTTGAACTTGTCTTCGGCGCCGATCGGCAGCTGCAGAGGCACGGCATTCTTGCCGAGCTTGGAGCGGATCTGACCGACGACCGTCTCGAAGTTCGCGCCGATGCGGTCCATCTTGTTGACGAACGCGAGGCGGGGAACGCCGTACTTGTCGGCCTGACGCCACACCGTCTCGGACTGCGGCTCGACACCGCCGACCGCGCAGAAGACGCCGACGGCGCCGTCGAGAACGCGGAGCGAGCGCTCCACTTCGACGGTGAAGTCAACGTGACCCGGCGTATCGATGATGTTGATGCGCGTGTCGCCCCACTTTGCAGTGGTGGCGGCCGAGGTGATGGTGATGCCGCGCTCCTGCTCCTGGACCATCCAGTCCATGGTGGCAGTGCCCTCGTGAACTTCACCGATCTTATGAGTGATGCCGGTGTAGTAGAGGATGCGCTCGGTGGTCGTCGTCTTACCGGCATCGATGTGAGCCATGATGCCGATGTTGCGAGTCTTCTCGAGAGGTACCTGACGTGCCATTGTTTGGTTTCTTTTCTCAGCAATGGCGTGGAGCGGCGGACGCCTTCGCCCGCCGTCGCGTGCTCCGACAGGCGAGGGCGCCTGCCGCTCCACACAACACGCACACCTCCCGTTGGGGAGGTGCATCTTCGATTTGTTTTTGTTTCCCGTTGCTCGGTCCGGAACCGCAGAACCCGTTCTGTGTTATCCGGTCGAGACGGAGCTACGGAAAGCTAGTGGATACTGCCCCGGGTTCAAGCACCCGGTCGAAACTTCCAACCCGCGCATGCGGGGCGGAGCATTCTACCACCGATAGTGAGCGAACGCTTTGTTCGCTTCAGCCATCTTGTGCGTGTCTTCGCGCTTCTTGATCGCGTTGCCGCGATTGTTCGCCGCATCGAGGATCTCGCCGGCGAGCTTGTCCTGCATGGTCTTCTCGCCGCGAGCGGCCGCGTACGAGATCAGCCAGCGAATGGCCAGCGCCGTACGGCGGGTCGGACGAACTTCGACCGGAACCTGATAGTTCGAGCCACCGACGCGGCGGCTCTTCACTTCGAGGGCCGGCTTCACGTTGTCGACGGCTTTCTTGAAGACCTTGAGAGGATCGTCTTTGGCGCGATCTTCGACCTTCTTCAGAGCGCCGTAAAACACCCGCTCGGCCACGGACTTTTTGCCGTCGCTCATGAGCGAGTTGATGAACTTCGTGATCAGCTGGCTGTTGTAAACCGGATCCGGAAGGATCTCGCGTTTCGGAACTTCACGTCTTCTCGGCATGGTGTTTCCTTAGGCCTTCTTCGGACGCTTCGCGCCGTACTTGGAACGGCTCTGGTTGCGCTTGGCGACGCCGGTGGCGTCGAGCGTGCCGCGGATGACGTGGTAACGGACACCCGGAAGGTCCTTCACACGGCCTCCGCGAATGAGCACGATCGAGTGCTCCTGGAGGTTGTGGCCGACGCCCGGGATGTACGTCGTCACTTCCACGCCGTTGGTGAGGCGGACGCGCGCGACTTTACGGAGAGCCGAGTTCGGCTTCTTCGGGGTCGAGGTGTAAACGCGCGTGCAGACGCCGCGCTTCTGCGGGCTCGACTGCAGAGCCGGCGATTTCGTCTTGTACTTGACGCTTTCGCGGCCCTTCGCAACAAGCTGGTTGATCGTAGGCATTCGATGCGGTTCCTTCTGAAGACACGTACAGCGAAAAATCTGCTCCCGGATGGGAAAACCGGCGCACTTTACGCTCCGATTTTGGGCTTTGTCAAGCCCGGACATGCGCTAACGGGAGCCCCTAACCTCTTATTCCGGTTAGAAGTCCACCCATTGCCCCGCCCCGCGCGCCTTCGCTTTCGCGTACAAAAAGGCGGCTGCGGCAAGGTCTTCGATGGCCAGGCCGAGCGACTTGAACAGCGTGATCTCGTCGTCTGATTTCCGCCCGCTCACGGAACCCAGCAAAATCTCGCCGAGCTCGCCGCGAATGTGCTCGGGCCCGCTGATCGCGCCCTCGCGCAGCGCAAAGAGGTAATCGCCGGATTCGTTGACCGTGGATTCGCGGCGATCGACGAAAAGCGCAGCCGCCGCAACCGTGGCACCGTCGAGCTCGCGTGCCGTGGCGACGCTGGAGCCGACGGCGTTGATGTGCGCTCCCGGCTTCAGCCATTCGCGCTGCAGCACCGGCTCTCTGGCGTTGGTGGCGGTGACGATGATGTCCGCGCCGCGCACGCACTCTTCCGCGCTGCCGCCGCCGCTCCGGCTGTAGATGCGCACCTCACGAATGTCGCGCACGAGCGGAATGGCGCGCTGATGCGCTTTCGATTGCACGCCGGCGCCGAGGATGGCGAGCACGTGCGCGTCTTCGCGCGCGAGGAGCTTCGTGGCCAGCGCCGACACCGCCGCCGTGCGGATGGCCGTGATGGCGGACGCGTTCATGACCGCCAGCGGCTCGCCGCTCTCGCCGCTATGCAGGATCACCGTACCGAGATGCGAATCGAGTCCACGCTTCGGATTCTCCGGAAAAACGCAAACTTCCTTCAGCCCGTAGTACGCCGCCTCCCCGCCCCACCAGGCCGGCATGAGGCCGAGCAGCCCCGGCGCGCCGGGCGCGCGAATGGCCTGACGCAGCGGGTTGTGCACCTCGCCGCGCGCGAGCGCGCGCAGAGCGTCTTCCATGACGCCGATGCACTCCTCCATCGTCAGGAGCGTTTCGACGTCGTGTTCGGAGAGGATGAGGAGCTTCATGGCGCGGTCTTCAAAAACGCGTCGAGCTCCTGCAGCGCGGCGGCGTTCTTCTTCAGCCAGACGTCGGTGCCTTTCAGATTCGCGGGGGCCAGCGCGCGTCCGGCGAACGTGTCGAGCATTTTCGTTTCGACGAGTTTCGAGAAGAACGGCACGTTCTGCGTCTCCGTGTAACTACTCCCGCGCTGCTGCGGCGATTCGGTGAGCATGGCGAGCGCGGAGGCGAGCTGGCCCCGCACCGCGTCGAACTCGGAGCCTTTCTGCTTCTCGCCGAGTTTCGCACCCGCGAGGAGGCCCATCATCATTTCGAAGGCGGAGAAGTCGCCCTCTTCCTTCCGCGCATCGGGGTCGACGGCGATGTTGATGGTTTTGCGGCCCGTCTTCGAGACGCCGAGATCGAGCAGGTCGAGGACGCGGACAGCGGCGGTGGCGGAACGTGGCGTCGCCGGCTCGAGCGCCAGGAAGCGCAGGTATTCGAGAATGGCCGGCGCGCGGAAGTTCTGCGCCTGAAAAATCGAAGCGAGGAAGATGCGGCTGTTGGCGTGTTTGGGCCGCAGCGCCAGCTCCTTCTCGAACGTCGCGCGTGCCTCGTCGTACTGCTTGTCGCCGCCGAGCGCGACGGCGAGGTTGTAGAGCGCGCCCGGGTCCTCCGGCGCGAGCTGCAGCGCGTTGCGATAAGTCGCGATCGCCGCTTTGGCGTCGCCGCTGCTGTCGAGACAGTTGCCGAGCGTCGTCAGGATGGCGACCTGCAGCCGTCCCGCCTTCTCCGCCAGCGGCTCGAGAAGCGTCCGGCACTGCGCGAAGTCGTTTTTCATCTGATACGAGAACGCCATCTCGTACGTGGCCGTGACGTTCGCCGGATCATCGGCGAGCACCGCTTTGTACCTGGCGATCGCTTCGTCGTATTTGCCGGCGTCGTGCAATGCGACGCCTTCGGCGATGCGCGGATCGCTTTCCTGCGCGGCGAGCGGCAGTGCGAACAGCAGCGCGATCAGCAGCGTCTTCATTCGGCGTCGCGATTCACAGTGGCGGGCGAAAACGCCGGCAGGCAGACGGCCACGTACTCCGCGCCGTCGGCGCCGGGCGTCGAGTACTGCACCCATTCGCCGGCGTGCGTGATGACGCCCTGGCCGGCGTGCACGTCGAGCGAGCCGCTCTTCGTCGTGACGCGCAAGGTGCCGCGCAGGACGACGGTGTATTCGTCGAACTCCGGCGTCTGGCCGGGCTCGACCCAGCCGCTCGGGCTCTTCATGCGCGCCACGGAAACCGCGTCGGTCTTCGAGTTCACGCGGCCGAAATACTCTTCGATGATCTTCGGCTTGTTGCCCGCGGCCTGAATGATCGTCGGGTTCGCAATGTGTGTCGGCATGGCCGCGCAGTTTACCGCTGCTGAGACAGCCAGCGCTCGATCGCGCCGAGCACGTGCGCTTTCTCATCTGCCGTGAGCGCGTGCCCTTTCGCGATCTCGTGGATCTTCTCGAGACAACCGCGGCAGCAGGTGGCAGTGGCGTGCTGCGCGACGAAGACCGGATGGTTGCCCCACGGCGTTTGCCGGCCGTCGTTCTTCGGTTCCGCCGGCGCGAGACGCTGGCCGATCAGCTCCGACGCCTGCTTCATCACGTGCGGCAGGCCCCAGGTGTGGAGGTACGCCGCTTCGCGTCCGCGCAGCTGGAACTTGCGGCGAAACGCGGAGGTGGCGAGGCGGCGAAAGGCTTCGTCGAGATCGATCATCGCGTGGCGACGAGAAAGCGTCCGATGCGCGTCCGTTTCGGATAGCCCGCGTCGATCCACGCCGCGAGCTCCGGGACGCGGTCGCGGTTCGACACGCCATCGAACGCGCCGAGAACTGCCGTCGCTTCGAGAACAACAGCGACGGGCGGATGCGCATTCAGCTCGGCCATCGCTTCCGCGAGCAGCGGCGGCGCGGCCAGCATGGGGATGTCGAAGCAGCGCATGGGCGGCTTGCGCTGCAGGAGGTAGTACAGCGCGCGCTCGTTCGAAAAATCGAGAATCGGAACGTCGTGCGGCCCGAGCGAAGCGAGGAAGCCGTTCAGCGCCGCCAACTCGTTCGCGTTTTCCTGATTGGTGTAGATGCCTTTGCCGGTTTTGAACGGATAGGCGACGAGCGTGTCGTGCCGCTGCCGCGCGCGCCAGCCCGCGAGCAGTTTCGCGCCGGCGGTGACGTTCGGCACGACTTCCAGATACGCGACGAGCGCGATGCCGAGCACGATCGCAACGGCGCGGCGTCGCGCGACGAGAAGCGGTTCGAGCACGAATGCCACGAGCGAGATGCCGAGAAGCGGCGTGGCGAAGCGCGTATGGCTCCAGCTAACGCGGCCGGAAGCGGTGCGGAAGGCCACGACGGAGAGAATGGCCACGATGGCGATTTGCGCCGCACGCAAGCGATCGCCGCGCCGCCACGTCGCGAACGCCAGCGCGAGCAGAAAACCGTAGAACGCGGGCGGGAGGTAGTAGCGCAGCGCTTCGGCATTGCGCATCGCCGGCACGGGCAGCGACCAGATCGCGTCAATCGAGTGCGGGATGATCACGAACGAGTCGAGGAAGAACTGCCGCAGATCGGCGCGTGCCGCGAGCAGCACCGCGATCGGCGCGACGAAAGCGATGAGCGCGATCAGCGCGATCGTCCGCAACGGCAGCGGCTTCGCGTCGAGCTTGAGCGCGCGCACGAGCACGAACGCGACGATGGTGCCGCCGAGAGCGTAGCTGCCGGTGTCGAGACTCCATAGCACGCCGAGCGTGGCGGCGCAGAACGCGAGCAACAGCGCACGCGCGCTACCGAGGCGCACGTAGCGCAGCAAGCCGAGTGTGGCCAGCAGCAGCGGCGCGAGCCGAAAGTACGGAAACACCGGCACCCACAGCGCCGCCATGCCGCACAGCGATGCGAAGACGGCGCACGCCAGCGCGGTGGTGGTGCCCACGACTTCCGCGGCGATCGGCACGAGCAGCGCGAGCGTCGCCGCGTCGAGAATCGTTTGCAGGCGGCGGGTGCGATGCGGCGACGGGGGATCGCCGAGGACGAACGCATCCAGGCCGCCGTCCGTGGCGAGGCCGTGCAGCACGAACACATCGCGATACGGCCGCTCGCCCGATTGGAAGAGGAAGGCCGGCGTCAGATGCTCGCCTTCATGAAACGGATCCATCGGCGCCTGCGGGTGATCGTGCACGGCGATCATCGCCAAAAACACGAGCAACGCGCCGAGCCACTGCGGCGCGCGCGTGACGCGCGTGACCACCCGCTCCGCTACTTCGCGGCGCGAGAGCAGCGCGCCGCCGGCGAACGCGCCGAGGACGAGCAGCGCCACGACGGCGTAGTCCCAACCTTTTGGATACGCGTTGACCGTGACGAAGCCGATGCCGCCGGTGGGCGGATGGAAGAACGGTTTGAGGAGCGGCGCGAGCGCGGCCGCGACGGCGGCGCCGATGAGCGAGCCCAACGCGGTGCGCGGCATGCGCGGCGATTCTACAGGCGCGGCCAGTGCGTCACGCGCGGCGCCGAGCCGTCGATCGTCACTCCGGGCGGCGGCTGGCGGAAGAGCCGCGCCTCATTCCCGGGCACAGCAAAAATGCCGATCGGCTCGTCGCTCGTGGTCGTCACGTCGACGCGTTGACCTTTGCGCAGACGGAGCACGCTGCCGCTCACCGGATTGCCGTCGATCTGCCACGACAACGGCGCATTGGCGAAGGGCGCGCCGAGGGGCATTTCCAGTCGCGCTGCATCCGCTTCGTAGTACGACGCGACGAACAGCGGACGCCCGAACCACGGATGCGCGGCCAGTGCGTGAGAGGCGTACACGCGATAGTCGCCGTCCGCGGGCGCCATCCACGACGCGCTGCGCGTGGTCGCATCGAGTCGCGCTGACAGCGCCGGCATCCAGAGATTCCGCCACACCGGCAGGTAGTGCCGCACGATGACGCGCTGCAACTCCGGCTGAAACTGCAGCCACACCAGCACGTTGTGATCGGTGATGACCGCCGCCGGTGGATCGTGCACAAACGCGTTCACGTCGATCGCTTTCGCATGTCCGTGCGACACGAGCTGCCGCGTCAGATCGGGCAAAAACCAGAAGCGGTAATACGGCTCGCGGTGCAGCGCCCAACCGACGCCATCGAACACGCGATCGCCGGGCTGCGTCCGTGCATCGACTTCGCGCATGACTAAATCCTGATACGCGCGATCGAGCTCCTTGCCGCGCAAAAGCGATGCGAACGCCGCCACGAGCACTGCCGCCACGACCGCCGCGAACACACCGCGCTGCGGCAGCCGCTCGATGGTCAGCGCGATCAGCGGCAGCATGAGCAACACGACGATCTCGAAGTGATAGTTGTAGACGAACTTCATCCGCGCGATGAAGACGACGTTCGCCAGCTGCAGCAGCGCGAGAAAGAAAAGTTCGTCGCGCGTGCGCCAGCGCAGCAGCGCCAGCACCAATCCCGCCGTGCCGGCGAGCAGCAGCAGCGCGCCGCCGACATCGATACCGGCCAGATCGAAGCTCCCTTGCGCGCCGAGGAGGCGAATGCCGAACGGAATGAGCAGGCGGTGCAGGAAGCCATTCGCGACGGCCGCGGCGTAACGGTCGCCGAGGTAGTTCTCGACCCAGACGTGCTGATAGAGCGCGGCAAAGGAGTGCGTCGCCGCAAAGTAGCCCGCCGCCATCGCGCCCAACGCCGCGACGCCCGCGCCGAGCCACAGCGCGCGCAGCCGTTCGCGAAACAAAACGATCAGCGCCGCCACGGCGAGCAGCGGTCCCAGTCGCAAATTCGCCAAGCCTGCAGCGCAGAACGCCACGCCCGCGCCGAACAGCGCTGCATTGCTCCGCCGCTGCACGAGCACCAGCCCGAGCATCACCAGCGCACAGCCGAGCGTGTCCACGCGATACTCGACCGCCGCGATCATCAGGAACGAGCTGCAGAGCGCGAGCGCCGTCGCGCACCAGCGCGCGAATCGCGACAATCCCGCATCGCGCATCCAGATCGCAGCAAGACCGAACGTGGCGATCCACAGCGGCACCTGCGCCCATCGCATCGCCACGATCGCATTCGCGCCCGGACTCTTCACGAGCGCGGCAAACGGCGCGAAGACGAACCACTGCAGCGGCGTGTGGTGCTCCCAGAAATCGCGAAACGGAACGAGCCCCTGCGCCACCCAGCGCGTGGCGCGAAAGTATTCGACCTCGTCCCACTGCAACGGCTGCAGCCACTGCAACGGCACCAGCCGGAGCGCCGCGGCGACGAGCGCGAGGAGCATGGCGCCGGCGGCGGCGCGCGACTTCTCCGGCATCGTTTCGGAGTGTGCCACACTACCGATCCATGTCGTTCGCCCGCTCGTTCCTCGACGAATCGCTCGCAGTGATCCGCCAGCTCGACGCGGAGGCGATCGATCGCCTGGCCGTCTCCCTAGCCGTCTCCCGTGATTCCGGCGGCCGCCTCTTCATCCTCGGCGTCGGCGGCTCCGCCGGCCACGCCAGCCACGCCGTCAACGACTTCCGCAAGATCTGCCGCTTCGAGGCATACACGCCGACGGACAACGTGTCCGAACTGACCGCGCGCGTGAACGATGAAGGTTGGGACAGCTCGTTCGCGGAGTGGCTGAAGATCTCGCGCATCGGCGCGAACGACGCGGTGCTGGTCTTCTCCGTCGGCGGCGGCAACGTGGAAAAGAACGTCTCCGTGAATCTCGTGCGCGCCATCGATCTCGCGCGTGAGCGCGGCGCCAAAATCTTCGGCATCGTCGGCAAAGACGGCGGCTACACGAAGCAGGTGGCGGATGAATGCGTGGTCATCCCGACGGTGAACGCCGCGCACATCACGCCGCACACGGAAGGGCTGGCGGCGGTGGTGTGGCACCTCGTGGTGTCGCATCCGGCGCTGAAGGCGAACGAGACGAAGTGGGAGTCGGTGAAATGACGCTCAGTCGCTCGCGCGCGTCATCTGCGCCACGATTTCGCTGATCGCGCGTCGCACCGCTTCGCGCGATGTGAGCCGCGGCTTCCATCCCAGCGCCGTCATGCGTCGCGTGTCCATCCGCACTTGCGCGACATCACCGCGCCAGCCGCGCGGCGCGTCGCCGTATTGCACGTCGACGTCGCGCAAGCCCATCGCCTCGACGGTCCACTGCGCGATCTCGCGCACGCTAGTCTGATCGTCGACCGCCAGGTTGTAGCAGTTCACATCTTCGTGCGCGTTCGCGACGCCGAACTCCATGCCGTTCAGGCAGTCGTCGACATGCACGTATGGCTTGGCTTGCGTGCCGTCGCCGAGAACTTCCAGGTGCGACGGATCTCGCTGCAGTTTGTGGATGAAGTCGTACACCACGCCGTGCGTTGGATTTGGTCCGATGATGTTGCCGAAGCGGAAGATCCACGCGCGCAAATCGTAGTTGTGCACGTACGCAGTGATCAGCGCCTCGCACGCCACCTTGCTCGCCGCGTAGAGCGAGATCGGGAAAATCGGGCCGTAATCTTCGGGCGTCGGCAACACGGTCGGCTCGCCGTACACGGCGCCGCTCGATGAGAAGACGAGCTCCTTCGTGCCGCTGCGGCGCATCGCTTCGAGCACGTTGTACGTGACGAGCGTGCCGCCCTTCAGATCAAAGTCGGTGTACTTCGTCCCGTAGCTGATGTCGCTGTTCGCGGCCAGATGCCAGACGCGATCGGGACGCACTTCTTCGAACAGCGCCACGAGCGATTCGAGATCGAGCAGATCGCGCTCGACAAAGCGGAAGCGCTCGTGCGTCTGCAGGTACTCGCGCTTGCCGAGAAAGAAGTTGTCGATGCCGGTGACTTCATCGCCGCGCGCGAGCAGCCGCGGGATGAGATTCGATGCGATGAAACCGGCGGCGCCGGTGACGACGATCTTCACGCGCTCTCCAGCGCTGCACGCGTGCGCGCCAGCTCTTCGGGCGTGCCGATGTCGAAGAAGTTGTGATCGACGATCTCCGCGCGCAGCTGCATGTGCTGCGCGAGTCCGGAGTAGACGATTTCCTCGAACGAGCACGATCCCTGCGACGGCAGCAGCGAGATCACGCTCGTCTCCAGCAGCGCGAAGCCCGCGTCGAGATACGGGAGTTCCGGCGCGCGTTTGTCGAACGCCACGATCCACCCTTCGGACACGTCGGCGTTGCCAATCGTCAGCCGCGGATAAACCGCCAGACAGTTGCCGCCGCGCGAGCGCACGAGCTCAGCGTAATCGAATCGCCGCAGCACGTCGCCGTACGTCAGGAGAAAGCGCGAGCCGAGGAGCGCGCGTGCTTCGCGCAACGCGCCGCCGGTGCCGAGAGGATGCGATTCCACGCTGTAGCGGATGCGCGCGCCAAAGCGTTTGCCGTCGCCGAAATGTTCTTCGATGACGTCACTGCGATAGCCGGTGAGCAGCACGAAATCGCGCAGACCTCGTTCGGTGAATGACTCGATCACATACTCGAGGTACGGACGTCCGCCGACCGGCAGCATCGGCTTCGGCAGATCGCCGGTGAACTCGCGAATGCGCGTGCCGAGACCACCGCAGAGGATGGCCACTTTCATAGGATCTTCCGCGCGTTCCACAGCCGCTTGAACGTCCAGACGGTGCTCGACCAGCGGTGCAGCGTGGTCTGGCCGATGCGCTCGCGGTAATCGATCTTCACGTCCAGCACCTTGTAGCCGCGGCGGTACGGAATGACGAGCATGTCCACGGGAAGCGCAGGACCGCGCGCGTTCCACTGCACCGCGTCGATCATCGACTTGCGATACGCGCGCATGCCGCTGTGCACGTCCGTGGTCTTGATGCCGTGCAGGATGCGCGCGCTGAGAGCGAAGACGCGATTGGCGAGAAAGTTCGCGAACGGCATCGCCTTCGGGCGGCGCCACACGCGCGTCGTATTCACGAGATCCCAACCCTGGTCGATGAGCGAGACGAGATGCGGGATCTCGTCGACGGGATACGTGTCATCGCAGTCGAGCGTGACCACGATGTCGCCGTTCGCCTCGCGCACCGCGCGATCCATGGCCGGGCCGTAACCCTGTGGCGGGAACTGGCGGATGACGCGGCAGCCGAGGGACTCCGCGATTTCCGGCGTGCGGTCTTTGCTGGAATCGACGAGCAGGATCTCGGCGTCAGGCGCGACGCGGCGGATGCCGGCGACGACTTTCGCCACGGCGCCTTCCTCGTTCATGGTGATCATCGACACCGTGAGCTTCACGGCGCGTTCTGTATCACATGCTCGATGGCCGCGGCGAGATCGAGCGCACGGAAATCGGGCTCGATGCGGCCGCGCTTGTGCGCCGAATGCGCGTGCTCGATGAGGATGACGCGCATTCCGGCCGCGCGGCCGCAGGCGAGATCGGAATCCTGATCGCCGATGAACCAGCTCTGCGCCAGATCGAGATCGAGCTCGCGCGCCGCGTCGTCGACGAACTTCGTTCCCGGCTTGCGGCAATCGCAGCCGTCGGCGGGACCGTGATAGCAGACGTAGCTCTTCAACGAGCCGGCGATCTGCGCGTGCACCGCTTCGAGCGATTCGCGCGAGATCTTTCCTTTCGCGAAGCTCGGCTGGTTGGTGATCACCACGATCTCGAAACCGGCGGCTCGCGCGCGCTTCACGGCTTCGAACGCGCCAGGAATCAGGCGGATGTCTTCGACGCGCCGCGGCGACTCCCATTCGTTGCTGTCGGCGTAGTACACGAGCTCATCGAGCACGCCGTCGCGGTCGAGAAAAAGGGCCTTTCGCATCAGCCGCGCAGCTGTCCGGCCAACGCGATCGCGCGCTCGATGCAGACGTCGGAGTTGATGTAGTCGAACTGTGCGAAGCGGCCGAGGAGATGCAGGCCGGTGCTCGCGGCGAGCTCGCGCATCTCGGTGACGTTCGCGCGGTACTGCAGGTCGTACACCGGATAGCCGTAGCGGAAGCGAACGGCGCGCGTGTAGCGAATCGTTTTGCGATCGACGAAGCCGGTCTGTTCCAACTCACCGACCACGCGCGCGATCACTTCCTCATCGCTCAGCTCCCAGATGCCGTCGCCTTCGTTCGTCGTGATCTCCGCCATCATCGAAGACATCCCCTCCGGCACGCACCGCTCGCTGAACGCGCGCGGGAACGACAGCCGGTGAAACGAGATCTCCGGATCGGGCAGATAGACGGCGGTGTACGGATAGCCGCGATCTTCGTTCACGCCGACCAGCACGTTGATGAGCGAGTTGTATTTGAGCGATTGACCGTACACGTGCAGCTCGCGCGGCGCATCGCTCCAGACGCGCAGCAGCTCATGAAACGGCAGCGTGTTGACGAGCGTTTCGTAGCGCCGCTCTTCCCCGCTCTCCGATGTCACGAGCCACGCATCGTCATCACGCCGGATCGAAGCCACGCCCCATCCGGTGTGGATCGCGCCGCGCACCCGTTTCGCGTACGCGTGCACGAGCGCTTCGTAGCCACCTTCGACGGGGTAGTAGAAATAGAGCTGGTGCAAATAGCCTTCGGTCTCGATTCCGATGGCGGACTTCAACACGTCTTCCATCGGCGGCTTCGGGATGCGCGCCACGAACTCCAGGCCGATCTGTTCGGGGTCGTAGTTCCAGATCTTGCGGTTGTATGGGATGAAATACTTTTCGCTGATCCCTTGGCCGAACGTGACGTACGACCACTCCGCGAGATTCGACGGCGTTTCGTGCGCACGCGGATTGGCGATGTAGCCGTAAATGCAGTCGAACGTGTCTTCCTTCGGCAGCGCGGCCAGATCGTTCTCGAACGGATACTTCACGAGCCGCCCTTTGAACCAGATGCGGTTTTCGCGGCGGCGCTGGTGCACGTTGTCGCCGAGAGCTTCGACCATCCGGGACAGCACGTCTTTGTTCTTCGAGAACATGATGTGCGGACCGGCGGCGTCGAACGTGAAGCCGTCTTCGATGATCGTGCCGCACAAGCCGCCGATGCGCTCGCGCTTCTCGAGCACTTCCACGTCCTCGCGATCGAGATACGCCGCGAGTGCGATGCCGGAGATGCCGCCGCCGAGAATGCCGATCGTCATTCGACGAAACCAACCTGGCGCTCGACGGCCGCGTCGCGAGCGATGGCGAGCGACGCGGTGGCGGAGAGATATCCGTGGCCCATCTGCGCCACGACCTTCGTTCCCTCCGGCTCCACCGTGTAATGCATGCGCGGCATGCCGTGCGCGGCCATGAAGCGTTCCAGCTCGGCGTGCTGCTTCGGCGCGTACAGCATCAGAAATCCGCCGCCGCCCGCGCCGATGATCTTGCCGCCGAGAACGCCGAAGCGCGATTTCACGTCTTCGTAAATCTCGTCGACGGCGCGCAGCGAGATCTTGTCGGAGAGCTTCTTCTTGCTTTGCCAATGCTCGTCGAGCAGCTCGCCCCAGCGATCGAAGTTCGACGCTTCGACGGCTTCGAGAATGCGGTAGCCGAGGTCTTTGATGCGATCGAGACTGTCGGAGACGCGCGTGTGTCCTGCGGCCTCTTTGGTCTGCATGGCCACGTTCTGATCGGCGAGCACTTCACGCGCGTCGCGCTGCGAGCCGGTGTAGTAGATGTGCGTGTGCGCGACGAGCTCCGCGATGTCGCCGGAGCTGGGACGCAGCTGGCGCACGGCCACGCTGCCGTCGCGCGCGATCTCCAGCACCGTCAGTCCGCCGAACGCGGCCAGGTACTGATCCTGTTTTCCGATCGGCTGCTTCAGGATCTCCAACTCGATGTGACACGCCTCTTCGGCGAGCTGCTGCAGCGGAACGTAGTCGCGCCGATCGTGATGCAGTGCGTTGAGCAGGCCGACGAGGTAGCAGCTCGAGGATCCGAGGCCGGTGCCGGCGGGGAGATCGGCGATGGATGCCACTTCGAACGTGTGCTCGACGCCGTGCGCGCGCAGCGCTTCGCGCGCGAGCTCGTGGCGCAGATCGGCGACGTGATCGACGACTTCGCTTTGCGAGTAATGCAAACGGATTTTGTGACCGACGGTGGGGCGGTTCACGATCACGTACATGTACTTGTCGAGGCCCATCGCGAAGATGAAGCCGCCGCGCTGCGAGTAGTAGGACGGCAGGTCGGTGCCGCCGCCGCCGAGGGTGACGCGGAAGGGAGTGCGGGTGACGATCACAACGTGTATCCCGCGGCGGCCGCGTCGTTGTAGAACATGCGCACGGTGTCGAGCGACAGCTCTTCGAGCGGTTTCCCGACCATGGCCATCTTCTTGAGGATGTCGGGCGTGACGGTGATGATGTGGCAGCCGGCGTCGTCCGCCTGAAAGATGTTCAGCAGCTCGCGCGGGCTGGCCCACAGCAGCTGCGCTTTCGGGCGGAAGCGCAGGATCTCCGCGGCTTCGCG
The DNA here is from genome assembly GCA_035688915.1 of Thermoanaerobaculia bacterium. Taxonomy (GTDB): domain Bacteria; phylum Acidobacteriota; class Thermoanaerobaculia; order Gp7-AA8; family Gp7-AA8; genus DASSMK01. The sequence continues at coordinate 41,137 of DASSMK010000173.1, forward strand.
CATGAGCGGCACCGGATCGCGGCCCGTGTCGGCGATGCGTCCGGCGAAGATCGAGACGATGGCTGGTACTTCGGTATCGAGTGCGTCCGCGACCGCGCGCACCTGTTCGAGCGTGAGGATGGCCGTGACGTTCAGCTTCACGCCCGCGCCGGAGAGGCGGCCGATGAGCGGAACCGCGGATTGGCCGCGTGTGTTCGTGATCGGAATCTTCACGTACACCGCGTCGCCCCACGCGGCGATGCGCTTGGCCTGCCGCTCCATTTCGTCGAACTCGTCGGCGAAGACTTCGAACGAGATCGGCATGTCGCCGACGGCCTGTAAGGCTTCGCGCGCGAACGTCTCGTAATCGGAGACGCCGCACTTGCGCATGAGCGTGGGATTGGTGGTGAATCCCTTCACCAGCCCCGCCTCGCGCGCGGCGATCATGTCGGGCACGTGGGCGCCGTCGGCGTAGAGGGAAATGCGGAGCGACACAGCGCGCGAGTTTACCGCACGCGGACGAACACCGCCTCGCCCCAGGGCGTGATCTCGAGCGCTTTCCAGCGCGGGTCGACGCGCATGGTGCGGATCGTCTGCTGACCGGCTTCGGGCATCGTGCCGCCGAGAAACGCTTCGGTGTCGCCGAGAGACTTCAAGGCCGGGCCGGACCAGATCACGTCGAACTTATAGTCGACGATGAGCCAGCGCGCGTCTTCGGAAATGTTCGCAGCGGGCAGGCTGCGAATGAGCTCCACCGGCCGCGTCAGGTGCGCACCGAACGCGGGATAGACCCACGCGCTGCTGCCAGCCTGAATGACGATCTTGTCGTGCGGGCCGGCCACGCGATCGACGCGGCAGGAGGCGCGATTCGCGTCGAAGGGCACTGTGCGTGTGCCGGGATGCACGCGCGCCCACAGCACGTAATCGAACGGCGCGAAGGAATCGTTCTGCGCGGAGTCGACGGCGTAGAGAACGAAGATGACGCTGCTGACGGCGACGAGCGTTTTCTGCCAGCGCGGCGCGATCGCATCGATCAGCGGCGCGACCGTCCAGGCGAAAACGAGCGGCACGATCCAGACGGTGAATCGCGGCAGCATCGTCACGTACAACCCGGCGGGCGAAAGCTTCGCCGGGAGCAGCGCGAGAAACGCCGCCAGTGCGGCGGCGCTCACCCAGACGCGCTCGTGCAGCGAGGCGCGGCGGCGCAGCAGCCATAGTGCGAACGGCAGCGCGAGCACGCTGAGCGCGAACGGGATGCCGTCATGCGAAAAGTAGATTTCGTACCGCCGCCAGAACCAGCGCCGCGCGTCCCACGGCACGGCCAGCGACAGCGGATTCGCGGAGAACGGCGCCGTGAGCAACACGTACGGGCCTTGATAGAGATTCTGCCAGTCGCCGTAGCTCGATGATTCGATCGCCGTCGGCTGACGCTCCGCGGCGGGACGCAGTTTGCGCTCGATGAAATACCAGCCGCCGAGGATGAGGAACGCGAGCACGCCGGCGAAGGCGGCGGCGAGGATGCGCGGTGAAGCGATGCGCGGACGCGCGAGAGTCCACGCGACCACCGGCACGAAGCAGAGCGCGATCACGGCCATCGAGCCCTTCGTGCCGGCGGCGGCGCCGAAGGCGAGCTTCATCGCGAAGAGGCTCGCGGCTTCGCGGGTGGCGATCCAGCGGCTCGCGGCGACGAATCCCGCGGCGGCGAAGAACGCCGCCATCACATCGTTTTTGTGCGCGCTGCTGTGGAGGAGCAGCACCGGCACGGCGCCGGTGAGCAGCACGGTGGCGGCCGTCGCGAGCGGACCGGCGCGCCACCAGCGCTGCGCGAGCGCTCCGGCGGAGACAACGAGGCCGAGGTAGAAGAAGGTGCTGAGCCACTCCGTGCGATCGTCGACGCCGTCCGACGCGAGTACGTCGGCCACGAGCAGTTCGTAATTCGCGGGGCGCGGCGCGAAGAGCCACTCGAGCGAGGAGAGCGAATCGAATCCGTGCGCGCGCTGGTACAGCACGGACTTGGGGAGGTGATACGAAAGCGCGTCGTGGCTGAGCGGCGGAATGATCGCTCCGCGCCAGAGCGCGAACACGATCCAGAGCGCGAGCGGCACGAGCGCGATGAGCACGAACGTCGCGGTGTGATCGAGCTCGCGCGAGAGCAGTTTCGCGCGGCTCACACGCCAGCCGATGGCGACCGCTCCGGCCACGAAGAAGATGACACCGCGTGCGAGCACCGCTTCATGTGTCATCAGGTGCGGAATGGCCAGTGCCCACGTGGAGCCGAGCCACAGCATCGCCGCCATCAGCATCGCGAACAGCGCGCGCTCGCACGCCGCGAGCGGCGCACGCCACAGCCGGAAAGAGACTTCGCATCCAAGCAGGAGCGCGCCGAGGGCGGTGAGAATCATGCTCGCGGCGAGAATAGCAGCCGATCAGACAGGCGCGAGCGCGATCGTGAAGCGGCGGATCGGGATGTCCAACGACGCGCAAACGTCCGCCGCGCGGCGCAACCGTTCGCCTTCCAGCGCAATGGTCGAGATGACCACTTCGTCGATCTGCTGCTGACGACACGCCGCGCCGAGGTCACCCGTGAGGACCGGCAGACCGTGCACGACCTTGCCTGCTTTCAACGCATCGTCGTCGAAGAACGCGACCGCGGTGCGGCCATGCGAACGGTTGTTGCGCAATTCGCGCAGCAGCAGCTCGCCCGCATCGCCGGCGCCGTAAATCAGCGTCCGCACGCCGGGCGTCGCATCTCTGGCCGTCGCGCGGCGCAACATGGTGCGGATCACACGGAAGCTGCTGCGCGTCGCGAGGATCAGCACGAAGAGAATCAGCGCGTCGAGCACGAACACGACGCGGCTCAGCCCCGCGAATCGCGACGTGAAGAGCAGCACGAGAATGGCGGCGATCGAGCCGCCCGCCACCGCTCGCACGAACGTCAGCGTGTCGTCGAAGCTGACGTACTTCCAGAGGCCGCGATAGAGACCGGCGAAGAGGAAGACCACGATTTTCGTGCCGAGAACGAGCGGCAGCGTCTCGAAGAAACGGCTCCAGTCATAGCCGCCGTTCATCGGCCCGAAGTGCAGCCGGTACGCGAGGTAGTACGAAAAGATGATCAGCAGCAGATCGAGCAGCACTTCGAAGAAGCGGCGCTTGTAGCCGATGTCGATGAGGAACGCGACGAGCGGCTGCTTGCCGCCGCGCTCATGCTCTTCCGGCGAGTACACGCGCACGCCGGCGAGATACAACCCGATCAGCACCACCACCACGCAAAACGCGCCGATCAGCGCGAGGCTCATGTCGAGCGCGAGCTCGCGCGTGGCGATGGCTACCGCGCCCGCCGCCGCGGCGAGTGCCCATAGCAGGAGCACCGCGTGACGTTCCGGCAATCCGAGTTGCACGAGACGATGCGACGTGTGATCGCGTCCGCCTTGCGACGCCGGACGTCCCGCAGCCTTGCGCAGAATCGTGACGAACGTGGTGTCGAAGATGGGGATGAACAGCACGAGCACCGGCACGGCGATGACCGCGACGAGCGTGCGCGAACGGCCGCCGAAGGAGCTCATCATCGCGAACGACGCCAGAAAAAAACCGACGAAGAGCGAGCCGCAATCGCCCATGAAGATCGACGCGGGATTGAAGTTGTAGAAGAGAAATCCGACGAGCACCGCGCAGAAGATCCCCAGCAACACCGCCAGGTCCGGTTGCCCGTTGCGCAGAAACGTCAGCGCCAGCATGAGCGCGGCGATGGCCGCGATCCCCGCCGCGAGGCCGTCCATGTTGTCGAGCATGTTCACGGCGTTGGTGATGCCGACGAGCCAGAGGATGGTGATGGCGATGTCGATCAGCAGCACGCCGGTCCACGGCAGCACGAGCCCGAACTGAATGACCAGCGCCGCGGCCGCAGCTTGTCCAACGAGTTTCTGGTACGGCCGCAGATGCAGAAAGTCGTCGATCAGCCCGACCGCGAACATGATGCCGCTCGCCGCGAAAACGACCCACGCGTCGCGCCATCGCCCGCTCGCCAGCGCCACGATGTTCATCGACAGCGCGATGGCCACGCCGCCGAGCATCGCCGTCGGCTTGCGATGCCAGCGATCCGCTTTCGGTTGCGCGACGATGCCGCGCAGCCGCGCCACGCCGCGCACGACGAACGTCAACACGAGCGACGTGACGAGGCCGCCGGCGATGACGATGAGCGGTGTGCGCATGAGTTGCTACGGCACCGGCACCGCGGCGCCGCTCTGGAACGCGATGACGCTGCGCAGGATGCCGTCGAGATTCGTCTTGGCCTCGAAGCCGATCAGGTCGCGGATCTTCGTCGTGTCGGGTACGCGCCGCGGCATGTCTTCGAATCCTTCTTCGTACGCTTCCGCATACGGCACGAGCACGATCTCCGAATTCGATTGCGTCAGCTCGCGCACGCGCTTCGCGACGTTCAGGATCGACACTTCTTCCGACGAGCCGATGTTGAACACTTCGCCGACCGCGCGCGGATGATCCATGAGGCCGATCAGCGCTTCAATGATGTCGCCGACGTAACCGAAGCAACGCGTCTGCTCGCCGTTGCCAAAGACGGTGATCGGCCGCCCCGACAACGCCTGCCGCACAAAGTTCGGCAGCACCATGCCGTACTGGCCGGTCTGCCGTGGTCCGACGGTGTTGAAGAGCCGCGCCACGATGGTCGGCAGCTTCCGCTCGCGGTAGTACGCGAGCGCGAGAAATTCATCGATCGCTTTCGAGCACGCGTAGCTCCACCGCGATTTCGATGTCGGCCCGAGCACCAGCGCCCCATCCTCCCGAAAAGGTGTCTGCTCGCTCAGCCCATAAACCTCGGACGTCGAAGTGATGAGCACCTTCTTCTTTTTCTTGTTCGCGGCGGCCAGCACGACTTCGGTGCCGTGCACGTTCGTTTCGATCGTGCGCACGGGGCTTTCGACGATCAGCCGCACGCCGACGGCCGCGGCGAGATGGAAGACGACGTCGCAGCGATCCACCAGCTCGCCAAGGAGCGGAATGTTCTGAATGGTGTCGATGGTGTAGTGAAAGCGCGGCTCGTTTTTGAGGTGATGGATGTTGTCGATCGACCCCGTCGAAAGGTCGTCGATGACATACACCTCGTCCCCCCGCCGCAGATACGCCTCGGAAAGATGGGAGCCGATGAAACCGGCGCCGCCTGTGATCAGAACCCGCATCCGCACATCATAACGTTCAGCTCGCGGAGGTCAGCCGCAGGTACAGCGCGCGGATGTCGCGGACGAGGCGCGCGACGGTGTATTCACTCTCGACGAACGTGCGGCCGCGAGCGCCGAGCTCCGCGCGCAACGATGCATCGCTCTTCAACTGGCGAATGGCAGCGGCGAATGCGCGCGGCGTTCGCTCGATGGTGATGCCGCGTTCGCAGAGAGTGGCGCCATCGCCGAGGTCGCGGAGTGGGTCGCCGAGAAGATCGGGAACGCCGCCGACGGGCGTCGCAATCACTGGGATGGCGTGCGACATCGCTTCGATGATCGTGAGCGGCGTTCCCTCGTTCTTCGACGTGAGCACGAGCGCGTCGAGCGCGCTGTAGAAAACTTCCGGATCGTCGCGATTGCCGAGGAAGCGCGCGTCGGCGCCGAGCTCTTTCGCGTAACTCTCGAGCGGCTCGCGCAGATGGCCGCCGCCGATAATGACGAACGTCGCGCCGGCGTCGCGCGATGCGGCGACGCCTTCGAGGAAGAGACGATGATCCTTGATCTCGGTGAGGCGGCCGACGATGCCGGCGACGAACGCATCGCGCGGCAGGCCGAGCTCTTCGCGTAAATCGGCGTGAGCGTCAGGGATCGCGAGGTCGAGGCCGAGGGGGATGACGGCGAATTGCTCGCGTCTGCCGAGGCGATAGGTGCCGTGAATCTCCTCGAGCTGCCGGCGGCTGATCACGACGATGGTGTCGGTGATGCGCGCGAGAAGGCGCTCGATGGTGATGAAAACGCGCGTGGCCAGGCGGCCGTAATAGCCGTGAAAGACATGGCCGTGAAACGTGTGCACGAGGCGCACGCGGCGGCGCGTCGTGAAGCGGTAGAGCAGCGCTGCGATGCGGCCGACGGTGCCGGCTTTGGCGGTATGCGTGTGCACGACGTCGGGACGGAAGCGGCGGAAGATGCGGAAGAGTTTGGCGATGACGAAGATGTCTTTCGGGGAGATGGCGCGGCTCATCGCTTCGATCACCAGCGGCTCGACGCCGCGCTCGCGCGCGAAGCTGCTCATGTCGTCTTCGCCGGCCGGCAGCGAGCCGGTGATGAGCAGCGATTCGAATTGCTCGTCGTTGAGCGCGGCGGTGAGCCAGGCCACGTGACGCGCCGGACCGCCGACGTTGAGCCGTGCGATGACGCGCGCGACGCGCAGCTTCTCGCTCACTGCCCCGCCTTTCGTTTGAAGACGAACTGCATCAGGCGCGGATTGGCGTACTCCACGGCGAAACGCCGGTCGGCGAGCATCGCGCGCAACACGCGTTCATCTTCTTTCGTGGCCTGCCCGCGACCGATGAGCGCAGTGTTGCTGAGATCGCGCAGCTCGCGGTTTCCCCAGATCACGTTCCAGGCGCGATCGATCACGACCCATTGCGCGTCATCATCGATTTGCGGAGCGCTGTCGCCGCGCGGGATGAGCGTGACGTCGCGCTGCAGTGCCGCGCCGTACGTGAGGTGGAGAAACGCGCTGACGCCGCCGTCGAATGCGACGCGATCGCGCGGACCGGCCACTTCGTCGAGCACCGCGGCGGCGCGGCCGCGGCCGATGACCGGCAGGCGCATACCCGGATGCTCGCTCGCAAAGAGAACGTACTGGAACGGCGCGAAGACGTCGTGCGCTGCGTTTTGGATCGCGTAAATGCTGAACGAGATCGCGGCGACGAGAACGAGCGCGTATGCAGCGACGCGGTGGCGCGATTCGAGCCAGTCGGCGAACGGTGCGGCGGTCCAGGCGAAGACGACCGGCACGATCGTCAAGGCGAATCGGGGGAGGCCGAGGAGATAGCGGCCGATGGGGGGGCCATCGAACGGGAGGATGGCGGCGAAGGAGAGCAGCGCCAGAGCGGTGGTCGCGTACTGCGACGCGGCCGCCTGGCGACGGCGCAGAATCAGCGCGAAGGGAAAGGCGATCGCGCAGAGCGCGAATGGAATGCCGAGCTCCGAGTAGTACAGCTCGTACCGCGCCCACGCCCACGGCGCGTCGGCCCACGGCATCTTGAGACGTGCGTCGTCGGTGGAGAACGACTGCGCGATCAAGAGGTACGGTGCCTTCCAGAGATTGGCGTAGTGGCCGTACGTGCGCTCCGCGTATTCGGGAGTTTCCGCTGCGGCCGGCGCCGGCGCTTTGCGATCGAGCACGCGCGAGATGTATGCGGTACCGCCGAGGAGGAGAACGCTGGCGAGCGACAACGCGGCGATTGCCGCGACGGCGGCACGCGAGATGCGCACTCGGCGCCACGGCCAGAGCAGCAACGGGGTCGTCAGTGCGGCGACGAGCGCGCACGGCGTCTTCGTTCCGGCCGCTGCGGCGAGTGCGGCGACTGCCATCGCGAACGCGCGAACATCGTGATCGGACAGCCAGCGATCGAGCGCGACGATGGCGATCGTGACGAAGAACGCCGCCATCACATCGTTCTTGTAGTCGGTCGCATGCAGCAGCGCGACGGGCACACCGGCGGTGAGCAATCCCGCCGTCAGCGACGCGAGCACGCCGCGCGCACGCCAGCGTTGCGCCAGCGCGATCGCGGAGACCGCGAATCCAACATAGAAGAAGGTGCTGATGAATTCGGACGTGTTGTCGTTGCCGGCCATGGCCAGCGCGTCGGCGAGCAGCAACTCGTAATTCGCCGGCCGCCACGAAAGGAAGAAGCGGACGACGCGCAACGCGTCGTAGCCGTGCGCGCGGACGAACATGACGGCGCGCGGCAGGTGATACGCGAGCGCGTCGATGCTGGCGGGCGGCGTGACCGCACCGCGCCAGAGGCTGAATTCAATCCACGCAGCGACGGGCAGCAGCGGTAGTGCGAGCAGCGCGATTCGTTTTCCGTCGAGTTGCAAATTGCTGCGGCTCGCACTGCGCAAGCGTGCGAACGACAGCGCAAGTGCGGTGATCGCGAGAAGCGCCATGCGCGCGAGCAGCACGCCGCGATCGAGTTGGTGGAGCAGCGCCAGCGTCCAGGTCGTGGCGAGCCAAAGGAGCGTTCCGCCGGCCCAAGCGAAAGCGGCGCGCTCGCCCCACTGCAGATCGTCTTTCCAGCAGCGCCGCGTGAGCTCGTATCCGACCAGCAGTGTCGCCAGCATGGTGACGCCGAGGGCGAAGCCGCTCACGGCGGCCACTCCGTTCCCATCGCGCGGATCATACCGGGAGCGGACGGTATACTCGCGGCGTTGACGACCTCACCCGATGCCGCGCCGCGATCCGGGCGTAAGCCGCGGGTATTGATGCTGCTCGAAGGGGGACCCGCGCATCCAAGCGGCGTCGTTCGCGCGCTGATTTATCGCGATCACCTAGCGCGTAACGGCTACGACGCGATCTTCCGCAGCCGGCGCTCGGCATTCCTCTTCAAACTCGTTCTGCAACCGCCGCGCTGGCTCGCGCCGTTGACGGCCAAAGGTCCGGGACGGCTGATCCTCTACGGCATCATGGAAGTGCTGGCGCGACTCAACGAGCCGCTGCTGCTCGCCGCCGCCAAACGCTGCGACATCGTTTATTCATCGAAGCTGCAGTCGTATCGATTCGTGAAGAAGCTGCGCGAGTCGACGAAGGCGAAACTGGTGTTCGATTTCGGCGACGCGCTCTGGCTGTACAGCCGCGCCAAAGGATTCGCCGAGAGTTTGGCGCTGGCGCACGAGGTGACGACGGACAACGTGCACACTGCGGAGTTCGTGCGCACGGTGAATCCGAATTGCACGGTCATTCCGGATGCGCCGCAGGTGGAGCTGTTCGATGCGCGCCGCGCGGCGCTGCGTCGCAAATCGGACGGCAGCCGCATCGTGATCGGCTGGATCGGCACGCCCACGGCGGCGTACAACCTGTATCGAATCTGGCCGGTGCTGGAGCGGCTCTTCATCAAATACCCGCAGCTCCACCTGCGCCTCGTCGGCACGGGCGAAGACCGGCGTTTTCTGCCGCCATTTGAACGGATCCGCTACTCCCTCCGCCCCACCTACGACCAAGCCGGCATGATCGAAGAAGTCCTCGGCTTCGACATCGGCGTCTTCCCGCAATTCGATACAGAGAAGGATCGCGTGCGCGGCGTGCTCAAAGCGTCGGTCTACATGGCGGGCGAGGCCGCGGTGGTGGCGTCGGCGATCGGCCAGTCGCGCGAGTTCATCCGCGACGGCGTGAACGGCATGCTCGCCGCGACGGACGAAGAGTGGGAGCAGAAGATCTCCGCGCTCATCGAAGACGCGGAGCTGCGCGGACGGCTGGCGTCCGAAGCGCTGCGGCAGGTGCGCGCAGAGCTTTCCACCGATGCGATGTTCGCCAAGCTCGATGCGGTGTTCCGCCGCCAGCTCGGAGCCGCGTGAGCGAAACGCCTGCAGAGGGAGCGCCGCCGTCGAGCCCTCTCCGCTCGCTCATGCGCCCCGCCCTCGTCGTCACACTCCTCGGCGCCGCAGCGCATTTCACGACTGTCATCATCCAGATTCTGATCGCGCGCGTTTTCGGCGCGGGCGAAACCGTAGACGCGTATTTCGCAGCGATCACGCTGCCGCAATACGTGATCACGGTGCTGACGGCGGTGCTGCCGGTGGTGTTCATCCCGGTGCTTGCGTCGGACGCCCACTCGCGCGGCGAACTGCTGCGCGCGACGACCAGTGTGCTGCTGACCTTCACCGCGTTGATGACTGCGGTGGCACTCGCGGGGATCGCGTTCGCGTCGCCGTTGCTCCATCTAGCGACGCCTGGCCTCTCGAGCAATGCGCACGCGCTGGCAGTGACGATGTCGTGGATTTTGTGGCCGGGCATCATCGGCGCGGCAGCGGTGAACGTGCTGACCGCGACGTCTCATTCGCGGCATTCGTTCACGCCGCCGGCGGTGGCGCTGCTCGTGGGAGGCGTGCTGAACGTCGCTATCGCCGTGGCCATGTTGCGCGTCTGGGGTATTTACGGCGTGGCTGCAGGGATGACCGCGAGCTTCTTCGTGCAGGTGGCGCTGCTGTATCGCGCGGTCTATCGGCCGCGGGAACCGCGAGCGGAAGCTTCTGCATCAAGCGGAGTCGTGCGCGAAGTGCTGGTGATGTTCTGGCCACTCGCGCTGTCCACGCTGCTCATAAAGTCGACAGTGGTGGTGGAGCGCTTCCTGGCGTCAGAGTATCCCGCCGGCACGATCTCGTATGTCTCGTACGCCTCACGGCTGACGACGCTCGTGGCGTTCATTCTCTCGATCGGCGTGGGCACGGTAATCTTCCCTTCGATTGCCGCGCACGTCGCCAACGCGCGGTTCAGCACGCTCGGCGCGGAGCTCAGCAAATCGGTGCGCACGATGTGGCTGCTCGTCGCGCCGGCAGTGGCGATTGGATTCGTACTCGCGCAACCGGCAGTCGCGGCCATTCTGCAGCGCGGCAAATTCACGGCGGAAGCGACGACGCAGGTCGCGGCGCTGCTACAGATCTATCTGCTATCGCTGGCTTCGACGTGCTTGGGCATGATCACCGGCCGCGTTCTTTACGCATTGAAGATGGCGAACTTCATGGCCGTCGCCGGCGCGATAGAGGCGGCGGCTTATGTGGCGTACACAGCACTCCTCGTAAAGACGATCGGCATTACAGGCGTCGCGTGGGGATTCGTGCTGTACAACACGATCTCGATTACGTGGCACACAGCGATCATTCAGCGGCGAGTCGGCTGGAGCGAGCCGGCGAAAACATCCGGCGCATTGCTGCGCACGGCCATTGCGGCGATTGCGGCGGGAGCTACAGCCGCAGTCACAATGCGATTAACGCACAATGCTTGGCTGCAGCTTGCCATGAGTGGAACGGCGGCGCTAATCGTCTATGCGATCGTCTTGGCGGTGATCAATCCCGCCGATTTCGCGGCATTGCGCCGCATTGTGCGCGCGGTAGAAAAGGAAAAAGGCCCACGGGTTTAGCCCGTGGGCCTTCATATATCCCGGCGGCGTCCTACTTTCCCACGCAGTTACCCACGCAGTATCATTGGCGATGCGAAGCTTAACTGCCGTGTTCGGAATGGGAACGGGTGTGACCTTCGCTCTATGACCACCGGAAACTTAATTTCGGTTGTAGCTCTTGGCTGTTGGCTGTTAGGTCTTAGGAGTACGACGAACTGGCGACCGCTCGCTCATGCTCCTCAGAGCTAAGAGCCGGTCTCTCCTAACAGCTAACAGTGAATACGGGTTGCAGGCGAGCATTGCACGCT
>DASSMK010000173.1:55000-56319 GCA_035688915.1 Thermoanaerobaculia bacterium
AGAGGAGTATTTAGCCTTGGAGGATGGCCCCCCCAGATTCCCACAGGGTTCCACGTGTCCCGTGGTACTCGGGTACCTAGCCGGAGCCAATTGTCTTTCGCCTACAGGACTGTCACCTTCTCTGGTGAGCCGTTCCGGACTCTTCGACTAAACAATCGGTTTGTCACTCCGTGTGGCCAGGCCCCACAACCCCGCTGGTCCGAAGACCAACGGTTTGGGCTCTTCCGCGTTCGCTCGCCGCTACTGACGGAATCTCTTTGATTTCTCTTCCTCGAGGTACTGAGATGGTTCACTTCCCTCGGTTCGCCTCTTCACACCTATGTATTCAGTGTGAGATCACTGGACATGACTCCAGTGGGGTTGCCCCATTCAGAAATCCCCGGATCAATGCGTGCTTGCCGCTCCCCGAGGCGTATCGCCGCTTGCCACGTCTTTCATCGCCTCTCTGTGCCAAGGCATCCACCGTCAACCCTTAGTAACTTGACCATAAAGTGCCTTGATCTCATGCGATCTGCAGCTAGACGAAACTTCTATAGTTTCGTTATGTGCATCTCTTTATCTACAACCCGTATTCAATTGTCAAAGAATCACAGGGCGTCAATGCCCTGAAAACTGAACAGGAAAGTCAACGAGGAAACGTTTGCTGATTGAACAGCAGATTCCTTTCGACCTCAGGTGACATCAGTGCGGCACCTTGCGGCGCCACTCGCGACCTCGTTTTGATCCGAGGCGGTTGATGCTCCTTAGAAAGGAGGTGATCCAGCCGCAGGTTCTCCTACAGCTACCTTGTTACGACTTCACCCCAATTACCGATCACACTTTAGGCGGCTGCCTCCCTTGCGGGTTAGCCCACCGACTTCTAGTGCAACCGACTTTCGTGATGTGACGGGCGGTGTGTACAAGGCCCGGGAACGTATTCACCGCGGCGTGCTGATCCGCGATTACTAGCGATTCCAACTTCATGCAGTCGAGTTGCAGACTGCAATCCGAACTGAGAACGGCTTTCCGAGATTAGCTCCACCTCGCGGTCTCGCGACTCTCTGTACCGTCCATTGTAGCACGTGTGTAGCCCTGGACATAAAGGCCATGAGGACTTGACGTCATCCCCACCTTCCTCCGGTTTATCACCGGCAGTCTCCACAGAGTCCTCGGCTTTACCCGTTAGTAACTGTGAACAAGGGTTGCGCTCGTTGCGGGACTTAACCCAACATCTCACGACACGAGCTGACGACAGCCATGCAGCACCTCTACACAGACCTCCGAAGAGGGGCTCTCATCTCTGAGACTTTCCTGTGCAGTTCAAACCCAGGTAAGGTTCT
>DASSMK010000174.1:0-6987 GCA_035688915.1 Thermoanaerobaculia bacterium
GCCTATGAGCCTGAGGGGTCCAGCTTCGCCGTGATCCGCGCGATCTCTTCCTTCGCGTCGTCCGCTGCCGTCACCGTGAACGTGCGTGTCTTGTAGCCGGCCGCGGAGATCGTGACCGTGTAGCTTCCCGCCTGCGGAAAGTCGTACGTCTCGTCGACGGTGTTGAACTGCCGCACTTCGCCGATGGGCACGTTGTTCACCGTCACCATCGCGTCTTCCGGCAGCACGTTCAGCACCATGCCGCGCCGCGCCCAGATGCGCACGTTCGCGTTCACGCCGCCCGGTCCGCCGGTCACCACCGCGCGCGAGGGGCCGCTCACCGGCGCGTTCGCTTCCGGCGGCGCGCCCGGCACGACCAACGATCCGCCCGCGTCAGGTTCGCCGGACGGTGCGGATTCACTCGCGCGCGCCGGCGTCGTGCGCGGACGCACGATGTTCGTCAGCGTGTTCTCGCGATAGCGCAATCCGGTGAAGACAGCGAGTGCCGCGAGCACGACCAGAATCGCGCCGATGAGCACCGGCACCCAGCCGGGCATCGCGCTCGGCTCGGTGTTTTCTACCGGGTCAGGAGTTTGTGGCTCCGTCATCGTTGACCGCCTGTGCGTTGTCGTCGATCGTGGCCGCGCCGTCGTCGGTGACGACCGTTTCGCCGTCGTCATCGAGTTTGTTGTACTCGCGCTCGCGCGAGCGCAGCAGCTCGAGCGCCTGCGCCTCATCGTTCGAGCCGACGTAGATGCGAATGTCGCCCATGGTCCCGAAGTTGATCGGCTCCATCGAGAACTTCACGTTCTCGACCTGCGCCGGAATGCCCTGCGCTTCGAGAAAGCCCTCCAGGAGCCTCGCTTCATCCTCAGTCCCCGTGCTGGCGATCTCGACCCACGTTTCTTCACCGTCGGTCGGTACCGTGTTGACGTCATCCGGGATCTCAGACATTCGTTGCTCCTTCTACGGTTTCAAAGTAATGCGGCCGGAGTCGGCCGTCATCCGTCCTACCTTTGCATAGAACAGACCGCTTTCGCGGAACCGCGCCTCCAGCGCCTGCGCCCGCTCCGGCGACACGGCGATGAGCAGACCGCCCGAGGTTTGCGCGTCATTCATCAATGTGTACTCGCTCTCAGGAACTGACAAGCGCACGCGCGTGCGAAACGTCGCCGCATTGCGCGCGCTGCCGGCCGGCGAGAAGCCGCGCGCGAGCCATTCACGCGCACCGGCGAGCACCGGAACGGCGGCGGCAGAAATCTCCGCGCCGAGGTTTGCGCCTTCGCACATTTCGGAGAGGTGTCCGATCAGGCCGTAGCCGCTGACATCCGTCGCCGCGCTCACGCCGACAGCAACCATCGCGTTCGCCGCATCGCGATTCAACGTCGTCATCCAGCCCACGGCTTCATCGAGCGACGGCGGCGCGCGGCGAAAGACTTTGCGCGACGTCATCGCGCGATACGCGCTGACGAGAATGCCGTTGCCGATCGGCTTCGTCAGGTACAAGAGGTCACCTTCACGCGCCGTCGAATTACGCACCAGTTTTTCTTCGGCTACGACGCCCGTGACGACGAGCCCGTACTTTGGAACATCATCAATGATCGTGTGGCCACCCGCGATCGGGAAGCCTGCCTCCGCGGCCTTCTCCGCGCCGCCGCGCAGGATCTCCTGCAGCACATCGAGCGGCAGCTTGTCGGTCGGAAATCCTGCGATCGCCAATCCGAGGATCGGCGTGGCGCCCATGGCGTAGATGTCGGAGATGGCGTTGGTCGCGGCGATCTGGCCGAAGAGGTACGGATCGTCGACGATGGGCGTGAAGAAGTCGACGGTTTGCGCGATCACTGTGCCGTTCGCAATGCGCAGCACGGCCGCATCGTCGGACGTCGCCGTACCGACGAGAAGATCTCCCAGCCCTTCGTTGGAAGGGAGCGAGGAGAGAACGGCTCGCAGGTCATCCTGACCCAGCTTGCACGCTCAACCGCCTGTCGTCGCGAACGACGAGAGCGCCGGATGCCGCCGAAGCGAATGCTTCACGAGCGCGATCTTATCGCGCGAGCACGCTCACGACGGCTTCGCTTCTTCACCAAGAACCGCGGCGCGCGCGGCTTCGCACGCTTCGAGGATTTCCTGGTAGAGCTCGAACTTCATGACCTCGTCGAGATTCGCGCCGCGATTGACGATCTCCGCGATCTGCGACGCGTAGTGCGATGCCGTCGGCAAACGCTCGCCGGCGTCCTGAATCTGGCGAAAGCCCAAGGTGAGCTCTTCCTTCAGCTGCTCGCGCAGCACGCCGCTCTCGATGTCCGATTCGAGGGTGTCGTAGTCGATATTCACGCGGCCTTCTTTGCTCCTGTTGCGGCGCCGAGGTGTGCGACGTAGCTCGCGTTCACGAGCGCGCCGGTCTGATCGATCTTCGCGTCGATGCCGCGCTTCGCGAGAAACGCGCGGTACGCATCGGCGAACGTTTTCGCGCACGCCGGCGACTCCCACTTTGTTTCCGCGCGCACCGCCACGTCGCCCGCGTCGCCGCGCGTGAACGTCACGCGATCGTTCACCCAGCCCCGCGCATTCGCCGCGCCGACGAGAAAGCTCCAGTGGAACTCGCCCATGTGCTCGACGGCGATGGCGTTCTTGTCGCTCGCCGATTTCGGCGCGAACGTTTCGGGTTTGAACGAGCCGGAGAAGTATTCGTCGGGATGGATGATCTGGCGCGACGTACGCGGCGGATTCGCGTGCACCTTATCCAGCTCCGCCCAGCCGCCGCGGCGATACGCGGCGATGCAGAACTTCAGCCCTTCCAGATACGGGAACTTCAGCGCTTCCGCAAAGTACGGCGGCGCATTCGGATCGAGCTGCATCTGTTCGCTGTTGGCCGCGGACATGAGCGTGTCGACGAGCATGTCGTTGTTCGCCACTTCATCGAACTCGACGCCCATCTTGCTCATCATGTGCGCCATCATCACCAGCGTCGCTTCACCTTCGATGACGGCGTGATAAGCCATCGACGCTTCGGTGTCGTTCTTCATGGCGTCGATCTTTTTGCCGATGCCGAAGTGCTGATCCTGCAGCGCGTGCGTCAATTCGTGCACGGCTACGGTTTCGTTCAGCATCTCCTTATCGTCCAACTTCTCGGCCATCGCGGGCAGCTGGCGGATCGAGTAGTACGTCTTGGTGCCCGGGTCGTAGTAGGCGAGAACTTGCGATTCATACAACGAGAGCACGCGCGGGACGACGTCGGTCATGTTCGCGTCGACGAGCTGCATGGCGCGCAGAATCGTCGACCAGTCGTCGAGCGAGTAAGGAATGCCTTTCGCCATTTCGTCGCGCAGCCGGCCGGTCAATTCGCTGCGATCGATGGTCACGTTCTTCACGCCGGTGACGAACTTTCTGCCGCGAATCGCTTCGACGGCGCGGAGGTACGGATCGAGCGGCGACGCGACGGCGCAGGACCAGCTGCCGAGTGCGAGCGTGGCGGTGGAAAAGACAGCAAAAAAAAGCGCGAAGGTGCGGCGCGTCATGGGCTGCGCAACCCCTTGTGTGCGACGCCCATTCCGTTAGAATGCCGCACGATTCAATCCATGGAACGCGGTGACACCGAGCGGATCGACATCACCATCAGCAGCCGATTCGAAAATATCGAACTGGTTCAGGTGATCGCGGAGCATCTCTGCGAGAACGCCGGTGTGGACGAAGACGGATCGCATTGGATCGGCATGGCAGTGCGCGAAGCAGTGGCCAACGCGATCAAACATGGCAACAAGCTCGATGTGCGCAAGAAGGTGAACGCCACATTCGAGCTGCAGGACGGCGTCGATCTGACGATCTCGATTTCCGATCAGGGCGAAGGATTCGATCCGGAGAAAGTCAGCGATCCCCTCAACCCGCAGAACCTCATGAAAACAAGCGGCCGCGGCATCTTCTACATGAAGACCTTCATGGACCAGGTGAATTACTCGTTCAACGCCGGCGGCGGTACGTCGCTGGTGATGCGCAAGAACCTGGCGAAGGGCAGCGGCATCGCCACTACGAAAGCCTGAACAACACAAAGGAGATTACGGAATGAAAGCCACCACCCGGTCCGTCGACGGCGTCGAGATCATCAGCCTGCAGGGCAAAATCACGATCGGCGCGGGCGATACCCAGCTCCGCGAAGTGATCCAGAACGCCCTCGGCTCGGGCAAGACCAACATCCTGCTCGACATGAGCGGCGTGACCACGATCGATTCGTCCGGCATCGGCGAGCTGGTCGGCTCGTTCACCACCGTCACGAACCGCGGCGGCAAGCTCAAGCTCCTGCACCTGCCGGCCAAGCTCAACGAGCTCCTGCACGTGACGCAGCTGATCACCGTGTTCGAGGTCTACGACAACGAACAGGACGCGCTGAAGAGCTTCTAATTCTTCGCCCGCATCGTCGGAGCGGCGGGCGCCCTCGCCCGCCGTTCTTCGCGACGTGCTCGGCGGGCGAGACGCCCGCCGCTCCACTCTCTAGCCGCGCCGCCCGCGACGTCTGCCTGTCGCCGGCGCACCCCCGCGCTCCGGCGGCGTCGCTGCCATCGACTGCCACCGCATCGGCAACGTGTTCGTGTAGACCACTTCGTTCGCGTCGAGCCACGCCGGCAGCAGCGCATCCGCGAGTTGCGGATCGTGCACCGCGCGCTCCGGAATGTTCACGATCTGCTTGAACGGCTTCGTGTCGCCGAGGAAGTTCAGCTTCACGCGAAGCGCATTGGGCGTGCGGATCAGCGGATTGTCGGCGAGGTTCGGAAGCGCGATGTGCATCTTCGCCACCGTCGAAAACGTTTTCTGCTCGCCCGGCGCGATGGTGATGAGGCGCGGCACGATGGACTCGCCGGGTACTTCCGAACCGAAGCTGACGGTGATCGTCTGCGTGTCGGAGTCGTACGCCGTATCCGGAATCAGATCGGCGATCGCGATGGGCACGTCGCGGTGGTTCGTGATCGCGTAGGTGATCGGAATCTGCGTATTCGGTCCGACCTGATCGCCCGTGATCTCCGCATCGATGCGCACCGACTCCTCGGTGCCCACCACGCGACGCGGTTCCTGCATATGCACCTGCTGCGTGGCGCAGCCGGTCACGACGAGAATGACTCCCACTCCAATCAGCGCTCTCACCCTGGGCCTCCTCGAAACAAACGCGCTGGCGGCCGGCGGTTCGCGGCTGCTGTCGCAATGAGATCGCT
The DNA here is from genome assembly GCA_035688915.1 of Thermoanaerobaculia bacterium. Classification (GTDB taxonomy): domain Bacteria; phylum Acidobacteriota; class Thermoanaerobaculia; order Gp7-AA8; family Gp7-AA8; genus DASSMK01. The sequence goes on from DASSMK010000174.1 coordinate 5,181, forward strand.
CATTGCCCGCAAGCCGTGCATCGCAAGCCGCCAGCGCTTCCTGTCAGGACGCTTCGATTATGCGCTCAGAACGTCCCGCGCATGTCCGCGGTCGCCAATTCGGCACCGGTCCGTTGCCGCGCCACCCAACGCACCGGAATGGAGTTCAGAAAAATCGCATCGTTGCCGTCGAGCCAGCGATCGAACTGCTCGTCGGTCAGCACCGCGGCGCTGCTCGCGCGCTGAGCCTGCGTTTCGATGAGCATGCGGAACGGCGCGAGATCGCGAAGTACGTTCACCTTCACCTGCACGAAGCGCGGCGCCACGGTCCACGGCGTGCGCTGGTCGGGCGTGTTCACGTACGCAGTGGCGGCGGTGGTGAGCACTTTCTTCTCGCCCGCGTTGATCAGCACCACGTGCGGCATCGTCCCGTTCTGCGGCACCTCGGAGCCGATGGAGATGGTGATGGTCTGCGAATCGGCGTCGTAGCTCGCGACCGTGGTCTTGTCCGCGATGGCCACCGCGCTGTTGCCGAGGTTCTGAACCTGATACGTGATGCCGATGGGAGAGCCGGAAGAGATCGTGTTCTGGAGGAGCTGCGCATCGATCCGGATGTTGTCTTCGCGGCCGAGGGCTCGGCGCGGATCGTTCATGTCGATGCTCGCGGCAGTGGCTGCCGCTGCGTACACCGCGATGATCGCGGCAATCAGTGCGATGAAAGTTTTCGAAGACCTCAAGGAACACCCCCCGCCGTTTCGGGTGGTGATCCATTTCGTCTTCTTCAACCGCGGTTCACAAACCTCCTGTGAAACTCATCCACTCGCCTACTCCCAACCGGATCCTGTCGGTCGCGCTCGAGTGAGGTGGCGTCGAAGAAATCGAGGATCACCTCAAACAACGGCTGCTGAATTGTTTGTTCGTCGTGCGTCATCAGCCGGTTGGTCCCAGGAGCTAAAGGGATGCCAAGTTATTTGGTGAGCGTGACGGGCGTCACGGGGGGAGTGGCCAGCGGTCAGTGGTCAGTGGTCAGTGGTCAGTGGTCAGTTGACGCGGCGCGAGCGGTTCGCACACGCACGTAGGCCACGTCGAATCATGCGACGAGCGCACGGCTCGCGAACTGGCCACTGGCCACTGCCACTGCTTCAATCGATCTTCAACACCGCCAGGAACGCTTCCTGCGGGATCTCGACCTTGCCGACGCGCTTCATCCGCTTCTTGCCCTCTTTCTGCTTTTCGAGCAGCTTGCGCTTACGCGAGATGTCGCCGCCGTAGCACTTGGCGAGAACGTTCTTGCGGAGGGCTTTCACGGTTTCACGCGCGACGATGCGGTTGCCGATCGCAGCCTGCAGCGCGACTTCGAACATCTGGCGCGGGATGAACTCCTTCATCTTCTCGACGAGCATCTTGCCGCGCGGGAAAGCTTTGTCTTTGTGCACGATGAGCGAAAGCGCGTCGAGCGGCTCGCCATTGACGAGGATGTCCATCTTCACGAGATCGCTCTCGCGGTAGCCGATGAATTGGTAGTCGAGCGATGCGTAGCCGCGCGAGATCGACTTCAGCTTGTCGAAGAAGTCGAGGATGACTTCGTTCAGCGGCATGTCGTACACGAGCATCACGCGATTCGTGCTGACGTATTCGAGCTTCTTCTGCACGCCGCGCCGCTCGATAGCCAGCGCGATGATCGGTCCGACGTATTCGTCGGTCGTCAGCATCGTCACTTCGAAGAACGGCTCCTCGATCGAGGCGATCTCCGCCGGATCCGGCATCTTCTGCGGGTTCTCGATCTCGATCGTCTCGCCGTCGGTCTTCGTCAGCCGGTAGCGAACTC
>DASSMK010000175.1:0-2516 GCA_035688915.1 Thermoanaerobaculia bacterium
CGGACTGCGGCAGCTCGCTGCCGCCCTGGAGTGCGCAGGCTTGCCTGCGCGGGTGGTCTCCAGAGGGGAGCGGACGTTTCGTCCGCTCGGGCAGTTGCAGGTCGTTGTGCGGACGAGACGTCCGCTCCCTTCATCGCGGCAGCAAGCTGCCGCACTCCAGGGCGGCGGCAAGCCGCGCGCACTCCAAACCCGGCAAGCCGTTTGCTCTTTCAAGCTCAGGATTGACACTGAATGAGCATTCATTCATAATTTTTGCCTCATCCGGCAACGCCGTTCCGAAGGAGCATCACATGGCCGAAATCAAATCCAAAGAAGCCATCGAAGCGATGGATGTCGCCGAGGCTTCACGCGAGACCGAATGGGAGAAGCCGTCGTTCGTCGGCGGGCTCTTCCTCGGCAATCTCAACGTCGATCTCATCAGCCCGTTTCCCGTGCAGCCGGCCGCTGACAAGGCCGAGGCCGACGACTTCTTGAACCGGCTGGAGCGCTTCCTCGCGGAAAACGTCGATGCCGACAAGATCGACGCGCAGGGCGAGTACGACTACGAGCTCTTCAAGGGCTTCAACGAGCTCGGCGCGTGGGGCATGAAGATCCCGAAGGAGTACGGCGGGCTCGGCTTCAGCGCGACGAACTACAACCGCGCCATCGGCCTCGTCGCCACCTGGTGCGGATCGAGCGTCGCCTGGCTCTCCGCGCATCAGTCGATCGGCGTCCCGCAGCCGCTCAAGCTGTTCGGCACTCCGGAGCAGAAGAAGAAATACCTTCCGCGTCTGGCCAAGGGCGCGATCTCCGCGTTCGCGCTCACCGAGCCGGGCGTCGGATCCGATCCGGCGAAGATGCAGACCACGGCCACGAAGTCGCCCGACGGCAAGGGCTGGATCATCAACGGCGAGAAGCTCTGGTGCACGAACGGCACGAAGGCCGAGATCATCGTCGTGATGTGCCAGACACCGCCGAAGATGGTGAAGGGCAAAGAGAAAAAGCAGATCTCGGCGTTCATCGTCGAGACCAACACGCCCGGCTTCTCCGTCGCGCATCGCTGCCAGTTCATGGGCCTGCGCGGCATCGGCAACGCACTGCTGAAGTTCGACAACGTCTACGTCCCGAACGAGAACCTCCTGTGGGGTGAAGGTCTCGGCCTCAAGCTCGCGCTGATCACGCTGAACACCGGCCGCCTCACGATCCCCGCGGGCTGCGCCGCCAGCGGCCGGAAGATGCTGGAGATCGCGAAGGAGTGGGCGAACGACCGCGTGCAGTGGGGCGCGCCGATCGGCAAGCACGAAGCGGTCGCGCAGAAGATCGCCTGGATGGCGTCGCACACGTTCGCGATGGAAGCGATCGTCTGGCTGACGTCGGGCCTGGCCGATCGCGGCGACGTCGATCTCCGCCTCGAGGCGGCGATGGCGAAGCTGTTCAACACCGAGGTCGCGTGGCAGTGCATCGATCACCTGGTGCAGATCCGCGGCGGACGCGGTTACGAGACCGCGCAGTCGCTCCGCGAGCGCGGCGAGAAGGGCTACCCGGTCGAGCGGATCATGCGCGACATGCGCATCAACCGCATCTTCGAAGGGACGAGCGAGATCCAGCATCTCTTCATCGCCCGCGAGGCGGTCGATCCGCACATGAAGCGCGGCTTCAAGATCCTGCAGCCCGAGACGCCGACCGGCGAGAAGCTCGCCGCGGCCGCGAAGGCGGGCGCGTTCTACGCCGCCTGGTATCCGTCGCGCTACCTCGGCTGGAGCCGCAAGCCGAAGTACGGCCAGTTCGGCAAGCTGTCGGGCCACATGGCCTTCGTCGAGCGGACGTCGCGCCGGCTCTCGCGCTCGATCTTCCACGCCATGATGAAGTACCAGGCGAAGCTCGAGCGGAAGCAGGCCGTGCTCTTCCGCATCGTCGACATCGGCACCGATCTCTTCGCCATGTCGTCCGCGATCACGTACGCGACCTCGCTGGCGAAGAGCGGCCAGAAGAACGCGGTCGAGCTGGCGGATGTCTTCTGCCGCGAGGCGCGCATCCGCATCGAGAACACGTTCAACAACCTCTTCACCGATTACGACGACGCCGCGTACAAGCTCGTGCAGAACCTGATGAAGGGCGAGTACGACTGGTTCGAAGGACAGCTCGTGCAGCCGGTCATGCCGACCGCCGAGGAGCTGGAGACGATCGTCGCGAAGATGGCCTGACGAGACTCACACCGGCAGTCTGACCAGCGCGCGTTCCGCCAACGGGACGCGCGCTTTTTGTATGACCGCGGTGTAGTCGCCGTGCGGGAGGCGGCGGAGGTCGGCGTGCGCGACGAGCGAGATGCCGCGCGGGTTGCTCATCGTCCGCCACGTGACGTCGTTCCATTCGAGGCCGCCGATAATCAGTGACGGGTCGAGCATCGGCTCGGCGAAGAAGAGCGCGTCGATCGTGTGCGCGGTGCTCTCCACGCCGCGGCGGAAGAAGAGCTGGCGATGCTCGTAGCCGGCGTGCTCGCCGCGGCGCTGCGCGGAGAGGATGTGCGCTCCTTCGCT
>DASSMK010000176.1:0-4216 GCA_035688915.1 Thermoanaerobaculia bacterium
GCCGGGTCTTCCGCGAGATCATCGGCGGGCGAGGGCGCCCGCCGCTCCAACGTGTTACTTCGAGATGCGCAGTCCGCTCGCGCCCTTCGTCAACTTCGCGTAGCCGAGGCGCTTCGCGGTCGCGCGTGCGCCGCGCAGGTACGACGTGTCGATCTTCTTGCCGAGCGACGTCGGATCGACGTTGCCTTTCTTCGCGAAGAGCGAACCGGGCGAGGCGAGCAGCGTCGCGGCCTGATACGTCGGATCGCCGGAGAGCTGGTCGATCGTCGAGACATACGGGAAGACCACGGCGTAGCGCTGCGAGTCGGACGCGCACGGGTCATCCACCCAGAACTCCACTGTGCCGCGATCGACCTGCACCGGCAGGAGGTCCTGCATGTGGCCGAGGGGCGGCAGCTGGAAGCGCGCGTTGTCGAGCACCGTCGCGCCGTCCGCGTTGTAAACCGAAACGAACATGTCCACGCTGCAGCGGCCGAGGTTCACGGCGCCGACGTTCGTGCGCCAGCCGAGGCTGGAGATGTTGCGGATGCCGTGGGCGATGCCGGTGATGCCGTCGGTGTCGTAATCGAGCAGGCCGGTCCACGTGCCGGCGATGGTCTGGCCGAACGTGCCGTTGCGTGAGTTGTTGTACGTGTTCGTCGTGACGAGCACCGCGCGCGAGATCGCGTCATCCGGCACGCCCGGATTGTCTTCCGGGAACACCGCCACGAGTAGCGAGCCGGTGCCGCCGAGCGCGAAGAGATCGCCGAGGATGTCGTCGGAGTAGGCGACGGCATTGGGCGGGATCCTCACCACCTCTTCGACGCCCTGGCCGCCACCGGTGGGGACGAACGTGATGCTGACGTCGAGGCTGTAGTCGAGATGCGGATTGAAGACACTGAACTGCGTCAGCCAGCGCGTGCCGAACGCGCCGCCGACGTTCGCCGCCGCGGGGATCACGTACGTGTCGTTGAGTTGCGCCGCCGCGGGAAGTGCGGCGCCGAGGAGGAGGAGAGATGCGAGAAGGAGCAGTTTGACGGTTCTCACTGGATGTTCCTTTCGAAGTACCACTGGCGCGCACCTCTGCGAGCGAAGTGCCGCGCGTTGCGCTCGCTTAAAGCATTGATTTCAAAGCATTGCGCGCGCGTCGCGAAGTGCGGCGAAGGCGAACACCGTCCGAACGACGCTACACTACGTCCATGAATCAGATCAGCGACCGGCTGCGCGGTCTCGTGCAGTCCGACATCCGCCGGATGTCCCGCGAATGCGAACGCGTCAGCGGCATCAACCTCGGCCAGGGCATCTGCGATCTGCCCACCATTCCGGAGCTCATCGACGGCGCGTGCGAAGCGATCCGTTCCTCGAAAGCGACGTATTCGAAGTTCGAAGGCATCGACCTTTTGCGCGAGCGCATCGCGCGCAAGATTTCGCATTTCAACGGCTATGAGGTCGATCCCTCGAAGCAGATCGTGGTGACGGTGGGCTCGACCGGCGGCTTCGCAGCGGCGGCCATGGCCACGCTGAACGAAGGCGATGAAGTCATCCTCTTCGAGCCGTTCTACGGCTATCACCTGAACACCCTGAAGGTGCTCGGCATCGAGACGAAATTCGTTCCGCTGCAGCTGCCCGACTGGTCGATCGATTTCGATGCGTTGCGCGCGGCGTTCGGACCGAAGACGCGCGGCATCGTGGTCTGCACGCCATCCAATCCGTGCGGCAAGGTGTTCACGCGCGAAGAGCTGGAAAAGATCGCCGCACTCTGCCGCGAGTTCAACGCGTACTGCTACACCGACGAGATCTACGAATACATCGTGTACGACGGCAAGCGCCATCTCTCGATGGCCGCGGTGGCGCCGGACATCGCGGTGACGATCAGCGGATTCTCGAAGACGTTCTCCGTGACCGGCTGGCGCATCGGTTACGTGACGGCGAAGCCGGAGATCGCCGCGCCGATCGGATTGGTGAACGATCTCTTTTACGTTTGCGCGCCGACGCCGCTGCAGTGGGGCATCGCGCGAGCGCTGGAGATCGGCGACGACTACTACGCCAATCTCGCGGCCGACTATCAAAAGAAGCGCGACATGCTCGCAGAAGCGCTGACGGCAGCGGCCTTCACGCCGTACGTGCCGAGCGGCGCGTATTACATGCTGGCGAAGATTCCGGAAGGGTTGCGCGACGATCGCGAAGCCGCGGACACGCTGCTCGCGGATGCGCGCGTGGCGTCGGTGCCGGGATCGTCGTTCTACAGCGGCGAGCGGGGGAAGCAGCTGTTACGCTTCTGCTTCGCGAAGGATTTCGCGGCGCTCGAGGAAGCGTGCTCGCGCATCCGCGCGTTCGTTGGAGCGGCAGGCGCCGTCGCCCGTCGGGATCTCGCGACCACTTCGGCGGGCGCCCGCCGCTCCAACGGTTAGGATGCAACTGCTGCAGACGCGCGCCGCGAAGCTCCTCCTGCTCTTCATCGGGTCGACGCTGGTGGGGCTCTACTTCGCGTCGCAGTTCTACGTGAACTTTGCGCCGGACGAGCCGATCGACTGGCGCCGCGCGCTGGTCGTCAATCTCACGTATTACTACCTCTGGGGCGCGTCGGTGCCGCTGGTGGTGGCGATCGCGCGACGCTGGCGCATCGAGCGCGGCGCGCGACTGCATGCGGCGCTCATGCAGTTGGCGATCTCGATCGCGCTGACCATCGGCATCATCGTCGCCGCGGAGAGCATCATCTTCACGCTCGCGCCGGTGCGCGAAGTGGCCACGCTGCGCGGCGCAATCGGCTACGGCATCCAGCGCAACTTCCACTCGAGCTTCCCGACGTACTGGCTGATCGTCTTCGTTTACTACGCGTTCGATTACTACGCAAAGTTTCGCGATCGCGAGCTGCGCGCGTCGCAGCTGGAGATGCGCCTGACGATGTCGCAGCTGCAAGCGCTGAAGATGCAGCTCAATCCGCACTTTCTCTTCAACACGCTGAACTCGATCTCCTCGCTCATGTACTCGAACGTCGAAGCCGCCGACGCGATGATCACCCGCCTCGGCGACTTTCTCCGCATGGCGCTCGAGAACGAAGCGGTGCAGGAAGTGCCGTTACGCCGCGAGCTGGAGTTTCTGCAGCGCTACCTCGACATCGAAAAGATCCGCCTCGAAGAACGCCTCACGCTGACGCTCGACGTCGACCACGCCGCGCTCGACGCCCGCGTCCCGAACCTCGGCCTCCAACCGCTCGTGGAGAACGCGATCCATCACGGCATCGCGCATCTTCCGCACGGCGGCGCGATCGAGCTGTCGGCGCGCCGCGAAGGGGAGATGCTGCGCATCGACATCCGCAACGATCGTCCCGAACGCGCCGCCGGCGTTCCGATGCGCGAAGGGATCGGCCTGACGAACATCCGCGCGCGACTCGGCCAGCTGTACGGCGCCCGCCACGACTTTCACGTGGACGAGGAAGCAGACGGCAGCCTGCACGTGACGCTCTCGATTCCGTACCGGACCGCGGCATGACCATCCGCGCGCTGATCGTCGACGACGAACGCTTGGCGCGGCAGAAGATCCGCCGCATGCTCGCCGCGGAATCCGACGTGACCGTTCTTCGCGAATGCGCGAACGGCGCGGAAGCGATCGACGCGATTCGCGACGACACGCCCGATCTCGTTTTCCTGGACGTGCAGATGCCCGGCATGGACGGCTTCGCCGTGCTCCGCGCGCTCGGTACACAGCTCGCGCCGGCCATCGTTTTCGTCACTGCGCACGAGCAGTACGCAGTCCGCGCGTTCGAAGTGCACGCACTTGATTACCTGCTGAAGCCTTTCGATGCGGAACGCTTTCGCGTCGCCATCGGCCGCGTGCGCCACCAACTGGCCAGCGGCGATCACCACGCCTGCGCCACCCGCATCGCCTCGATGATCCGCGAGCTGAAGCCGCCGGAGTATCTCGAACGCATTCCGGTCCGCACGAACGGCCGCGTGTTCTTCATCAAGGCCGAAGAGATCGACTGGATCGAAAGCGCCGACAACTACGCCCGCGTGCACCACAAACGCGGCGCGCACCTCGTCCGCGAAACGATGACCGCACTGGAAGCCTCACTCGACCCGCGCCGTTTCGTCCGCGTGCACCGCACCGCGATCGTGAACGCCGACCGCATCGAAGAGATCCGCACACTCTTTCACGGCGATCACGTGGTCGTCCTGCAAGGCGGCCGCGAAATCCCCTGCGGCCGTACTTACCGCGACAGGCTCGAGACGATATT
>DASSMK010000177.1:0-16547 GCA_035688915.1 Thermoanaerobaculia bacterium
TTCCGCCCGCCTCGTTGCGTTCGACATATGCGCAAGCTCTCGAACTACGTGAAGTAGTCCGCATCCGCCGTTTTCTTTTTGCGCAGTCGTTGGAGCGGCGGGGCGCCTCGCCCGCCGGCTCTCGCGGAAAAGAAGACGGCGGGCGAGGGCGCCCGCCGCTCCAACGGGCAGCGTACGAAATATTGGTTTCCGCCCGCCTCGTTGCGTTCGACATATGCGCAAGCTCTCGCTGCTTCTCCTCCCCCTCATCGTTGCCTGCGCGTCCCACAACGCGGCGCAGGACGCGAACACGGTGCAGGTCTCGGCGCACCCGCAGATCCTGATCGTGCAGCGCAGTTCGATGCCCGTCGCCGCGCAGCATGTCGAGGGCGGTCTTCCGGTGAAGTACGCCATGCGCGTCGACAACCCGACCGGCGAGCCGATCACCCTGACGCACATCACCATGCAGACGGTGGGCGGCGGCGCGTACACGCTGAACCCGAATTCGCAGCCGTTCAACAAAGTGATCGAGCCGGGCGCCACGGCCACCGTGGAGTTCTGGATGCCGGCGTACGTCACGTATGACACCGTCTCCGGCTCGAATGGTCCCGTGACCGTACGCGCGCAGGTGCGCTTCAAGACCGCCGCTGGCTCGTTCGAAGAGACGACCGTGCAGCAGGTCGGCGCCGACATGAACGTGCGGTGATTCTGGAGCGGCTTAGCGCCGCTCCAGCGAATTACACTAGCGCGGCTTCGGGCTCGTACGCCAGATTCGGTGCGAGCCACCGTTCCGCCACTTCCACCGGCATCCCTTTGCGTTTCGCGTAATCGGCAATTTGATCGGGACCGATCTTGCCCACCGCAAAGTACCGCGCCTTCGGATGCGCGAAATACAAGCCGCTCACTGAAGCCGCTGGCGTCATGGCGAACGATTCCGTCAGCGCGATGCCGATCCGCTCCGCGCCGAGCAGCGTGAAGAGCGTCTCTTTCTCGGTGTGATCGGGACAGGCCGGATAGCCCGGCGCCGGACGAATCCCCCGATACTTTTCCGCGGCCAGCTCCTCGGCCGTCAGGTTCTCGTCCTTCGCATACCACTCGCGCCGCACGTCGCGATGCAGCTTCTCCGCGAGCGCTTCCGCCAGGCGATCGGCGAGCGCTTTGGTCATGATCGAGTTGTAGTCGTCGTGGTCGCGCTGGAAGCGCGCCACCATTTCTTCGACGCCGATGCCCGCGGTGACGGCGAAGCCGCCTACGTAGTCATCGCTCGGCGCGATGAAATCGGCGAGCGCGAGATTCTCTTTCGTGTTCGTTTCCTGCTGCTGCCGCAGCGTGTGGAACTTCGCGCCGGCGAGCACGATGTCGTCGCCTTCGCGGCGCGCCGGCCAGATGCCGTACACGGCGCGCGCTTTCAGCAAACGGCCGTCGATGATCTCGCGCAGCAGCTTGCGCGCGTCGTCGTACAGCTCCTTCGCGCGCGGCTCGCTCAAGATCTGCGGATAACGGCCGCGCAGTTCCCAGGTCTGGAAGAACGGCGTCCAGTCGATGAACGGCTCGATCTCCGCGAGCGGCACGTCGTCGAAGACGCGCACGCCGGTGAACGGCGGCGGCTCCGGCGCGAACTCCAGCTTCGGCGCGCGGCGCCGCGCTTCGTCGAGCGGCAGAATGGTGATGTGCCGCTCTTCCACGCCGGCGCGCAGCTTCGCGTATTCATCGGCCGTCGCGCGCACCAGCTCCTGTTTCTTCTCCGACAGCAGCGTACTCACCACCGTCACCGCGCGTGACGCGTCGACGACATGCACGACCGGTCCGGAGTAGCGCGGCGCGATGCGCACCGCCGTGTGCAGCTTCGACGTCGTGGCGCCGCCGATGAGCAGCGGCACGCGGAAGCCGCGCCGCTCCATCTCGCGCGCCACGTGCACCATCTCATCGAGCGACGGCGTGATCAAGCCGGACAAGCCGATCACGTCCACCTTCTGCTCTTCCGCCGCGTCGAGGATCTTGTCTGCGGCGACCATGACGCCGAGGTCGATGACTTCGTAGTTGTTGCAGCCGAGAACGACGCCGACGATGTTCTTGCCGATGTCGTGGACGTCGCCCTTCACCGTCGCCAGCAGCACCTTGCCGCGCACGGACGTGTCACCCGAGATGCGCTTCTCTTCCTCCATGAACGGGAGGAGATAGGCGACCGCTTTCTTCATCACGCGCGCGCTCTTCACGACCTGCGGCAGGAACATCTTCCCGGCGCCGAAGAGATTGCCTACGATGTTCATGCCGTCCATGAGCGGCCCTTCGATGATGGAGAGGCCGGTCGGATACTTTTGCCGCGCTTCTTCGACGTCGGCATCGATGTGATCGACGATGCCTTTCACCAGCGCGTGCGAGAGCCGTTCTTCGACGCTGCCGCTGCGCCACGCTTCTTCTTCCTTCTCCGTCGTTTTCCCTTTTCCTTTGACGGTTTCGGCGAACGTGATCAGGCGCTCGGTGGCATCCGCGCGGCGGTTGAGCAGCACGTCTTCCACGAGCTCGAGAAGGTCTTTCGGGATCTCTTCGTAGATGCCGAGCTGGCCGGCGTTGACGATGCCCATGGTCAGGCCGGCGCGGATGGCGTGGTAGAGAAACGCGGCGTGCATCGCTTCGCGCACGACGTTGTTGCCGCGGAACGAGAACGAAACGTTGCTGATGCCGCCCGAGGCGTTGGTGAGCGGATATTTTTCGCGCAGCTGGCGCACGCCTTCGATGAAGTTCACGCCGTACGCGTTGTGCTCTTCCATGCCGGTGGCGACGGTGAGCACGTTGACGTCGAAGATGATGTCGCTCGGTTCGAAGCCGAGCTCATTGACGAGGATGTCGTACGCGCGCGAGCAGATCGCCACTTTGCGCTCGACGGTGTCGGCCTGTCCCTGTTCGTCGAAGGCCATCACGATCACGGCGGCGCCGTAGCGTTTGACGAGACGTGCGTGCTGCTTGAAGACCTCTTCGCCTTCCTTGAGCGAGATCGAGTTGACGACCGCTTTGCCCTGCAGGCATTTCAGTCCCGCTTCGAGCACCGACCATTTCGAGCTGTCGATCATGATCGGCACCTTGGCGATGTCGGGCTCCGACTGCACGAGGTGGAGAAACTCGGTCATGACCTTCTCAGAGTCGAGCAGGCCTTCGTCCATGTTGACGTCGAGGATGTTCGCGCCGCCTTCGATCTGCTGCCGCGCGACTTTCAGCGCGCTGTCGAGATCGTTCGCCTTGATGAGCTGCGCGAATTTCGGCGAGCCGGTGACGTTCGTGCGCTCGCCGACCATGATGAATTGCGAGCCGGCGGCAAGCGTTGGAGCGGCGGGGCTTGCCCCGCCGTCATCGGCAGTCGGCGGGGCGAGCCCCGCCGCTCCAACATTCATCGGCTCGAGGCCGCTCAAGCGCAGCGCCGGCGCTTCCTGCGACGGCACGCGCGGCGGCAGCGTGGCCACGGTTTCGGCAATGACGCGAATGTGCTCCGGACCGGTGCCGCAACAACCTCCGACGAGATTCAGCCAGCCGTTCGCCGCAAAGTCCCGCAGCACGTCGGCCATCATGTTGGGCGTTTCGTCGTAGCCGCCGAGGGCGTTGGGGAGGCCGGCGTTGGGGTAGCAGGAGATGAAGATCGGCGCGAGCGTCGACAGCTCCTCCACATGCGCGCGCATCTCCTCCGCGCCGAGCGCGCAGTTGATGCCGACGGCGAGGAGCGGCGCGTGACGAATGGAGTTCCAGCACGCTTCGACAGTCTGTCCGCTGAGCGTGCGGCCCGAGGCGTCGGTGATGGTGATGGAGGCGATGATCGGCAGACGGATGCCGGTGTCTTCGAAATACTTTTCGATGGCGAAGAGCGCTGCCTTGAGGTTGAGCGTGTCGAACGTCGTCTCCGGCATGAGGATGTCGGCGCCGCCGTCGACCAGTCCGCGCGTCTGCTCGTAGTACGCATCGACCAGCTCATCGAACGACACGGCGCGAAACGCGGGATTGTTGACGTCGGGCGAGAGCGACGCGGTGCGGTTGGTGGGGCCGAGGGAGCCGGCGACGAAGCGGGGACGATCGGGAGTGGAGTAGGCGTCGCACGCGCGGCGCGCAATTTCGGCGGCGGCTTTGTTGACCTCGTAGACCCACGGCTGCAGGTCGTAATCGGCGAACGAGATCGACTGCGCGTTGAAGGTGTTGGTCTCGATGATGTCGCTGCCGGCGGCGAGGTACTCGCGATGAATTTCGTCGATGATCTGCGGCTGCGTGAGGCAGAGCAGGTCGTTCGCGCCTTTGAGGTCGCGCGGGTGATTCGCGAACTGCTCGCCGCGATATGCCGCTTCATCCAGCTTGTAGCGCTGGATCATCGTGCCCATCGCGCCGTCGAGCACGAGGATGCGGCGTTCGAGGAGGCGGCGAAGTTCTTCTGTCCGGTCTGGCTGCGCCATGCGTCGTTGTCTCCGATGCTGCAAAAACAAAAAGCCCCGCGAAAAAATCACGCGGGGCTTCGGTTCGAAATCCGATTCCTGCCGGCTCTTTAGCTTTTTTTATCCTGGTTGCAAGCGGCCCCGCAAATCAGTCCAGTTCGCACGAATCTAAGGCTGCGTTGTGGATTTGTCAAACGGTGTCAACCGCGGCAACCAGCGCCGCACGTGCGCGCAGTAGTGGCGATAGTCGTCGCCGAATGTGCCGCGCAACGCCGGCTCTTCGTACGCCAGAATCAACAGCGAGACGGCGAGCCAGAGTGCGGCGATGAGGATGAACATTTCGCGCGTGATCGCCGGCAGCGCCAGCGCTTCGCCCACCAGAAACAGCCCCATGCCGACGTACATCGGATTGCGCACCCAGCGATAGAGGCCGCGCACGACGAGATGGCGCGGCGGATCGAAGGGTGCCGGTGTGCCGCGGCCGGTCCAGGCGAAGTCCCAGACGCAGCGCGCCATGATCGCGCCGCCGGCGAGCATCAGGATGATCGAGACGACGCCGAGCTGCGGCGCGAGCGCGACGTGTTTCGACATCGCGATCCAGCGCGGCGCGAACCAAGTCCAGAGCGACACGAAAATTGCGGCGACCACGATGGCACGAGCGAGCGCGAAGAGGCGGGCGGCCATGCTTTCAACATAGTGCTATCTTCGCGACATGACCACTGCCGCCGAGACGCCCATCGCGCATACGGAGCCGACGAACGCCAAAATCCTGTCGATCTCCGAAGACCAAATCCAGGGTTTCGTGCGCGATCCGTTTGGCGTGATCGCGGAGAAATCCGGTGTCGATGTGGAAGTGGTGATGGAGCGCATCCGCGCCATGCTGCGCGCGGGCACGATCCGCCGCGTGCGCCAGACGCTGATGGCCACGAATCTCGCCGAAGGCGCGCTGGTGGCGTGGGAGTTTCCGGTCGAGCGCGTCGACCAGGCGTTCGACTACATGTTCCGCGAGGATCCGTTCTCCGGTCACGTGGTGGTCCGCTCCACCGATCCCGCCACGCCCGGCTCGAGTTATCGCCTCTGGACGACCGTGAAGGTGCCGCAGGGCTATTCGGTCGAGAAGCATTGCGCGTATCTCGCGGAGCAAACCGGTGCCGGCCACTTCCGCGTCATGCCCGCCAACCGCATCTTCGCCCTCGGCGTCGGCCACGTCCGCCGCAAAGGAATGGAGCCCGGCTCGAAGTCGGACGAGCTGGCCGAGGTCAAGGACACAGCGAAAGTGGAACTGTCGGATCTCGACTGGCGCGTGCTGACAGCATTGAAACGCGAGCTGGAGCCGGAGGAAGTGACGCGCGATCTCTGGCGCCACCGCGCGGAAGAAGCGCAGGTGCCGCTGGAGACGTTCTATTCGGTAGCCGAAGATCTGAACCGGCGGCGGGTGGTGGGACGCTTCTCGACGTTCCTCGAGCACGTGAAGCCGCTGCAGAGCGGCGAGCGCGTGACGCGATTCAACGGCCTCTTTCATTGGGCCGTGCCGCGGGGACGCGAGATTGAAGCAGGCCGCGAAGTGGGGCGCTTTCACATCCTCACGCATTGCTACTGGCGCGAAGGCGGCCCCGAGTTCCGCAACGTGAACATCATGGCCGTCGCGCACGGCACCGAGAAGCCGCTGGTGCTCGCGCACAAACAGGCGATCGATGACCATCTCGAATCGATCGGCATCCCCGTGCTCTATACGAACGTCTTCTGGGGCGGCCGCAGCGAAATCAAGCCGAGCGAGATCTCGCCGTTCGCGTTTCGCGATTGGTATGCGGCGCGGGGGGTTGATGCGGAAACGATGCGGGAGCCCGCCGGGGAAGGCTCAAAGGCTCACAGGCTCACAGGCTCACAGTAGCGAGCGTGTGGCCAGAGCCGCGTTGCTCGCTTGTGGCCCCGTGCGAAAAGCACGGCTCTCGCTGGCCGTGTGCTGTGAGCCTGTGCGCCTGTGCGCCTGTGAGCCTTGAAACGCGTCACGCTGCCGAAGAAAACCCGACGCCGGGGTTTTCCTTCTGCGCGTAATCGAGCTCCCAGTCGGAGGTGAAGAGCACGACGGCGCGGCCGGCGGTGTCGGTGGCGACGCGCGAGCGTGAGGGCAGCGTCATGCGCGCCACTTCATCGACGTCGCGATCGACCCAGCGCGCGAGCTTGTATGGCAGGAGCGTGCGCGTGGTCTCGACGTTGTACTCGGTCTCCAGCCGCGATTCGAGCACGTCGAACTGCAGCTCGCCGACGACGGCGAGAATCGGCTCGCTCTTCAGGCCTTCGTACAGCGTGAAGACCTGCATCGCCCCTTCTTCTTCGAGCTGCTCGAGCCCCTTTTGAAACTGCTTCTGCCGCGTGACCTGCTTCGCGCGCAGCGTGGCGAAGTGCTCGGGCGCGAAGCGCGGGATGCGATCGAATTCGACCGGCGTGCCGGACGACACCGCGTCGCCGATTTGAAAGAGGCCGGGATTGACGAAGCCGATCACATCGCCGGGATACGCGCGGTCGATCGTTTCGCGTTCGCGCGCGAAGAGGCGATGCGGACGCGTCATGCGCACTTCGCGGCGCAGCCGCGCGTGCTGCACCGGCATGTCGCGCTCGAAGACGCCGCTGGTGATGCGCATGAAGGCCAGGCGATCGCGATGGCGCTTGTCCATGTTCGCCTGGATCTTGAAGACGAAACCGGTGAAGGTCTGCGAGGTCGGCTCGAGCTCGAAATCGGCGCCGTTCTGCTTCGCGTGACGCGGCGACGGCGGCGGCGCGAGATCGATCACCGCGCGCAGAAACGGCTCCACGCCGAAGTTGTTCACGGCGCTGCCGTAGAAGACGGGGATCACGCGGCCGTACTCGAACTGCTTGCGATCGAACTCCGCGCCGGCGCCTTCGAGCAGCTCCGCGGCGTCGCGCAGATCCTGCCACGCGGTGGGACCGATCGCGTCTTCGAGCGTCGGATCATCGAGACCGCTCACGGTCATCGGCGCGACCGACGCGCCGTGCTTGGTGCGCTCGAAGCGAAGCACCTGCTGGTTGCGCAGATCGAACACGCCTTGGAACGACGGGCCGTCGCCGATCGGCCAGTTCATCGGCACGGCGGAGACTTTCAGCTCGTGCTCGATTTCGCTGAGCAGCTCGAATGGATCCTTGGCCGGCTGATCGAGCT
The DNA here is from genome assembly GCA_035688915.1 of Thermoanaerobaculia bacterium. Taxonomy (GTDB): domain Bacteria; phylum Acidobacteriota; class Thermoanaerobaculia; order Gp7-AA8; family Gp7-AA8; genus DASSMK01. The sequence continues at coordinate 7,567 of DASSMK010000177.1, forward strand.
TGTTGACGAAGCAGAGGATCGGGATGTGCCGCATGCGGCAGACCTCGAACAGCTTGCGCGTCTGCGGCTCGATGCCTTTCGCGCCGTCGAGCACCATCACGGCGCTGTCGGTGGCGGCGAGCGTGCGGTACGTGTCTTCCGAAAAGTCCTGGTGACCGGGCGTGTCGAGGAGGTTGAGGACGGAGCCTTCGTACTCGAACTGCAGCACGGTGGAGGTGATGGAGATGCCGCGGCTTTGCTCGATGGCCATCCAGTCCGAGGTGGTGTGGCGCTGCTGTTTGCGCGCGCGGACGGAGCCGGCCTCTTCGATGGCGCCGCCGTAGAGGAGGAGCTTCTCGGTGAGCGTGGTTTTGCCGGCGTCGGGATGCGAAATGATCGCAAAGGTCCGGCGCCGCGCCACTTCGCGGCTCAGCTCGTCGTAACTCTCAGGAACGGCGGTCATTGCGGCGGTGTCAACAGCGGCACCCGCGAAAGATTCCGAGCACTTGATCTGCTGATGGAATACGCATATATTATGGTCGCGTTAGGTGAGATTGAGTCAGTAAGACTAATATCAATGGAGGTTAAACAATGATGTTGATGACTCGCACTCGCACGATGGAGCCGTTCTTCCGTTTCCCGTTCTTCGATGAGCCGCAGAACACCGCCGCGTGGAACCCCGCCGTCGACGTGGCCGAAGAGAAGGACAAGATCCTGGTGAAGGTCGAAGTCCCGGGCGTCGAAGAGAAAGACCTCCGCGTCGCGTTCGAAGACGGGCTGCTGACGATCAGCGGCGAGCGTCAGTTCGAGCGGAAAGATGACCGGAACTATCACCGCATCGAGCGGACGTACGGCACGTTCACGCGCACGTTCTCGCTCCCGCGCAGCATCGACGCCACGGCCATCGTGGCCAGCTACCGCAACGGCATTCTCGAGATCGAAGTGCCGAAGAAGGAAGAGGCCAAGCCGCGGCAGATCGCGATCAACGTGAACGAGAAGCAGCAACTGAACGGCTGATCGCGTTCTTCACGCGCAGTCGCAGAAACGGCGGGCTCGTCCCGCCGTTTCCTTTTCCAGGCTCATAGGCTCATAGGCTCACAGGCTCATAGGCTCATAGCAGCACACGCGCTGCCGAGCGTCACGGTTCTCGCACGTGACGTCAAGCGCACAACGCGCGGCTCTCGCGACGCGCTCGCTACTCTGAGCCTCTGAGCCTATGAGCCTATGAGCCTATTAGTTTGGGCCGCGCCGCGCCGCGCGCGCGTTTCTTCGGATGAATCCCTTCAGCTCATCCTCGTATCGCTGCCGCTCCGGCGACAATCGCCGCGCTTCGATGTAATGCCCTTGCGCCGCGTTGATGTCGCCGAGCGCTTCGCAGATGGCGCCGAGGTTGTAGCGCAGCGCGGCGGACTTCGGATTCTTCTTCGACGCCGCTTCCCACACCGCCCGCGCTTCGTCCAGACGCCCGAGGTTGATCGCCGAGAGGCCGTCCTCGAACGCCGGCGACGATTCGTCGAGCGTGATCGATTCGCGCACGCGCCGCGGCACGAGCTGCTCCACCGCCGCGATGGCCGCGTATTTCGCCGCCTGCAGATACGCGATCTGGCGCTCGTCGTCCGAGATCACCACCGCGCGCGGCGACGTTCCTTCGCCTTTCACCGTGAACGACGAAACGCGCCGGAAATCGGCGGCGCCGATGATGTCGATGCGCGCGCTGCACGTCGCGTCGAGCCACATCACCGTGCGCTTCGTGCGGCGGTCATCGATGTCGCGCGCCCCCGCTTGTCCCGTGCGCTCCGTGCCGCTGCAGGTGAACTCGTTCACGCCGAGGTATGCATCAGCGGGAAAGTTGCGGCGGATGCGGCGCGTCGTGGCTTCATCCGGTTTTTCGCCGATGAAGTTCTGGCCGCGCGACGTGCCGTCCGTGATGCGCAGCGTCTCCGATTCGTTCGCTTTCTCCGCGAAAACTTCGACGAATGTGCGCACGGCCTCGTGGTCGCCGAGAGCGTAGAGCACCGCGATTTCTTCGGCGGCGCCGAGGTCGTGCGCGGCGGGGACGACGCGCATGAAAGTGATGTGCGGCGGTGCCGCCAAAGCCAGCGGCGCCGCGAGGAAAATCAACAACAGCGCGCGAGTCGCGGAGCGCATGAGGTCGGATGCGATCTTACGCCGAACGGCCACTCCGATAGAATCCCGCCCGCATGCGACTCCACGTAACGAGTGAGATCGGCCGCCTCAAGAGCGTGCTGGTGCATCTGCCCGGCCGCGAAATCGATCTCATGGTCCCTCCCATGATGGCGCAGCTCCTCTTCGACGACATCCTTTACGGACAGGTCGCGCGCGAAGAGCATCGCCGTTTTCAGCAACTCATCCGCTTCATCGCCGACGATGTCTACGACATCCAGGATCTGCTCGAAGAAACGTTCGAAGACGCCGAGCGCAAAGAGCTGATCGTCCGCGACCTCGGCAAGCGCAATCGCTTCCGGCGCAGCCTCGTCTCCTGGCTCCTCGAGCAGACGCCGGCCGTGCTGGCGGAAGTCGTGATCAGCGGCATCGCGCAGGAGAACGAGCCCGGCGAGTTGCCGAAGTTCGATCTCTTCCCCGTGCCGAACATGTTCTTCATGCGCGATCCGCAGATCGTCCTCGGCGATCGCGTGGTGATCTCGTCGATGGCCACGCAAGCGCGCCGCCGCGAATCGCTGCTGTCGAAATACGTCTTCGACCATCACCCGAAGTTCCGCGACCGCGACACCTTCTGGGTCGACTTCATGCACGAAGAGCCGGAGCGGCCGATGCCCCGCCGCCTGCCGACGCTCGAAGGCGGCGACGTGCTGGTGCCGCGCCGCGATCTGCTGCTGGTCGGCGTGACGGAGCGGACGAACAAAGCGGGCGTCGAGGCGCTGATGCGCTCACTGCGCGAGGCGAATGCCGGCGTGAAGAGCGTGATCATCGTGGAGATCCCGCGGCAACGTTCGTTCATGCATCTCGACACGATCTTTACGTTCATCAATCGCCACGAGTGCCTGATCTACCCGCCGGTGCTGCTGCCGGGCGGCAGCCAGGCGGCGAAGGTGACGACCGCCGATCTGACGAAGAAGAAAGGCATCACGTACAGCGAGCAGAAGTCGCTCCTCGGCGCGCTGAAGAAGAAAGGCTTCGACATGGAGCCGATCTACTGCGGCGGCAAGCGTCCCATCGATCAGCAGCGCGAGCAGTGGACCGACGGCGCGAATGCGTTCGCACTCGCTCCCGGCATCCTGCTGATGTACGAGCGCAACGTGCGCACGGCGGAAGAGCTGGCCTCTCACGGCTATCACGTCGTCTACGAAGACGATCTCCTCCTCGGCCGCACGGAGCTCGAAACGTGGACCGACAAAAAGTACGCGGTGCAGATCGCAGGCAATGAGTTGTCGCGCGCGCGCGGCGGTCCGCGTTGCATGACCATGCCGCTCGAGCGCGAGGAGCTCTGATTGGCGGACGCGAAATTAGCGGTCGTCGCATTCGGCGGCAACGCGCTGCTTCGCCCCGAGGATCACGGCACGCAGGAAGAGCAGATCGCGCGGGCGAAGCAGGCGGCGCGCTGGCTCGCGGAGATCGTGCGCCACGGCTACAAGCTGATCGTGGTGCACGGCAACGGTCCGCAGGTCGGCAACATCCTCATTCAGGCCGAAGAAGCGTCGACGAAAATTCCTCCGCAGTCGCTGGACGTGTGCGTCGCGCAGACGGAAGGCTCGATCGGCTTCATGCTGCAGCAGGCCATCCGCAATCGCCTCGAAGCGATCGGCATCGGCGGTGAAGTCGGAACGATCCTGACCGAGGTGGAGGTGGACGCGAATGATGTGGCGTTCAAGCGGCCGACGAAGCCGATCGGCCCCTTCTTCACACGCTATCGCGCCGAAGCACTGGAGCGCGACCTCGGCTGGACGATGCGCGAAGACGCAGGCCGCGGCTGGCGGCATGTCGTACCGTCGCCGCGCCCGCTGCGCATCCTGAACGTGAACACCATCGCGCGCATGCTCGACAGCGCGTCCGTGGTCATCGCAGCAGGCGGCGGTGGGATCCCGGTAGTGAAAGGCCGCGACGGCCAATGGCGCGGCATCGAAGCCGTCATCGACAAGGACTACGCGTCCTCGCGACTAGCGACGGACCTCAACGCAGACCTCTTCATCATCCTTACCGGCGTCCCGAAAGTAGCGTTGGACTTTGGCAAACCCACGCAACGCTACGTCGACAAACTGACGGTGGCAGAAGTGGAGAAGCACCTGGCGGATGGCCAGTTCCCGCCGGGATCGATGGGACCCAAAGTCGAATCGGCCGTGCAGTTCGTGAAGGCGACGGGGAAGCAGGTGTTGATCACGGACGTCGCAGTTCTGCGCGAGGCATTGGCCGGGCAAGACGGAACGCTAGTCGTACCTTCGGCGACGAATTGAAAATTGAAAATTGAAAATTGAAAATGGGGCGGCCACGCGCGACGCGTGTTAGCAGCTCAGCTAATTTTCAATTTTCAATTTTCAATTTTCAATTCCGCTACGCGGTGCGCGCACAACACGGACAAAACGCCCTCAAGCGGTCGTGCGTCCATATCCCATACCCATGTCCGTCCGCCCAATTCGGTTGCAGGGCGTAGTTGCCGATCACGTCGACGGATTTGAGGGTGAAGGCGTCGCTGCGGTATTTCTGCGGGCCGCCGCCGTACATGCGGCCGAAGAGGTCCGGCTCGCCGGAGCAGACGGCGCATGGGCATGCGCGCCGCAGCTCTTCGAGCGGATAGTATGACTCGTGGCCGTCGCTCCAGACGACGACGAAGAGATCTCCGATTACCTGATACGAAGCGGGGTACATGGCGACTTACAGGCTCACGATCGAGTACGAGGGAACTCGCTACTCAGGATGGCAGGCGCAGGGTAACACGCAGAAAACGATTCAGGGCAACCTGATCAAAGCGGCCGCGCAGGTGCTGGGCGACGTCGATATCGGCGGCGCGGGCCGCACCGATGCGGGCGTGCATGCGTCGGGACAGGTCGCGCATCTGCGCGCGCACAAGAACGTCGATCCGCTGCTGCTGATGCGCAAGATCAACGATTTGCTGCCGCACGACATTCACATCATCGGCTGCCTGCGCACCGGCGACAACTTCCACGCGCGGCACGATGCGAAGCTGCGCTCGTACATCTATCAAATCTCCACGCGCCGCACGGCGTTCGCCAAACCGTTCGTCTGGTGGATCAAGGATCGTCTCGACGTCGCCGCGATGCAGAGCGCGGCGTCGCACGTCGCAGGACGCCACGACTTCAGTGCCTTCACCGACAAGCGTCTCGCGCCGGATGAATCACGCATCGTGGTCGTCGAAACGTGCGAGCTCGCGCGCGCCGGCGATCTGATTCTGGTGCGCATCGCGGCGTCGCACTTTTTGTGGAAGATGGTGCGCAAGCTCATCGCGTATTTCGTCGAAGTGGGACGCGACAACATCAAGGCGAATGACATCGAAGCGATGCTGCGGCCGAAGGCCACGCCGTTCCAGCCGACCGCGCCGCCGTCCGGACTCTTTCTCGAATCGATCGTGTACGAAGGCGAAGTGTTCGACCGCGCGCTGCTGCCAATCGTGCCGGTGGAGACGGTGTTTCCGCGGAGAATCAAGCGATGAGCGAAGCGCAGCTCGTGGCGCGCGTGCGCGAGCTCTTCTCCGACAAGATCGGCGATGACGCGGCAATCGTCGGCGATGAAGTGCTGACGATGGACATGCTCGTCGAGGACGTCGATTTCACGCGCGCCACGCCGCTCCATTTCATCGGACGCAAAGCGCTGGCGGTGAATCTCTCCGACCTCGCCGCCATGGGCGCGCAGCCGCGCATCGCGCTTGTGGCGATCGGCATTCCGGACTGGGCACGCCCGAAGATCGACGAACTGCTCTCCGCGCTCGCGCAGGCGGCGCGCGAATACCGGATCGAAATCGTCGGCGGCGATTTTTCGCGCGCGGAGAAGCTGACCCTCGCCATCACCGCCATCGGCCGCGTCGTCGAGCGCGCGTTGCTGCGCAGCGGCGCGCGTCCGGGCGATCGCGTATATCTCTCGCGTCCCGTCGGCGGCTCCGGCGCCGGTCTGGCGCTGCTGCAGAAAGGATGGACGATCGATACAGGCGAAGTGTCGATCGGCTACGCAAATCGCGAGCTCGCGTTCTCCGCCATCCGCCGCCATCTCGATCCCGAACCGGAAGTGGCGCTCGGTCTCGCGCTCGCGAAGCTGCCGCAGGTCACCGCATGCATCGATGTGTCGGACGGACTTTCGACCGATCTGCACCATCTCTGCTCCGCGTCGGAACTCGGCGCGGAGATCGAGCGCGAGCGCATCCCCGTCCTCCAGGATCTCGTCGCCTCCGCCCCCGTCCTCGGCATCAACGTCCGTGACGTCGTCCTGCACGGCGGCGAAGAGTACGCGCTGCTCTTCACCTCATCGCTCACCGAATCGCAGATGAGCGCGAAGGTGGGACGGCCGGTGTACCAGATCGGCCGGATGACGCGCGAGCGCGGCGTGGTGCTGAAAGAGAACGGAATCGCGCAGCCGCTGTTGCCGGGCGGATTCGATCACTTCGCGTGATCGCGTGAGCGCGGCGCGATTTACCGCGCGCGCGCCAGATTCGCCGCCACCGCGCAAACGAACGCACCGACGCCCAGCGTCGTGCGCACGGCATGCGCGCGGCCCCAGTTGCGCACCAGCGACTGCGAGCGATCGCTCGGATAGTCGGCGGCGGCCTGCGTTTCCAGCTCCTGGTTGATCGGCACCGTCACCATGATCGTCGCGGCGAGCACGCCCGCCAGACCGACGGCGGCGGCGGCGTCGAGCACGCGCCGCGCGGGCGTCACGCCCGGCGCGGCCACGGCGAGCGTCACGGCGGTGCCGAGAGCGAGCGGGCCGATGGCATTGAAGTAGTTCGCGGTCTTCAGCGCGTCGAGCGGGCGCATCTTGTCGCGCGGCAGCTCCTCTTTCCATCCCGGAACGAGGGCCGCGTCGCCGAAGCCGAGAGAGCCGGCGAGGAGTCCCGACGCCGTCAGATTCACGAAACGGAGTGCCGATTCGATCGAACGATTCATGTGCGGTGAAAAGATTACACCATCAGCAAAACAAAACGGCGGGGCAAGCCCCGCCGTTGAACGTTTCGCTGCGATGTTGCGGATTACTTTTGCAGTTTCTTCTCGAGCTCTTTGAGGCGCGTTTCGAGCTCTTTGATGCGGCTCTGCAGCTCGCCGCAGTCCTGCGCGCTCTCCACGCGCGCGCGGAACTCGGGCGAGGAGAACACTTCCACGCGGCGCGGCAGCCCTTCCAGGTCGCGAAGATTCGGCGGCACGACCATGTCAAACGTGAACTCCTTCTCGACGACGGTGGCCACGACGGTCTGCTTCGCTTTGTTGCGGATGACGTCGATGCGCACGGTGTCGCCCGCTTTTTTGTCGCGCAGGTGCGTGCGCAGATCGGCGGACGACTCCACTTCATCGCCATCGATTGCGGTGATCACGTCGCCGGCGCGCAGGCCCGCTTTGTCGGCCGGGCTGTTGTCTTCGACGGACGCGATGAGCACGCCCTGCGACTTCGACGTGCCGAAGTAATCGCGCAGCTCGGGCGAGAGATCGGTGAGGCCGACGCCGAGGAAGGGGCGCTTGCCGCGGAAATCATCGAGGTCGATGACTTTGCCGTCGCGGACGATGATGGTGCGTTTGTCGACGCGCCGGGTCTGCGCGACGGCCGGAATGGTGATGGCCAGTGCCAGTGCGGCGGTGAGGATGCGAGTGGTGATCTTCATGTCAGGGTCTCCTTCGGTTAGTCGATGATGCGGGAGGAAGCGAGGCTCGCCGCGGGCGCATCGGGGAGCTCGACGACGACGCGGGTGTCGTCGTTCTCGAGCACGACGACCGGATCCGCATCGCTGGCGAGCTTCTTCACCGCCGCGAGATCGGCTTCGATCCGTTGATGTTCGGCGCGCAGCGCGGCGAGCCGGTGTTGTTCGCGCAGGTTGAGCGACGCCTGCACGGCCACGAGCAGGAAGAGCGTGAGCGCGAGTGCCGTCGCCGCGCGCCAGCCTCCAAACCACAGCGCGAAGCGTGGTTGCTGCGCTTCGTCGTTGCGGATGCGGCGCAGGACGTCAGAGCTGAATCGGGACGACGCCTTCGCGCGCGGAAGCGCTTGCAGCGACGCGCTGAGCTCGTGGTCGTTCATGGTTTCCTCCATTCCAAAAAGGGGCGAGATGGCTCCGCAGCCGTTCGCGAGCGCGCGCGATGCGCGATTTCACGGTGCCGGACGGGAGCCCGAGCGCGCGGCCGATCTCGTCGTACGACCACTCTTCGATCTCGAAGAGGACGAGCGGCGCGCGGTACTTCAGCGGCAGCTGGCCGAGGGCCGCATGCACGTTCTTCTGCACTTCATCGGAGAGAAGACCGGCATCCGGCGAAACGGATTGCTGCGAGGTGGTGGCCTGGAAGCGCGGCAGGAGCAGGCTCCAGCGGCGTTCGCGACGAACGACGCTCACGGCGAGATTCGTGGCGATCTTGTAGAGCAACGGCCCGACGCGCTCCGCATCGACGTACCGGGCTGCATTGCGGTACAGACGAACGAACGCATCCTGCGCCAGCTCCTCGGCACGCTCCCGGGAGCGCGTCAGGTGCGTCAGGTAATTCACGAGCGAGTCTTTGTACTGACCGACGATCTCCGCAAACGCGTCTTCGTCGCCATCGACCACCCGCTGCATCAACGTGGCGTCCATTCTGGGAGTAGAACGACGGATGCGCGAAAAGGTTCCGCGGGCGCGCGGCGAAGCCGCGGCGCGTTGGCGCGTTGGCCGCGGCGGGCCGCGGTTTTTAGGCTCAAAGGCTCAAAGGCTCACAGGCTCAGAGTAGACCGCCACCCGACCCACGGGGCTGCGCCTGACGGCGGAGACGTGGGGTGGGTGGCGGCCTTCTTTGAGCCTGTGAGCCTGTGAGCCTGTGAGCCTGGAAGTGACGCGAAGCGTCACT
>DASSMK010000178.1:0-12838 GCA_035688915.1 Thermoanaerobaculia bacterium
CCCCCGCCGCTCCAACACTCTTCTATCCGAATACCAGTTCATCGAAGCGGATCAGCCCTTTGCGTCCGCGGATTTTTTCGGCCGCGAAGACCGCGCCGCGCGCGAATCCTTCGCGCCCGCGGGCTCTGTGCGAGATCTCGACCAGGTCGTCGGTCGAATCGAAGAAGAGCGTGTGCAGCCCGAACTCCGCGCCCACGCGTGACGAGGCGATCGGCGGATCAAAATGGCCGCCGCTGCCTTCTTTCACTTCCGACGCGATCTTCAATGCGGTGCCGCTCGGCGCATCCTTCTTCTGCGAATGGTGCCGCTCTTCCATGCCCGCGGCGTACTGCGGAAAGCGCGCGAACATCTCGCCCGCGCGGCGCGCCAGCGCGAACGTGACGTTCGCACCCGGCGAAAAGTTCGACGCGAAGACGCAGCCGATGCCGGCGCTTTCGACGCGCGAGCGCACGTCATCGATGCGGTCGTTCCAGCCGGTCGTGCCGATCACGAGATCGAGCTTGTTGTCGCTCGCCACGCCGAGCGCGTGATCGAGCGCGGCAGCGTGCGAAAAGTCGATCAGTACTTCGGCGCCCGCGATCGGATCATTGCGATCGACGTCGAGCACGCACACCACTTCGTGCCCCGCTTCGCGCGCGATCCGCTCGATGGTCTGACCCATCTTGCCGTAGCCGTGCAGCGCGAGCTTCATACGGCCACCGGCACTTCGAACAGCGCCGCGTGAATCGCTTTCACCGCGGTGTCGGCGTGCGCGTCCTCAACGACCAGGCTCAGATTGAGACCGCTGCGGCCGAGGGAGATCATCTTGACGGGGATGCCCTGCAGAGATTCGATGATGCGGGCGCCGACGCGCGAATCGGTCATCAGATTCTGGCCGACGATCGCGAGGATCGACTGCTCGTCGTACAGCTCCACGTTCGCCAGCTCCTCCAGGCGCCGCACCAGTTCGTCGACGTCGTGCTTCTCGTCGACCGTGACCGTCACGGAGACTTCCGACGTGGCAATGAGATCGACGGAGATGCCGAGCTGCGCGAAGACGTCGAAGAACTTCGCCAGAAAGCCGTGCGCGCCGAGCATCTTGTTCGACGTCACGTGCACCATGCTCACGTTCTTCTTGCGTGCGATGGAACGCGGCCCCATGGCGGACGGCGCGCCCTGCCGCGTGATCAACGTGCCGGGCGAAGCGGGGTTGTGCGTGTTCAGCACTCGCACCGGCACGTTCGCTTCCACCGCCGGTTCGAGCGTGCGCGGATGGAGCTTCGCGCCGAACTGCGCCAGCTCCGCCGCCTCTTCGAACGACAGCAGATCGATCACGCGCGCGCCCGGCACGAGGCGCGGATCGCAGGTGAGCAATCCGTCGACGTCCGTCCAGATCTGCACTTCTTCCGCGCCGATGGCCGCACCGACGATGGCCGCGCTGTAATCGGAACCGTTGCGGCCGAGGGTCGTCGTCGCGCCGGAAAGCGTGCGGCCGATGAAGCCGCCCATCACCGGAATGCGATTGCGCTCCAGGAGCGGCAGCAGCACTTTCGTGGCGTGCTCGCGCGTGAGCGTCATGTCCGGCGTCGCGCCGCAGAAGCGATCGTCGGTCCAGATCACTTGCTCCGAGTGGACGTGCTCCGCGGGCAGCGCGCGCATCATCATCGTGTAGGCGAAGAGCACCGACGAGAGCTTCTCGCCGATGGAGACCACTTTGTCTTTCGCGCGGTCGGTGATTTCGCCGAGGAGGGTGATGCCGCGGAGGATGGTGTGGATCTCGTCGATCTGTTTGTCGAGCTGCTTGATGAACGCTTCGAGGAAATCCGACTTTTGCTGCACGAGGCGCAGCGCCACGTCTTCATGACGGGCGCGCACGCCGGCGATGATCTCGCGCACGCGCGCTTCATCTTGAGCGCACGCCGCTTCGCTGGCGGCGACGAGATCGTTCGTCACGCCGGACAGCGCGGAGACGACGATCACCGGCTTGCGGTGCTGCCGCTCGGCGACGATGTCGATCGCGTTCGCGACGCGATCCGCATCGCCCACCGACGTCCCGCCGAATTTGATGACGATCACAGAAGCCCTCGCGCTTCGAGCAGCTCCGCGTTGAGGATGGCCGCGCCGGCTGCGCCGCGGATGGTGTTGTGCACCAGCGCCACCATGCGCAGGTCGAGGATCGGGCAGGGACGCAGGCGGCCGACCGAAACGGCCATGCCGCGCTCCCGATCGCGATCGAGGCGCGTCTGCGGACGATCGGGATCGCTCACGTAATGCAGCGGGTGTTTGGGCGCGAACGGCAGGTTCAGTCGCTGCGGTTCGCCGCTGAACGTTTCGATGGCGTGGCGCACGTCGTCGAGCGACGCGCGATTGCGCATCTTCAGCGAGATGGTCATCAAATGGCCGTCGATGGCCGGCACGCGATTCGTCTGCGCGGAGATGGCAAAGTCGGACGACACGAATTTCTGGCCGTCCCACTTGCCGAGAATCTTGCGCGGCTCCGTTTCGATCTTGTCTTCTTCGCCGGAGATGTACGGGATGACGTTGTCGAGGATGGCGTACGACGCCACGCCCGCGTAGCCCGCGCCGGAGATGGCCTGCATGGTGGTGACGTGCAGCGCTTCGATGCCGAACGCGCGCTCGATCGGCGCGATGGCCATGGCCAGACCGATGGTCGAGCAGTTCGGATTGGTGACGATGTAGCCGCGGCCGCCGCGGCGCTTGCGCTGCTGCTCGATGGCGTCGATGTGGTCCGCGTTGATCTCCGGGATGAGCAGCGGCACGTCCGCATCCATGCGGTGATTACGCGAGTTGGAAATCACCGCGGCGCCGCGATTCGCGTACTCGTCTTCCGCTTCGCCGGCCACACTGGAATCGAGTCCGGAAAAGAGCAGCGTCGATTCGAGCTCCGCACCGAGCGAGCGCACTGTGAGCGCGGCGGCGGATTCCGGCATCACGCTCTCCAGCCGCCAGCCTGCCGCTTCTGCGTACGACTTGCCGGCGCTGCGTTCCGAGGCCACGACTTCGTGGAGGCGGAACCAGGGATGGTTGTCGAGGAGCTGGATGAATCGCTGCCCGACCGATCCGGTCGCGCCGAGCACGGCCACCGGAATCCGTTCGCGCCGCGCGTCCCGCGCGCGCGCCTCGGCAGGGAGAGTGAGTGTGTCCGTCATACGCTTGAGCTTCCTTTGCGAAATTCTAGCCCGGCCCTCCCCCGCCCAGGCTCAAAGGCTCACAGGCTCAAAGGCTCAGAGCAGCCCACGCTGCGCGAGAGCCGTCTTTCTCGCCCATGCCACATGCGCAAAGCGTGGCGCTCGCGCGGCCGGCGCTACTTTGAGCCTGTGAGCCTTTGAGCCTGGTCCGGGCGGGCGGGCGGGTCCCTTCCAGGCTCAAAGGCTCAGAGCAGCACACGCTGCGTGAGAGCCGTGTTTATCGCCCATGCCACATGCGTGAAGCGCGGCGCTCGCGCCGCCGGCGCTACTTTGAGCCTGTGAGCCTTTGAGCCTGCTCCGGGCGGGCGGGCGGCGGCTCCCTCCCCGGCTCAAAGGCTCAGAGCAGCGCACGCTGCGCGAGAGCCGTGTTTCTCGCCCATGCCACATGCGTGTAGCGCGGCGCTCGCGCAGCCGGCGCTACTTTGAGCCTTTGAGCCTGTGAGCCTTTGAGCCTGCCCCGGGGGGGGGACGGCGGGGGCGGCGCGGGGCGTGCCACAATTCCCCATGCCCTCCTCCATCGAGCTGCTCGGGGTCTGCGTCGACACTGCCGCGGGCGAGCCGATTCTGCGCGACGTCACGCTCCGCATCGCCGCGGGCGAGACGGTGGCGCTGATTGGCCGCAGTGGCGCGGGGAAGACCACCGCGCTGCGCTCGATGAATGGGCTGGTCGTCCCGTCGCGCGGCGAAGTGCGCGTCGACGGCGTCTCGCTCGCCGCCACCGATCTCATCGCGCTGCGCCGCCGCTGCGGCTACATCCTGCAAGGCTCGGGACTCTTTCCGCACCGCACCGTCTACGAAAACGTCGCCACCGTCCCGCGCCTTCTCGGCTGGCCGGAAGCGCGCACGCGCGATGCGGCGGCCGAGGTGCTGGGGCGGGTGGGATTGCCGTTCGAGAGGTTCGGCGGGCGGAAACCGCGCTCGCTTTCCGGCGGCGAGCAGCAACGCGTCGGCATCGCTCGCGCGCTCGTCGCGCAGCCCGCGCTTCTGTTGTGCGACGAGCCGTTCGGCGCGCTCGATCCGATCGTCCGCCGCGAGCTGCAGGAAACGTTCGTCGCCTTTCGCGATGGCGTGACCATCGTCTTCGTCACGCATGATCTGGCCGAAGCGATGCGCATCGCGGAGCGGATCGTGATGTTTGATGGTGGGGCGATCGTCGCGGATGCGCCGTCGCGCGCGTTCGTGCAGCTCGACGATCCGCGCGTGCGTGCGTTCGTCAACGCCGCCGTGCTGCCGGGAGCGGCATGATCGGCGAGATCGCGCGCACGACCGGCGAGCATCTGCTGATCGTCGCCATCTCCGTCGGTGTCGCCGTCATTCTCGGCGTCCCCCTCGGCATCCTCTGCACCCGCAGCGCAAACGCGGCGCGCTACGCATTGCGCGCGATCGACGCCATCCAAACCATCCCGTCGCTCGCACTGTTCGGCTTTCTGATTCCTGTGCCGTTCATCGGCGGCATCGGCATGCGCACGGCCATCGTCGCGCTCATCCTCTATTCACTTCTCCCGATCGTCCGCAACACCTTCCTCGGCATCCGCGGCGTCGATCCGCACGTGCGCGAAGCGGGCATCGCCATGGGCATGACGCCGCGGCAACTGCTGCGCGAAGTGGAACTGCCGCTGGCCATGCCGTCGCTCGTCGCCGGCGTGCGCATCGCGACGACGGTCGGCATCGGCCTGGCCACGATTGCCGCGGCCATCGGCGGCGGCGGTCTGGGCACGTTCATCTTCCGCGGCGTGGCCATGGTCGATACGCGCTTAATTCTCGCGGGCGCGTTGCCGGCTGCGGCGCTGGCGCTCGTCGCGGATGCGCTGTTCACAATCGTGGAGCGCCGCCTGACGCGGTGAGCTTCGTTCTATGATCGCGGCCGATGCGAAAGCTGTTGTGCGCCGCGCTTCTCCTCGCCGCCTGCTCGCGAGGCAATTCGCGCGCGCCGGTCGTCGTCGCCTCGAAGAACTTCACCGAGTCGGTCCTCCTCGGTGAGATCGTCGCGCAGAAGCTCGAATCCGCGGGTTGCACCGTCGACCGGCGGCTGAACATGGGCGGCACGATGATCGTCGATCAAGCGATCACTGCGGGCTCCGTCGATGTGTACGTCGAATACTCCGGCACCGCGCTCACCGCGATTCTGAAGCAGCCATCGCTCGCCGGCGCGCAGGCCGTGGAAGAAGCGGTGCGCAACGCGTACGTGAAGCGCGAGCTGAATTGGGGACCGCCGCTCGGCTTCAACAACACGTTCGCGATGATCGTGCGCAAGGCCGACGCGACGGCGCATGGCCTCACCAAAATTTCCGATCTGGCGCGCGTGCAGAACGACTTCCAGCCAGGCTTCGGCTACGAATTCGTGGAACGTCCCGACGGCTGGAACGGCCTCCTCGCCGCGTATCACCTCGCCTTCGCCAAAGCGCCGAAGACGATGGACCTCGGCCTGACCTACAAAGCGCTCGCATCGAATCAGGTCGATCTCATTGCCGGCAATTCGACGGACGGTCTGATCGAATCGCTCGGCCTGACGATCCTGCAGGACGACCGCCGCTACTTCCCGCCGTACGAAGCCGCCATCGTCTACCGCAAAGACATCGACGAAAAGTGTCGCGCGTCCACGCGAACGCTGATGGCTCTCGGCTACACGATCGACGATGCCGCAATGCGCCGCCTCAACTTCGAAGTGGACGGCAAGAAGCGCGACGTCGCGGAAGTGGCGCGCGAGTTTCTGAAGACGGCGAAGCGGCGCTAACGGACGGCGCGGCGGCGGATGGGCGCGGCGTCGTCGAACGTGATCGTGCGCAACGCGAGTTGCGCGCTGTCCGCGTCGAGCGCGCGGCGCAGGTAGATCAGCGCGAAGCGGCCCTGCGCGGCCGCGGCGAGATGCGGATCGGTTTCGTGATCGGCCGACGCGGCGAGCGGTTCGGAGCTCGCGATCACGGCGTCGGTGTGCGCGCCTCCGTAGATATCGGTGGAGATGCCGTCCAGCATGTCGAACGCCACGAAGTACCGCACGCCGTCCCACGCGGCGGCCGGCGAGGAGGGCCCGGTCAGCGGCGCTTTGGCCATCAGCGCGAGGCTGGTTTGCGTCGCGCCGTTCGCGTCGATCCGCGTGCCGTCGATGCCTGCGCGCGATTTGCGAACGAGCAGGAAATCGTTCTCGCCGCCCGCTGCGAATGGCCGGAAGCGCGCGATCGAATCGTCCGCCACGATCGGCTGCGGCGTGACTTCCAGTCCGTCCGCGGTGTTGAGCGTCGCGACGTATTGGTAGACCGGCGCCACCGTCGAGCACTGCACGATGTTGCTGAAGACGGGAACGCAGACCGTGTGCTCCGTTCGATCGAGTGCCGCGCAAAGGCCGATCGGTCCCTGCGCGAACACCGCCACTTCGTCACCGATGCGGACGTTGCCCGACTCGGCTCCGCTGATGCCGGTGGAGGCAATGTCGGCGAGGAGGACGACCTGTTCGTCGGTCAGATCGTTGGGGATCTTCGCCAGGTTGGCCTGCGCGTTCGGGACGAGCAGGTATTCGGCCTGCGGCCATTGATCGTGTTGCCGAACCGCCAGCCGCCGATGGCCTCGTAGCCGCTGCCGTGGCCGCACTGCGAGAGGTTGCCGGAGAGGCAGGCGTTGCACTGGCCGCACGGCGTAATGGCGCCGGTAGCCCGTCACGCCGCCGCCCAGCTCCTCGATCACGCCGACCGGCTCGTGGCCGAGGATGAGGCCCGGCTTCACTGCGTACTCGCCGCGTACGATGTGGAGATCGGTGCCGCAAATCGTCGTCATCGTGACGCGGATGACCGCTTCACCCGCTGCGGCGTGCGGTCGCGGGACTTCCTCGAGGCGCACGTCGTTCACGTTGTGAAACACGGCAGCGCGCATCGTTCCGGAGTGTATTGGGATCGTCAGCGTTTCGTGTTCGGCAAACAGTGTCGTCGTTGTGAAACTCCTTCTAGTTGAGGATGGCCTGCTCGTAAACGCGACAGACGATTGCGTAGCATTCGCAAGCCATTGCTTCGAGACCTGCGCGGTCGAGGATGCTGATCTCCTGACGCCGGTGTCCGATGACTCGCGCCGCTTCGAGCTTCTGCACGGCTTCATTGACGCTGGCGGTGCGCGCTCCGAGCATGTGCGCGAGGAACTGCTGCGTCATGCGGATTTGCGGCGCGGCGACGCGGTCCTGCATCATCAGGAGCCAACGCGCCAGGCGCGCTTCCATACTGTGCGCGCGATTGCACGCGGCGGTCTGGCTGACCTGCGTGATGAACGCGTTCGTGAAGCGCAGCAGTTGCCGTTGCACCTCGCCATTGCGTTGAAAGCGGAGCAGCAGGTGCTCCGCGTTCATCCGCCAGGCCAACCCCTCGCCTTGCACGATGGCGTCATTGAGCTGGGTGCGCGCGTCCATGAAAATGTCGACGCCCACCATCCCTTCGTTGCCGACAATGCCGACTTCCACTGTCGGCCCTGAGCTCAGCGTTCGGATCAGAGACACCGCGCCTCGGATCGGAAAGTACGCGTGCTGCGAGCGCGTATTCGCCTCGAGGATCTTCGCGCCGAATCCCAGTGTGAAGAGCTGCGACGAGCGATGTGCGTCGTTCCGTTCCCGCGTCGGCAATGCGGCAAGAAGAGCATTGTCTTCTCGCGCCACAGCATGGTGCGCTTTCTCCGTCATACGGCCTCCTCGCTTGCTCGTGAAGAGTCGCGACAGGCGGAGGCAAGAGGTCCCGGGTGTCGTACCGCTGTCATGAACAACGGCTGCGCGACATCGATAATTACGTTTCCGTAAAAATAAAAGCCGGCGTGCTGATGGGTGCACGACAGTGATTGAAGCAGTCATTGCAGCGCCGCGTGACTGATTCGCTGCACATCACACAATGCGCTCCCGCAATCGATTATTACGGTTCCGTAAAAATAGAGAAATTCGCGGTGTTCCGCGCCCGTTCCCATCAGTACACGCCTGATCAGCCGGTTGCGACCGAGAGTGCCAAACCGCCGGCACACCGCCACTGTCTCCATCCTCAGACGGTTGTCCCGAAAGGATGTGAACGATGGCAGCTCGAACTCCCACGAAAGGGCGAGATAAGCCGCTTCCCGCGGGGCAGTTGCCTCTGGAAGCCTCCGAATCTCGCTACCGCCGCCTCTTCGAGACCGCGCAGGACGCGATCCTCATCCTCGATGCCGAGGAGCGGCCCGGAACGATTCTGGATGCGAATCCCTTCGTGATCGATCTGCTCGGTTACACGCTCGAGGAGCTCGTCGGGAAGGAGCTCTGGGAAATTGGCGTGTTCACCGACAAGGCGCAGAGTCAGGCGGCGATGGAGCAGCTTCAGGGAGAAGGCTACATCCGCTACGAAGACCTCCCGCTCGAAACGAAGCAGGGAAAGCGCGTGGAAGTGGAGTTCGTCAGCAACGCCTACCTGGTCGACGGATTGAAGGTCATTCAGTGCAACATCCGCGACATCACAGAACGCGCCATCGCTGCGCATGCTCTCGGCGCTTCCGAGGCGCGCTATCGGCGGCTTTTCGAGACGGCGCAGGACGCGATCCTCATCCTGGAAGAAGCGAGCGGGAAGATCATGGACGCCAATCCGTTCGTGATCGCCCTCCTCGGCTATCCCCTCGAAGAGTTGATCGGGAAGGAGCTGTGGCAGATCGGTCTGTTCTCCGACACACTGGAGAGCAAGGCGGCCATGCAGCGACTGCAGGAGACCGGCTACATCCGCTATGAAGATATGCCGCTCCAAACCAAGCGGGGAAAGCGCGTGGAAGTGGAGTTCGTCAGCAACTCCTACATGGTCGGCGATCTCAAGGTCATCCAGTGCAACATCCGCGACATCACCGATCGCAAATGGGCCGAGGACGCCGCTCGCATCAGTGCGCAGCGTTTCCAGTTCCTCGCCGAGTCGATGCCGATCATCATCTTCACGGCCAAACCAGATGGAGGCATCGACTACTGCAACCGCCAGCTGACGGACTTCACCGGGCTGACGTGCGAAGAGCTGTGCACGGCCGGCCGCGCATCGTTCACACATCCTGCTGAAGAGGAAGAAGACGATCGCCTCTGGCGCCACTCCATCGAAAGCGGCGAGGCGTTCCAACACGAGAGCCGCTTCCGCCGCGCCGACGGTGTCTTCCGCTGGCATCTCACTCGCGCCGCCGCGATGCGCGATGCGGGAGGAATCGTGATCTGGGTCGCTTCGAGTACCGACATTCACGATCGGAAGAGCGTGGAAGAAGCGCTCGTTCGGCAGTATCACGAATCCGAAGCGCTCAGCCGCGCCAAAGACGAGTTTCTGGCAACCAGCTCTCACGAATTGCGCACACCGCTCACGTCGATTCTCGGCTGGGCCGAGCTTCTCGTGACAGGCGGCCTGGACGCCGCGACGCAGCGCGTGGCTCTCGATTCGATCGTGCAGTCGTCGCGGGCTCAATCGCGGCTGATCGACGACATGCTCGACGTGTCGCGACTGCTCACCGGGAAGCTGGAGTTGAACAGCGAACCGGTCGACGTTGCTGCATCCGTCCTGCTCGCACTGCGCGCCATCACGCCCTCTGCGGAGAGGAAGAACATCGCGCTGGAGAAAGCCTTCACGCCCGGCACCTCGCGCGTGGATGGCGATCCGACGCGGCTCCAGCAGATCTTCTGGAACATCCTGGCGAACGCCGTGAAGTTCACGCCCGCCGGCGGACGCATTCGCGTACAGATGGCCTCGACGGATTCACGCGTCGACATCGTCGTGAGCGATACGGGACGCGGCATCAGTGCCGAGTTCCTTCCACGGGTTTTCGATAGCCTCAGTCAGGAGCGCGGCAGTAGTACCCGCAGTCACGGCGGCCTCGGCCTCGGGCTCTCGATCGTCAGGCAACTCGTGCAGATGCACGGCGGCACGGTATGCGCGGAAAGCGCGGGTGAGGGGCAAGGCGCGACGTTCACGGTGTCGCTCCCGGCCCGCGAGTTCACCGCCGCGATCGAGCCGGCCATGCTGCACGTTCGTGACGAAAGCAAGCCGCCTGCGTCCGACGCGACGTATTCGATCGCCGGCAAGCGCGTGCTCGTCGTCGACGACGAACTGGAGATGCGCAACCTGATCACGACAATTCTGCGCGCAGCCGGAGCTTCCGTCGTCACGGCGAGCAGCGCTGCCGACGCGTTCGAGCAATTGAACGAGCAATCCTTCGACGCAGTCGTGAGTGACATCGCCATGCCGGACGAAGACGGTCATTCGCTCACGCGGCGCATCCGCGCGCGACACGATGACAAGCGCACCATCCCCGCGCTTGCTGTGACGGCGTACGGCGGCGCGTTGCAGCATCAGCTGGCGCTCTCTGCGGGGTTCGACGATTACGTCAAGAAGCCGTTCGCACCGCAGGACCTGGTGCGTGCCGTGGCGGGCGTTCTCGCGAACCGGCGCTGAGCGCTACGGCGCCAGGCGATCGCGCCGCGCGTCATCCATCGCGATCAGAACGGCACGATGATCGTTACGCCGAGCGAGCGGTCCCAGTAGTCCTCGGCCGTGCCAAATCCTGCCGACCGGTTGTAGCCTGCGTGGAGGGCCAGGTGCGCTCTGCCGATTGCGCGCTCCATGCGGAGATCGGCGAGCCAGATCGTCCGTTCGGTGCCGCCGTCGATCTGTTCCCGCCCGGCGGCGGCGGACGCATATAGCATCCATCCGGCAGATCGTCTTCTGATCGAAAGCCCGCCGTGCCACTGCCGGTACCGCTCGGGATTGAAATACGCTTCGCCGACATCGAGCTGATTCGACTCGTATTGCCGCCATTGCAGTTGCACGCTGAGCCCCTGCTCCGGCGCGACGACGTAGATGAGCCGGCCGCGCAGATGCACGCGATCATTGCCATCGGTAAAATGCTGCATGCCCGCGAGGCCGATCACGGTGAAGCGCTTGCCGATTCCCTGTTCGATGCTGGCTGCCGTAAAGCGATAGGCGATCGCGTTCTCCAGTGCGCGCCGCGTTCCGACCAGGTCACCGGCGGCAATGAGCTCAATGCCTGTTTGCGCGAGTGGGCGCAGGCTCCACGTCGCGTCACCGATGACCCGCATGCGGCCCGTTACGCGCACGACGCCCGCCTCGGCAGCGATTCCCTCCAGTGTGGCCGGCTTTTGACTGCGCCACAGCAGGAACACACCGGGGGCCTCGGCGCGCCATCCTGATTCCGTGTACTGCGTCGTCTGCGCGGCGAGACCGATGTAATGGAACGGCGTCTCGTAGCGGAGGAGCGCACCTCCGCGCACACGCAGCGCGCTGAAGTCGTCCGCATCGATCGTGGCGCTCACGTCGCCGAGGCCGGCCACCTGCTGCGCTTGCGCGCCAGCGGACATCATTGCGACGAGGGCTACGGCCGTCAGCCAGTTTCTCATCGCGCACCCCACGATTTGCGCAATCCCAAGATCTCCGACGCGTAGCCGAGAGCACTGACCGGCTGCAGCACGAGGTTGTAGAGGAAGACGTACAGCAGGAATCCGCCGATGTTCCGCCGCAAGTGAAGGCCCTGCCCGTCGAACATCCTGATGCTGATGCGATACATCAGGAGGTTCATCATCAGCGCCATCGGCAGCAGTGCCAGCGTCATCGCGCCGGCGACCCAGTAAATGCCGAAGAGCGCCAGGACCACTCCGGGCAGAAACGCAAACGTATAGGCGGAGTCCAGCCAGAGGAACAAAAGATTCCAATAGATGAAGAACGTTGACATGCGACGGGAGAGCAGGACGCGGGGATGGCGGCGGAAAGCTTCCATCATGCCGCGCGCCCATCGACGGCGCTGGCCGATGAATGATTTCAAAGTCGTCGGCGCGTTCGTGAAGCAGCAGGCATCTTCGGCGTAGCCGATTCGCCACCCGCGCTCGAGCATCGCCCACGTGAGCACGATGTCCTCGCCGACGCAGGCCGGCCAGCCGCCGGCGTCCCGGATGGCACTGCGCTCGTACAGCGAAAACGCGCCTTGCGCCACGAGCGTGCCGTGAAAGAAGGATTGCATCCGCTTGATCGCCGCAATGCCATGGAAGTAATCCCATTCCTGCGCTTTCGTCACCCACGTGTCGCGCGAGTTCTGCACGAGCACTGTGCCGGCCACTGCTCTGGTGCCGTGCGGATCGCTCAAATAGCGCTCGACGAGATTGCGCAGCGCGTCCTTGTAGAGAACGCAGTCGGCGTCGATGGTGACGATCAGTTCAAAGCGCGCTTCGGCCATGCCTCGATTGAGCGCTGCCGATTTGGCGAGATTGCCCGGCTGTCGCAATTGCCGCAGCCACGGAAAATGCTGCGCGTCGACGATGTCCGCACCGCCGTCGGTGGAGCCGTCGTCAATGACGATGGCTTCCATCTCGCCGGGATAGGTCTGCATGGAGAGCGACCGCAGCGTCTTGAGGATCGAAGCTTCCTCGTTGTACGCCGCAATGAGCACAGTAATGGGCGGATAGTGATCGCGCGGCTGGTGGAGCGGTCGCCGGTCGAGCAGCAGACTGACGGCGACAAACGCATTCATGGCACCCGGCGCGAGCGCGATGCCGCCAATGACGAACAGCGCAACCGGCCAGCTGACGAGCCGCGCAAGGTCATGCATCCAGGGGATCGAGATCCAGATCGTGAGGAGGAGCCACAGAAGGCTCACGAACACGGCCAGCGCGAATTTCCCCCTGACGCAAACGTAGT
>DASSMK010000179.1:0-21922 GCA_035688915.1 Thermoanaerobaculia bacterium
GGGCGCCCGCCGCTCCAACGGTCTTCCCTTATTTTCCCGCGGCTTCGCGCACCGTCTTCACCACCTGCAGCGGATCGATCGGTTTCGCGAGGTAGTAGCCGAAGCCGCTGTCGAGAATCCGTTCGCGATCCTCGGGCCGTGCGTACGCGGTCAACGCAATGGCAGGAATCGATCGCACGCGCTCGATGGCGCCTGAGCGAATGCGCATCATGAACGTGTAGCCATCTTCGCCGGGCATGCCGATGTCGCTCACCACCACGGTGGGCGTGTTCGATTGCAGCACGTGCATCGCAGCAGCCGCCGAGCGCACGGCCGTCACGCGCGCACCGAAACTCTGCAGCGCTGCGCTGAGCATGTAGCGCGTGTCGTCTTCATCCTCGACGAGCAGCACCGACACGCCCGAAAGCGCGAGCGCGGCGGACGATGTTTCCGTCGACGCCTGCACCGGCACTTGTGCGGTCGTCGCCGGAAGTCGCAGCGTGAACGTCGCGCCTTTGCCTTCGCCTTCGCTTTCCGCGATCACCGAGCCGCCGTGCAGTTCAACGATGCTCTTCACGATGGCGAGGCCGAGGCCGAGGCCGCCGTGGGCGCGGGTGGTGCCGCCTTCGGCTTGGCGGAAGCGCTCGAAGACGTACGGCAGAAGGCGGCGCGAGATGCCGATGCCGTTGTCCCTCACGACCACGCGCGCGTGATCGCTCTCCGGCGCGTCGAGGATCACGTGGACGCTGCCGCCTGCGGGCGTGAAGCGCACCGCATTCGAGAGCAGATTCC
The DNA here is from genome assembly GCA_035688915.1 of Thermoanaerobaculia bacterium. Taxonomy (GTDB): domain Bacteria; phylum Acidobacteriota; class Thermoanaerobaculia; order Gp7-AA8; family Gp7-AA8; genus DASSMK01. The sequence goes on from DASSMK010000179.1 coordinate 772, forward strand.
AGATCACCTGCTGCAGCCGCGCCGCGTCACCTTGCGCGACCGCACGTGCGCCGTCGAGCGAAAGCTGCAGATCGAGATTTGTCGCCAGGCTCGGACGGATGCCGTCCACTGCCGCTTCGATGATCGTGCGGAGATCGACCGGCGCTAACGTGAGCGTCAGCTTGCCCGCCACGATGCGCGAGACATCGAGGATGTCGTCGATCAGTTTCGCCTGCGCGCGTGTGCTCCGCTCGATCGTCTCGATGGCCAGCCGAAAATTCTCGGCCGAGAGATTTTGCGTGCGCAGCATGGAGGCCCAGCCGAGGGTGGCGGTGAGCGGGGTGCGGAGCTCGTGGGAGAGCGTGGCCAGGAACTCGTCCTTCGCGCGATTCGCGTCCTGCGCCTGTTGATAGAGACGCGCGTTGTCGATCGCGTAACCGGCGCGGCGTCCCAGCTCCGTCGCCAGCGCGAGATCGTTTTCATCGAATACGCGCGCGCCGGTGACGAGCGACACCGCGCCGAAGCTGCGGCCGCCGGCGAGCAGCGGCACGGTCATGTACGAGCGCATGCCGAGCGTGCGCATCGTCTTCACGATTTCGGGCGCGTCGGCGTACAGCTTGCCGTATTGATCCCAATCGACTTCCGCGATGAGCAGCGGATCGCCGCTCTCGATCACGCGCGCGATCGTGCCCGAGCGCTGCTGGCCGACCGTCACGTTCGCCATCTGCTCCGCCATCGCGGCCATGTTCGGATCGCGATGCGTCACCGCGACGCGGCGGTACGTACCTTCTTCATCGCGCACGTCGATCGAGCACCAGTCGCAAACGTGGCCGACCACGAGCTGAGCGATGTTCTTCAACGTGGTCGTGTAGTCGAGTGAAGAGGCGAGGATGGCTGACGCTTCGTTCAGAAAGTCGCGCGCGCGTTCCGCTTCCTGCTGCGCGGTGACGTCCATCGTCACGCCGCGAATGACGGTCCGTTCGCCGTCCTGCCCGCGCGCCGTTCGCACTTCAGTCCAGATCAGCCGCCCGTCCGCGGTGCGCATCCGGTAGTGATTGGCGCTCGCGTTCTCTTCCGCCGGGCGCTCGACGATGACGGTCTCCCAGAAGTTCGGATCGGCGTACCACGATTCGAGCGGATAGCCGAGGAGCTCCACGATGCGTGGGCTGACGAACGACACGCGACGCGACGCGCCGTTTCCCGTCGTCTCCCACACCACGCCCGGAACGTTCGCGATCAGATCGTCGAGGCGATCGCGTTCGCGCTGCAGCGCGAGCTCGGCGCGAACGCGCGCCACGCCGAACGCGATCTGTCCTGCGATCGTCGAAGCCAACTGCACTTCCAGATCGCGGAACGTGTGCGGCTCGGCGTAATACAGCATGAACTTGCCGATCACGCGATCGCGGTAAACGAGCGGGAAGAAGCCCAGCGCGCGAATGCCCTCGGATGCGAAGACGGTGTCGTAGACGGAGAGCGATTCATCGTCGCGAACATCGCTCACGACGATCGGCTGCGGCGCTGGCGTATCGGGCTTCCACGGCGTGTGGCCGTTTACGTTCGTGCGGTAGTAATCGGAGATGCCACGCCAGGCCACGAAGCTCATCACGTCGTTCTCATTGAAGAGAAGAATCGCCGCGCGGGGGACGCCGAGGCCTTGCTGGAGCGCGTCCAGTGCGGCGTCGTAGACGTCCTGGAGAGTCGTCGCGCGGCTGAGTGCATCGGTCAGTCGCGAAACCGCAGCAAGAGCGGCCTGAGGCATGAACATATTGTACGCAGCGCGGGTGATACACTGCCCCGTCCAATTTTCACTACCCCGTGAGCATCGATTGAATCAGACTCCTCAGTACGTTCTCAGCGGCCTCAGGCCAACCGGCCGCGTTCACCTCGGCAACTACTTCGGTGCGGTGCGCAACTGGGTGGAGCTGCAGGAACGCCACCCCTGTTTCTTCTTCGTGGCCGACTGGCATGCGCTCACGTCCGACTACGCCGATCCATCGAAAATTCGTGACGCCACATTCAACGCGGTGGCCGACTGGATCGCTGCGGGACTCGATCCGAAAAAGTGCACGATCTTCGTGCAGTCGGCAGTGAAGCAGCACGCGGAGCTGCATCTGCTGTTGTCGATGACGACGCCGCTGCCGTGGCTGGAGCGCGTGCCGACCTTCAAGGATCAGCAGCAGCAGCTCCAGGAGAAAGACCTCAACACGTACGGCTTCCTCGGCTATCCGCTGCTGCAGACGGCCGACATCATCATCTACCGCGCGGCGTTCGTGCCGGTCGGTGAGGATCAGGCTTCGCATCTGGAGCTGTCGCGCGAGATCGTGCGCCGCTTCAACAACTTCTACGGCGACGTTTTTCCGGAGCCGCAGCCGCTCTTCACGGCCACGCCGAAAGTGCCGGGGCTCGATGGGCGGAAGATGTCGAAGTCGTACGGCAACACCATTGGATTGACGGCGAGCGCGGACGAGATTCGTGCGCTCGTTTCGACGATGTTCACCGACCCGAATCGCGTGCGGCGCAGCGATCCGGGCAATCCGGACATCTGCAATCTCTTCCAGTTCCACAAGCTCTTCTCCGATGAAGCGACCGTGGCGCGTGTCGATCACGAGTGCCGCACGGCGCAGATCGGCTGCGTACAGGACAAGAAGCTGCTCGCCGACATCATGATCGAGCAGCTGCGGCCGATCCGCGAGAAACGTGAAGCGATCGATCGCGATCCGTCGATCGTCTGGGACGCTCTGCGCGAAGGCAACAAGCGCGCGGCTGCGCGTGCGGAAGAGACGATGGCAAGTGCGCGTCGCGCGATGAAGATCTCGTATCCGGAGCTCGGATGAGCGAGGAAGAGAAAGAGAGCGTGGCGGCGGCGCCGCCCGCGCCCACGCAAGGTGCGCCCGACGCGCCCGAGACCGACGAATCCGCGTACAAGGTTTCGCTGCCGACCTTTCACGGTCCGCTCGATCTGCTGCTGCACCTCATTCGCAAGAACGAAGTCGACATCTACGACATCCCCATCGTCACGGTGACGAGGCAGTACAACGAATACCTCGACACGATGACGGCGCTCGATCTCGACGTCGCGGCCGACTACATCTACATGGCCGCGCTGCTGATCAACATCAAGTCGCGCATGCTGCTGCCGCGCGACGAGAGCGACGAAACGATCGAGGATCCGCGGCAGGAGCTCGTCGATCGCCTGGTCGAGTACCAGCGCTTCAAAGCGGTCGCCGAAACATTCGCGGAGCTCGACGTCGTGCGCATGGGTATGTGGTCGCGTCCGCGCGTGCCGCTGCCCGGCAACGACGAGCCGCAGGAAATCGACATGAGCGACGTGTCGCTCTTCGATCTCATCGACGCCTTTCGCAGCGCGCTGTCGCGCTACAAACAGAATCATCCGCAGGCCATCGAGCTGCAGCGCGTCGTGCACAAGGTTTCGGACAAGATGTCCGAGCTGTACCACAAGGTGCGCGAGAAATCGCCGATCCGGCTGCAGTGGTTTCTCGAAGGCCGCGATCGCAACGAATTGATCGCCGTTTTCCTCGGCATGCTCGAGCTGGTCCGCCTCGGCGGCATTCATCTGCAGCAGGGCCAGATCTTCGGCGAGATCCTCGTCGCCGCCACCGAGAAAGAGATCGACGCCGAGACCTTCGCGCTGTTCGACAATAGTTAGGAATCGAAACCGACATGGCAATGGAACCAGCAGAGCTCCGCGCCGCCATCGAAGCGATCCTCTTCGTCAGCACCGATCCGGTGCGCGTGGACGATCTGGTCGAGGCGTTTGCGGAGGAAGGAAAAGACGCGATCATCACGCAGCTCGACGACATCAAGCGCGGCCTGGAAACGACGGTCGGCGGCTTCATGCTCGAGCAGACCGCCGGCGGCTGGCGTTTCGCCACGCGCGCCGAGCACGATCCGGTTCTGAAAAAGTATTTCGCGAAGAAGGGCGAGAACCGCCTTTCGCTCGCGGCGTTGGAAACGCTCGCGATTGTCGCGTACCGGCAGCCGATCACCGCGCCGGAGATCTCGGAGATTCGCGGCGTGAACTCGACGGGCGTCGTGCGCACGCTGCTCGAGCGGCGCATGATCCGCGTGGCTGGCCGCAAGAACGTGGTTGGCAGTCCGTTCCTCTATCGCACGACGAAAGAGTTCCTCGTGCACTTTGGCCTGAACGACATTCGCGATCTGCCGCGCCTCGAAGAGTTCGGCGATCTGATCGGCGAGTCGCTCGGCGATGACGTCGTGGCCGCGATCGCGAATGCGGACGACAGCCAGACGCAGGGCATGGAAGTGCCGCTGGGTGCGGACGAGATGCTCACCGCGAATGAACGTGCAGCTGAAGAGCTGGCGCGCGAAGATGCGGGCGAGGCGGGTGAGGCGTCGAGCGACGACGGCGCCGTTGATGACGATGCCGACGCGAATGACGCGAGCGACGATGTTGCTGACGACGCGGCGGACGAGGCGATCGACGTCACTGACGCAGCACAAGATGACGCAGTGCTTGATACAAACGTCGGCATGAATGACGAAGCGGACAACGCAACGAAAGAAGAGTCGCGCGACATCAACACATCGAGCGATGATGTTGCTGACGAAGCTGGCGCAACTTTCGAAGTAGAATCGGACGACCGCGAAGCGAAAGAGTGATGGAACTGGAGCGACTGCAGAAGATCATCGCGCACGCCGGCTTCGCTTCACGACGCGAAGCGGAAACGATGATCCGTGAAGGGCGGGTGACCGTGAATGGTCGCGTCGTCACCGAGCTCGGATCGAAAGCCGATGCGGCGCACGATCACATCAAGGTCGACGGCAAGCTGATCACGCGCGCCGAGCCCCATCGCTACATTCTTCTCTACAAGCCCAAAGAAGTGATGACTACGGTCGAAGACCCGCAAGGCCGCAAGACCGTCATCGATCTCATTAAAGGTGTGCGCGAGCGCATCTATCCCGTCGGACGTCTCGACTTTCATTCCGAAGGTCTGATCATCCTCACGAACGACGGCGACCTCGCCTTCAAGGTCTCGCATCCGAAACACGGCTCCGTGAAGACGTACCACGTGAAGGTGCGCGGCGTTCCCGAAGACCGCATCATCGAGAAGCTCGAGCGCGGCATCACCATCGACGGCAAGCGCACGCTCCCGTGCGAGATCCGCCGCATGAAGACCACGGGCAAGAGCACCGGCCGCGGTGAAGACGAAGGCAACAGCTGGTTCGAAGTGAAACTGCGCGAAGGGCGCACGCAGCAGATCCGCAAGATGTATCAGGCGGTCGGCCATCCGGTCTCCAAGCTGAAGCGCGTCGCCATCGGTCCGCTCTTCGATCCGACGCTCGGCCCCGGCGACTGGCGCGAGCTCTCCAAGACCGAAGTGAAGATGCTGGAGACGATGAAAGAGCCGGCGCCGCCGAAACCGCGCCGCGCCACGCGTCCCACGGCACGCAAGGAGCCGGCTGCACCGAAACCGTCCGTGAAGAAGCTTGCACGCGACGCAAAGGGTTCGTCGAAGAAGAAGAGCGCCGCCGCGAAACCGGCCGCGCGCACTGGCACGGTGCGCCGCACCTCGCGCGCCGCCGCCGGCAACACGAGAGAGCGGGAGACGCGCCGCGGCCGTGGCTGAGCCGGCGCACGCTCCGCTGATCGTCGCCATCGACGGCCCTTCCGGGGTCGGCAAAACCACCACCAGCAAACTCGTCGCGCGCGCACTGGCGATCCCCCACATCGACACCGGTGCCATGTACCGCGCCCTCGGCCTCGCCGCCATCCGCCGCGGCATCGACGTCAAAGACGCCGCACGCCTCGAGCCGCTCGCTCATGAGATGCGCATCGAATTCGTTCCCGGCGACGTACCGCGAGTTCTCCTGAACGGCGAAGACATCACGCATCTCATCCGCACGCCCGAGATCAGCATGGCCGCCAGTCACGTCTCGGCCGCGTCCGGCGTCCGTCGCGAGCTCGTCCGCTTGCAGCAGGAGCTCGGCCGCGAAAAAGGGGGAGTGCTGGAAGGCCGCGACATCGGCACCAAAGTCTTCCCCGAAACGCCGCACAAGTTCTTCCTCACCGCGCGCCCGAACGTCCGCGCCGACCGCCGCTACCGCGAGCTGCTCGCCAAAGGGCAGGTCGTCGATTACGACAAAGTGCTCGCCGAAACCGTGCAGCGCGACGAACAGGATTCCACCCGAGCGGACTCACCATTGATGTATGACGCGACGTACACAGTGGTCGATACATCCGACCTGAGCATTCCAGCGGTGGTGGAGTGCATTGTGGAGGCGGTGCGGGGAACGGCGGGGGTTAGGCTCATGGGCTCATAGGCTCATGGGCTCATAGCAGCGCACGCTGCGCAAGATTGGAGATTTTCGCCGTGGCGCCGTTTCGGCGGGCGAGGGCGCCCGCCGCTCCAACGGCCTTCGCGAGAGCATGCCGTCGCTACTCTGAGCCCATGAGCCTATGAGCCCATGAGCCTGGCGCGAGCGGCGCGAGCGTGGCGGAACGCCGGAGATGTGGCGCCGCGGGTTGACTCACTCGGACGCGGTCGGTAAACTCCCGATTTCGGCGCGTATCAACAATTTACGTTGAATTTCGTTCGCGAATGCCGCGGGCGGAATGCCGAAAATTGAGCAGGCTTGCCGCGCCTGTCGAGTCGAGGGAGGTTTCCCACTTCATGCCGTCCAGTGACGATCCTAAGAAAAACAATCAACCGCGTCCGGCGGATAGCAATGGGCTGGAAGACCTCGGCATGGAGCAACTGCTCGAGCTTTATACGAAGCCGAGCCTCACGGAAGGCGAAATCATCCGCGGCCGCGTCATGAAAGTGACGCCGACCGACGTGGTCGTCGACATCGGTTACAAATCCGAGGGGCTGCTGCCGATCGGGGAAGTGACGGGGTATGACGGGACGGTCAAAGTCAAACGGGGCGACGAGCTGGAAGTCTTCATCGAACGCCTCGAAGACTCTTCCGGTTACGTGGCACTCTCCCGCGAAAAAGCCGCGCGCCTGCGCGTGTGGGACGACATTGAAGCCGCGTTCAAAGCAGACCAGCCGATCACCGGCCGCGTCATCGACCGCGTGAAAGGCGGTCTGGCCGTCGACGTCGGCGGCGTGAAAGCGTTTCTGCCCGGCTCGCTGATCGACACCAAACCGGTCAAGAATCTCGACGCACTGCGCGGCCAGGAACTCAGCTTCAAGATCGTTTCGTTCGACAAGAAGCGCAGCAACATCGTGCTGTCGCGCCGCGCCATTGTGGAAGTCGAGCAGGCCGCGGCGAAAACGAAAACGTTCGAGCGCCTCAAAGAAGGCGAGCTCACGCACGGCATCGTCAAGAACATCACCGACTACGGCGTCTTCGTCGACCTCGGCGGCGTCGACGGGCTCCTGCACATCACCGACATCTCCTGGGGCCGCGTCAACCATCCATCTGAATACTTCAATGTCGGCGACGAGATCGAAGTGCAGGTGTTGAAGTTCGACGCCGGCTCCGAGCGCGTTTCCCTCGGCTATAAACAGAAATCTCCCGATCCGTGGCTCGACGTGGCGGTGCGTTATCCGCTCGGCAGCCGCGTCAAAGGCCGCGTGGTTTCGCTCACCGATTACGGCGCGTTCATCGAGCTCGAAGAAGGCGTCGAAGGGCTCATCCACGTCAGCGAAATGTCGTGGACGAAAAAGATCCGCCATCCGGGCAAGTTCCTGAACATGGGCGACGAGATCGAAGCGGTCGTTTCCGACGTCAACGTCGCGAACCGCCGCATTTCGCTGTCGCTGCGCGCGCTCGAACAGAACCCTTGGGACACGATCGCCGAGCGGTATCCGGTCGGCACCGTCATCGAAGGACGCGTGCGCAACCTCACCGACTTCGGCGCGTTCGTCGAAGTGGAAGAGGGGATCGACGGCCTCATTCACATCTCCGACATGTCGTGGAACCGCCGCCTCAAGCACCCCAGCGAAGTGCTGAAGAAGGGCGACACCGTGAAGGCGCGCGTGATCAACGTCGACGGCGAGAATCAGCGCCTGTCGCTTTCGGTGCGCGAGTTCCTGCCGAACGAGTGGGACAACTTCGCGCGCTCGCACAACATCGGCGACGAAGTGATCGGCGCTGTTTCGAAGATCACTGATTTCGGTCTCTTCATCCGCCTCGTCGACGGCGTCGAAGGTCTGGCGCACATTTCTGAGGTGTCGCGGGATCCGCGGCAGAAACTCGACAAGACGTTTCAGCCTGGGGAAGTGCTGCGCGCGCGCATCATCAAGATCGATCCCAACGAACGAAAGATCGGTTTGACCACGCGCGACGTCGATCCGGCCACGGACGAAGAGCGGGCGCAGTTCGCGGGAGCGCACGACGTCGGCGCGGAAGGGCACCACGACGAAGCTCCGGCCGAACATCATGAAGAAGCTCACGATGAGCCTCGCGACGAGCATCCTGACGAAGGCGACGTCACTCCTCAGAGCTGATCGTCATGTCGGATCTGCAAAATCCTGGCGGTGATGTGGGAGCGGCGGGCAGCGCGCCCGCCGAACAGCGTCCGGCAGGCGAGACGCCTGCTGCGCCCACCGTCGTCGTCAAGACAAAGTCGCGCGCCGGTGCGTTTTTTCTCGGCACGCTCACCGGTTGCCTGGTCGTCTTCGGCGGACTCTTTCTGCTGGCCGTGCTGGCGATGATGGCGAGTGGCGAGAGCTCCGGCGAATTCTCATTCAGCGACGCCAAGGTGGCCATCGTGCCGATCGAAGGAGAGATCCTCGACTCGCGCGAAGCCATCGACACGCTGCGCAAATACGCGAAGAACGACGACGTGAAAGCGATCGTCGTGCGCATCAACAGCCCGGGCGGCGCGATCTCGCCGTCGCAGGAGATCTATTCGACCATCCTGCGCCTGCGCAAGGAATCGAAGAAACCGATCATCGCTTCGCTGGACAGCGTGGCGGCGTCGGGCGGCTTCTACATCGCCTCCGCCTGTGACCAGATCGTTGCGAATCCGGGATCGATTACCGGCTCGATCGGCGTCATCCTGCAATGGTTCGAGGTGAAGGATCTGGTGCAGTGGGCGAAAGTGAAGCCGGAGACGATCACGAGCGGCGGGATGAAAGACGCCGGCTCGCCGTTCCGCGATCTCACCGCTGGCGAGCGCCAGTACTTCCAGCGCATCGTCATGCAGCTGCACGGACAGTTCGTGAAAGCGGTTGCGGTGGGGCGTCACGGCAAGATCAGCGAAGCGGACATCGCCAAAATTGCGGACGGCCGCGTCTTTACCGGCGAGGAAGCACTCGCTCTGAAACTGATCGATTCCCTCGGCACGATCGACGATGCGGTGTCGATCGCGGCGAAAGCAGGCGGCATCGCCGGCGAGCCGGCGCGCATCTGGCCGCATCGCCGCGAAGCGTCGCTCCTCGATCTCATGCGAGGCGATGCCGAAGGGCGTTCGGTGATTGAAAAAATCGTGAGCCGGCGCTTGCCGCGGTTCCTGTACGCGTTGAGTTGGCAGTAGCGTCCGAACGGCGGACGCGAAGAGGAGGGCACTTTGGACCGACCAATCGATCCCGAGCACGACGAGATCCGCAGTGCGGGCGTGATGACGAAGGCCGAGCTCGTCGACGAAGTCGCGCGCGTCGTCCAACTGACGAAGAAGCAGGCCGAGACCATCGTCAACATCGTCTTCGACTCCATCGTCGATTCGCTGCGCGGCGGCCAGAAAATCGAGCTCCGCGGCTTCGGCAGCTTCCGCCTCCGCAGCCGCAAGTCACGCACGGGCCGCAATCCGAAGACGGGCGAGAAGGTGGAAGTGCCGTCCAAGAAGATCCCGTACTTCAAGCCCGGCAAAGAGCTCAAGGAGCTGATCAACAAAGCGCTCGCCAACGCCACGCACCTGCCTGTCGATGACGAAGACGACGACGATGATGATGTGATGGACGCGGCGGAATAGCGCACGCGTGGAAATCCTGTTCACTCCCTGGAGGTATCCCTACTTGACCTCGCCGAAAACCGACGCGCCGGCGGGCTGCATCTTCTGCATCGCCGCGGCGTCGGACGCAACGCGCGACACGCTGACGCTCTGGCGCAATGACCGCGCGCTCGTGATGCTCAACCGCTACCCGTACACCAACGGCCACCTGATGGTCGCGCCCATCGCGCATGAAGCGCGGCTGTTCGAGAGCACCGACGCTTCGCTGCGCGCGCTCATCGGCCTGACGGCGGAAGCGCAGCGAATCCTCTCCGACGTCTACCATCCCGACGGCTTCAACGTCGGCATGAACTTCGGCACGGTCGCGGGCGCCGGAATCGCCGATCACTACCACATGCACATCGTGCCGCGCTGGGGCGGCGACTCGAATTTCATGACCGTCACGGCGCGCACGCGGCTCGTGCCGGAGGATCTCGACTCGACGTACGACAAGCTGCAGCCGCACTTCGCACAGCTCCGCAAGGACCTCTTCGCCGAATGAAGCCACGATCGATCATCGCCATGGTGCTGGCCTATCTCATTCCCGGCGCCGGGCATTTCTACCTCGGCCGCCGCGCCCGCGCGCTCGGCTTCTGCGCCATCATCGTCCTGATGTTCGTCATCGGCCTGGCGGTCGACGGCGGGCAGTACACGCTCAACGAAACGCGCGGCTCGCTCCTGAAAGTGCTGGCCAGCTACGGCTCGATGGGCTCGGGTTTGATGTACTTCATCGCCAAAGCGCTCGGGCCGTGGGGCAAGGTCACCTCGACGACGTACGAATACGGCCTCACGTTCACGCTCACCGCGGGACTGATGAACCTCCTGCTCATCGTCGACGCATGGGACATTGCGGAAGGACGGAAGCAGTGATGCGCAACCACATCGTGCTGATGTTCCTCTACGCGCTGGCCACCTCGTCGTACTTTGCACTGCTGTGGCGCGAGACCACGCGCGAGCGCATCCGCTTCATCGTGCTGGTCTTCTGCGGCCTCTTTCTCGGCGGCATCGCGCTGGGCTGGCTGATGTTCCCGTTCCCGCTGCGATGAAGCTCGCACGTAGCGGTCAACGTTGGAGCGGCGGGCGCCCTCGCCCGCCGTCGCTCTCGTACCGGTGGGCGAGGCGCCCGCCGCTCCAAAGAGGCAGCCGATGAAGCTCGCGGTCGTCGCCGGCGAAGCCTCGGGCGATCTTCACGCGTCGGAAGTCGTTCGCGAGCTGAAGAAGCTCGATCCGTCGCTCACGACCTTCGGCATCGGCGGCGATCTCCTGGCTCGCGAGGGGATGCGCATCCTCCATCACGCCAGCGAGATGGGCATCGTCGGACTCTTCAACGTGCTGCGGCACCTGCCGATGTTCCGCCGCGTCTTCAACGATCTCATCGAGCGCATCGCGGCGGAAAAACCGGATGCGGTGCTGCTCGTGGACTATCCCGATTTCAATCTGCGCGTGGCGCGGCGCTGCAAAGAGCTCGGCCTGCGCGTCATCTACTACATCTCGCCGCAGCTGTGGGCGTGGCGCAAAGGGCGCGTGCGCCACATCGCGCGCTACGTCGACCGCATGGTGGTGATCTTCCCGTTCGAGGAAGAGTTCTACAAACGCCACGCGGTGCCGGTGACGTACGTCGGCCATCCGTTGATCGAACAGACGGCAAGCGTGAAACGACCTGCGCGCGACGCGAGCCGCATTCGCATCGCGCTGTTGCCGGGATCGCGGCGCGGCGAAGTGGCCACGTTGTTGCCGCCGATGCTGCAGGCCATCGAGATCCTGCGGCGCGGTGCCACGAAGCCGATCGACGCGTACGTCGTGCAGGCGCCGACCATCGAGCGCGAAGAGCTCGAAGCGATCATGAAAGAGCAGGGGATCGCGGTGCCGATCCTCGCGCATGACGGCGGTGAAGGCGTGGCCGCTGCGGACGTCGCGCTCTCGTCGTCCGGAACCGCCACGCTCGAAGCAGCCATCCTCGGCACGCCATGCGTGGTGATGTACCGCCTCAGCCGCGCCACGTATGCGCTGGCCAAACATCTCGTCAAGCTGCCGCACTTTTCGCTCGTCAACATCGTGGCCGGACGCGAAGTCGTACCGGAGCTGATTCAGGACGACGTGAACGGCGAGCGCATCGCGAGGGAAGTGCGGCGCATGCTCGAACCGGCTGCCTACGCGACGCTGCTGGAGGAACTGGCGGCCGTGCGCGCAAAACTCGGCGAGCCAGGCGCCAGCCAGCGCGTGGCGCAGGAAATCAATAGGATGGTGACAGCGCCATGAAGGCACTGCGCCGTCTCTACGGATACCTCCGCAAATACCGGATCTGGGCGGTCGTCGCCTTCGGATCGATGATCATCTTCGCGCTGACGCAGACGGTGCTGGTGGCGCTGGTGCAGCCGCTGTTCGACAACGTGCTCACGCCTCCGGGCGCCGCCGTGACCGTGCGCCATCAAAGCGAGCGCTCCATCGCCATCGACCGCATGCTGCACGATCAGGCACCGGCCGTGGCGCGCGCGAAGGATCGCTTTCAGCACTGGTGGTCGGGCGATCCATCGAAGCAATCGCAGCGCGTGCTCACCGTTCTGCTGCTCGTCTTCATGGTGCGCGCATTCACATCGTTCTTCTCCGAATACGCATTTCAGAAAGTCGGCCTCTCCACCGTGCGCGATCTCCGCAACGAGCTGTACGAGCGGATGATCCACCAGAGCCACAACTTCTTCACGCAGCGCTCGACCGGTGAGCTGGTGAGTCGCGTGGTCTCCGACGCCGATGCCATTCAGGCGGCCGTCTCCACGCGCATGGGCGATCTCCTCCAGGAATCGATCACGCTCCTCGGCCTGATCATCTATCTCTTCGTGCTCAACCCTGTGCTGGCGCTGGTGAGCTTCGTCGGCGCGCCGCTGATCGTCGTTCCGGTCGTGCAGTTCGGCAAGAAGCTGCGCCGCACGACGCACCGTTCGCAGGAGCGGATGGCGGAGATCGCCACGGTGCTCGAGGAAACGATCCGCGGCGTGCGCATCGTGAAGGCCTTCACGATGGAGCCGTTCGAAGTGGAGCGGTTCCGCGAAGCGACGCGCCGCTACCTGCGCTGGGCGCTGCGTGCGCAACGCATTCAGGCGCTCACGTCGCCGGTGATGGAACTGCTCGCCGGCGTTTGCATGGTGGCGCTCTTCGCGTACGCGCAGTCGCGGATTGCGGCGGGCACGCTCTCCACCGGCTCGTTCATCAGTTTCCTGACGGCGCTCGCGCTGATGTACGCGCCGATCAAGAAGCTGAACAAAGTGAACCTCTCGCTCAACAGCGCGCTCTCCGCATCCGAGCGCGTCTTCGCCATGCTCGACATCGAAAACTCCGTCGTCGAGCCGCCGAACGCCGTCGCGCTGCAGGGCGTGGGAAAAGGGATCCGCTACGACGACGTGACCTTCACGTACGGCAACGATCCCGTGCTGCGCAACGTCACGCTCGACGTCGCACCGGGCGAGATCGTGGCGCTGGTGGGCGGCAGCGGCGCGGGCAAATCGACGCTCGTCAATCTTCTGCCGCGCTTCTACGACGTGACCAGCGGCAGCATCACCATCGACGGCGCCGACGTGCGCGAAGCGTCGCTGAAATCACTGCGCACCCTGATGGGTCTCGTGACGCAGGAAGTGATCCTCTTCAACGACACGGTGCGCAACAACATCGCGTACGGCCGCGGCGACGCCGAGCAGCAGCGCGTCATCGAAGCGGCCAAGGCGGCGAACGCGCACGAGTTCATCAGCGCACTGCCGCAAGGCTACGACACGATGATCGGCGAGTCCGGCGTGCTGCTCTCCGGCGGCCAGCGCCAGCGCCTGGCCATCGCCCGCGCGCTTTTCAAGGATCCGCCGATCCTCATCCTCGATGAAGCGACGTCGGCGCTCGACACCGAATCCGAACGCCTCGTGCAGCAGGCGCTGAACAACCTCATGCGCGGACGTACCACGCTCGTCATCGCGCACCGCCTCTCCACGATCCGCAGCGCGGACAAGATCGTGGTGCTCGACAAGGGACGCATCGTCGAAGTGGGCACGCACGAAGAGCTGCTCAGCCATCGTGGCGTCTATCGCAAGCTGTACGACCTGCAATTCGTCGACGATCAGGTGGTGGCGTGATGCAGTTCATCTCGCTGCTCGGCATGATTTTCATCCGCACCCTGCACGCCACGCTGCGCGTGCGCCACGTCGATTCCGAGAACATCACCGGCGTGAAGCAGTACGTGCTGGCGTTCTGGCACGCGCATCTGCTGTTGATGCTCCACTCGCGGCACGGCCGCCCCATCACCGTGATGAGCTCGCGGTCGCGCGATGGCCAGTACATCGCCGGCGTCTTCAAGTGGTATGGCGTTTCCGTGGTGCGCGGCTCGACCTCGCGCGGCGGCAGCGCGGCCTTGCGTGGCCTCATCCGCAACGCGCGGACCGGATCGAACATCGTCTTCACGCCGGACGGCCCCCGCGGTCCGGCGCGAAAGGCGAAAGATGGCGTGATCTTCGCCGCAAGGGCCACCGGCCTGCCCATCATCCCGGTCGCGTTCGCGGCCAAAAAAAAAAGACGGCTGGCCTCGTGGGACCGGATGGTCGTGCCGTATCCGTTCACACGCGCGATCTACCTTTACGGCCCGCCCATCCACATCGCGCGTGACGCGGACGCCGAAAAAGAGCGCGAGCGGCTGGAAACCATCATGAATGCACTGGCCGACCGCGCCGACCGCGATTTCGAAGAGCTCTGGAAAAAACAATGATTCAATCGATGACCGGCTTCGGCCGCGCCTCCGGCGCGATCTCTTCGCGCTACTTCGTCACCATCACGTGCAAGAGCGTGAATCACCGCTTCCTCGAACTGTCCGTGCGCTTGCCGGAATGGCTCTGGGATCTCGAGTCGCCGCTCCGCGCACTCGCCTCGGAATCGTTCAGCCGCGGCAAGCTCGATCTCTCGGTGCGCGTGCAGCGAACGCAGCAACCCGACTACAGCGTGCGCATCAACACGCAGATCGCAAACACCGTCATCCCGCGGCTTCGCTCCATCGCGGAGGAGCTGGGACTCGGCTCGTCGTTCAGCGGCAGCGATCTGATGCGCGTGCCCGATCTTCTGCAGGTCGAAGCGATTGAGACGGAAGTGACCGACGAAGAACGCGAGGCGCTGTTCGCGCTGGTGCGCGAAGCGTTCGCGCAACTCTCCGCCATGCGCGCGAAAGAAGGGGAGACGCTGCGCAGCGACATCTCCTCGCGTCTGGTCCTCATGCGCGATCTGCAGCAGCGCCTGGCCGCGCATCGCGAAGAAGTGCGCGGCGAGCTTCTCGGCGCGTTCCAGCAGCGCGTCGCCGAGATCGCGGCGCAAGCGGGCGTGGATGTGTCGCAGGACCGCATCGCGCAGGAAGTGGTGATGCTCGTCGAAAAGGGCGACATCGCCGAAGAGCTGACGCGCCTCACGCATCACGTCGAGCAGATCGAAAAAGCGATCGGTGGGCGCGAAGCGGCGGGCAAGAAGCTCGACTTCATCTCGCAGGAGATGGTGCGCGAGATCAACACCATGGGCTCCAAGTCGCGCTCGGCGGCCATCCGCACGCTGGTTGTAGAATTGAAGACGGAGGTCGAGCGGATTCGCGAGCAGGTGCAGAATGTCGAGTAATTTCCACTCCGACGGGACGTTGTTCATCGTGTCCGGCCCGTCGGGAGCGGGAAAGACGACGCTCATCGGCCGCGTGCGCGAGCAGCTCAAGCCGCTGCGCATCGAGCTCTATTTCTCCGTCTCGCACACCACGCGCAAAGCGCGCGCGGGCGAGATCGACGGCATCAACTATCACTACGTCAGCGAGTCCTCCTTCCGCAGCATGATCGAGCGCAAGGAATTTCTCGAATGGGCGCACGTTCACGCAAACTTGTACGGGACTTCGCGCGCGGAGGTCGTGGAACGGCTGAAACGCGGCGAAGACGTGATCCTTGACATCGATTATCAGGGCGCGAAGTTGATCGCTCAGGACGAAGACCTGAGACAGCGATCGCTGAACGTCTTCATCTTCCCTCCGTCGCTCGACGAGCTCGACGCGCGGTTGCGCCGCCGCGGTCTCAACACGGACGACGAGATCGACCTGCGCTTGCGCAAAGCGATCGACGAGATCGACGAGGGGAAGGATTTTTACAACTACATCATCATCAACGACGACCTGACCGTCGCCACGGAATGTCTGAAGGCGGCGATCATCGCCAAGAAATTGCAAACCAAGACCGCGCTCGAAGCCATCGCCACGATGGCCGAGCGATTCAAAGAGGAGGAGCGTAATGGAAGGACTGCCCGAAGGAGTTGACAGCCGCTTCCGGTACGTGCTGCTGGTCTCGAAGAGAGCCGAGCAGCTCGTGCAGGGAGCGCAGCCGCGCACGCGTTCGAAGCACGCCAAGCCGACGCGCATCGCGATGGAAGAAGTCGACCGCAACCAGATCAAGTGGCAGCTCGCCCCTCCGGTCGAAGAGTCGACGTCTCTCGACAACCAGGAGTAGCTGCTTTTCAGTGGTCAGTGGTCAGTGGCCAGTGGTCAGTTCGCACTTGCCACTTGCCCGACTGACAACTGGCCACTGACCACTGGCCACTAATGAAGATCGTCCTCGGCGTCACCGGCGGCATCGCCGCGTACAAAGCGCCGGAGCTCGTGCGGCGCCTGCGCGATGCGGGCGCGGACGTGCGCGTGATCCTCACGCCGAACGCAGCGCGCTTCGTTTCGCCGCTCGCACTCGCTGCCGTTTCGGATCACGGCGTCATCCTCGATCAATGGGGCGATGCCTCGCACGGAGGCATCGATCACATCGAATTGGCGCGTTGGGCGGAGTTGCTGCTGATCGCGCCCGCGACCGCTAACGTCATCGCTAAACTCGCCACCGGCATCGCGGATGACGCGCTGACGACGTACGCGCTCGCGCATCGCGGCGCCGTCGCGGTCGCGCCCGCCATGAACACGTTCATGCTCGGCCATCCCACCGTGCAGCAGAACGTCGCCACGCTGCGGGAGCGCGGCGTCACGATCATCGAGCCCGATCGCGGCATGCTCGCGTGCGGAGAAGAAGGCGCGGGACGAATGCCCGATCCGCCCGTCATCATCGCCGCCATCCAGCATCACTTCGCGCCGCGCGATCTGGAAGGAAAGCGCGTGCTCGTCACCGCTGGTCCCACGCGCGAGCCGCTCGATCCGGTGCGCTATCTCTCCAATCGTTCGTCCGGAAAGATGGGCTACGCCATCGCCGAAGCAGCGCAGAAGCGCGGCGCGATCGTGACGCTCATCTCCGGCCCCGTATCACTCATCGCGCCGCAAGGCGTGGAGCTGATTCGCGTCACCACCGCCAAAGAAATGCACGCGGCGGTGCTCTCCCGCGCCGCGCAGCACGACGTGGTCATCAAAGCCGCCGCCGTGGCCGATTTCGCACCGGCCAGCGTCGCCGATCGCAAGATCAAGAAGAAGGCCGATCAGAACGAGCTCACCATCACGCTGGTGAAGAATCCCGACATCCTGGCTGACGTCGCGCAGCTGACGCCGCGTCCCTTCGTGGTCGCCTTCGCCGCGGAGACGGACATGGTCGAAGCGAACGCGCGCGAGAAGCTGCAAAAAAAAGGCGCCGACCTCATCGTCGCAAACGATGTGGCCGACGCCTCGATCGGCTTCGATTCGAATCAGAACGAAGTGCTGGTGATCGCGAAAGACGGCAGCGTTACGCGCGTCGCCAGGGCCGACAAGAGCGCCATTGCCATGCGCCTGCTCGATCTCATCGCGCCGCGGCTATAACCAACGCGACCGCTCGCGCTACCCGTTGGAGCGGCGGGGCTTGCCCCGCCGGGTTCTCGATTCCCGAACTTCCGGCGGGGCGAGCCCCGCCGCTCCAACGCTTTTCGTCAGTTGTTCGTGTAGCCCTCGCACTTCAAGAGATTGTCGTCGGTGATCTTCCACCAGTGCTTGTCGCACAGCGTGACGTCTTCGATCACGCATTCGTCACCGTCTTCATCGACCACTTTGATGTCGTAGTCGCCGCAGACGATGCCGGTGAGCGTGAGCGAGTGGCCCTTCTCCAGGATGTCTTCGCCCAGCTGATCGGGACCCCACTCATCGTTGTCGGTCGACGAGAGGTAGATGTGGTGGATCTCCCATTTGCTCTGGTTGATGATCTTCACGCGCGCCTTGCGGGCGAACGCGGGTGTGGTGGCGGCGAGCAGAAGAAGAGCGAACAGCAGGAGCCGGCTGACTCGTTTCATTGGGTGGATTTCCTTTCGATTGGACTGCCGCGACTATAGCGGATAATCGCGGCGATGAATGATGAGTTGATCGCCGACCTCACGCTCTTGCGCGAGCTCGGTTTCACGCATCTCGACCTGCAACCAGCGGTGAGCAATCGCCGTCCTGCTGCGATTGAAGAACGTCCGGATTCCTTCGCACCGCCGGCCGTGGCCGCGCTGCACGCGCCGGAGTGCACGACCCTCAGCGATCTGGCGCTGCTCGCCGCGCCATGCACGCTCTGCCGACTCTCCGCCACGCGCAAGCAGGTCGTCTTCGGCACCGGCAATCCGAACGCCGATCTGATGTTCATCGGCGAAGCGCCCGGCCACGACGAAGATGTGAAAGGGGAGCCGTTCGTCGGCAAAGCGGGCCAGCTCCTGACCGACATCATCAAGGCCATGCGCCTGACGCGCGATGACGTCTACATCGCGAACGTGATCAAGTGCCGCCCGCCGGAAAATCGCAATCCCGAACCCGACGAGCTGGAAGCCTGCCGCCCGTACATCCTCCGCCAGCTCGAGCTCATCCGCCCCAAAGTCATCGTCACCCTCGGCAAATTCGCGCTGCAAAGCCTCACCGGCAAGTCCTACAGCATCATGGCCGCGCGCGGCACGTGGCTCGAGTTCGAAGGCGTGAAGCTCATGCCGACGCTGCATCCCGCGTATCTCCTGCGCACGCCCGGCGCGAAGAAGGACGTCTGGGCCGACATGAAGAAGGTGATGGCGGAGCTCGGGATTCAGTTCTGACGCTGCCGCTTGCGCATCGACACAAACGCGACGCCTAGCGCTAACGCGGTCGCTCCCGAAATCGCGGCGCCGGCGACGAACATGCGCGGCCGGTAAATCAGCGCGACATCATGCTCGCCCGGCGGCAGCTGGATGCCGATGAAGGCGTGATTCGCGAAACGGATCGGCAGGCGACGTCCATCGCTCTCCGCGCGCCACGCTTTCCACGCGGCGTTCGAGATCACGATCCACCCTTCGCTCTGCATCGACGCGTGAAACGACAGCCGCGCGCCCTGCTCGCGAATCGCGGAGATGCGTCCCGCGCCGTTCGCCTTCGTGAGGTACGGATCGTTCGTCACGATCCAGCTCTCCTCGCCGAAATCGCGCGCGTTCATCATGTCGCGAACGCCGAATGCGCCGAGGTGGACGCTGCGCGGGATGAAGGCGCGGGGAAGAACGCGATGGTTCAAGAGGATCGCGTACGCATCGTACCCGCCGATGCGCGACCACCCTTCCGGCGGCGTGTAACTGGCCGGCGCGACGGCGAAGCGGACGTTCATCATCGAGAGAAACGGCCGCGAGAGATCGTCGACGCGATTCGACCAGACCGGCTGCTCGACGCACCACAGCGGATACGTTTCAAAGTAGCGGCCGAACGTCATGGCCTGATAGCCGCGCACGTCTTCGAGCGCGTAATGCGCAGCGGTGCCGGGAATGAGCGTGGCGCCGACGCCGACGACGCGAAACGGCTCGTTCGCGCGCATCAGCTCCAGCCCTGGAAACTTCGGATAGAACGCGGCGCGGCGAACCGTGGCCTGCACATCGACATCGTCGCCGGTGCGTTGGATCAGCAGCAGCGCGAAGAGCGCCAGCGAGGTGCGCGGCGCGCGCCACACGAGGAGCGCCGCGGCGGCGAGCAGCAACGGCAGCACGGCGCGCGTGGTGGCGACGAGGATGAAATCGTGCGCAAGCGCGGTATGCGCGGTGAGCGCGATGACGCCGATGACGATCGCGGTCACGCCGTAAATGATCGAGAGACCGTTGGAGCGGCGGGCGCCCTCGCCCGCCGAGGAGAGCCCGGCGGGCGAGGCGCCCGCCGCTCCAACGTCGATCCCGAGAGCCGCGAGCAGCGCGAGCGCGATGACGGCGAAATAGACCATGCGGTCATTCACCGCCATCTCGAATCCCGGCAGCCGCGCCAGCAGATGCACGAGCCCCGGCGCGCTCACAGCCGCGGCCACGCCCCACACGAAGACACCGGCGAAGAACCACTTCTCACGCCGCGGCGAACGAAAGAGCGCGAACAACGCGGCCGGAAAAAGCATCGACCCTGCGTACGCGGTGGCCAGCCAGCCATGCTTCACATCCGCCGCGTGCTCTTCTTCTTCCAGGCCGGGCATGCCTTCCAGCATGGGCAGGAAACTGGCGCGTGTGCGATGGATCAGCTGCGCGGGCGTCGACGCTTTGACGCGGCCGGTGTACGTCTTCTCGCGGTGCAGCGCTTCGCGCGTCTGCGGAATCGCGGTCAGCATCGGCAGCAGAAACATCGCCGACAGCAGCAACGCCGCGATGCCCGCGCCCGCGCCGGAAACGAGCACGCGACGCAGCGACACTTCGCGGCGAACGCCGAAGAGCTCGAAGAGGAAATAGGCGACGGCCAGCGCCACGATGTGCAGCGCGCTTTCCGGATGCCCCGCCAGCACCAGCAGCAGCAGCGCGCCGCCGAGGAGGCTTGCGCTGCGCGGGCCGGGACTTCGTGCGACGTTGCGGGCGCCCAGGAGGACGAGCGGCGCGACAGAGATGGCGAGCGCGTGCGCGGTGCCGGCGAACCACACCATGTGCGTCGACAACATGAACGCTGCGGCCGCGAAGAGCGACGGCAATTCACGCCGCACGATCGCGTAGGTCAGCAGGAACATCGACAGCGCCGCGATGAAGAAAAGCAGCGTCGCGCTGAACGTCACGCCGTCCGCCATCGGCAGCAGCAGCGCGAGCAGCGTGAGCGGGTGATACGGCGCCGACTGCGCCGCGCCGGCCAGCGGACCGCCGCTCAATTCGTACGGATTCCAGAGCGGCCAATCGCCGTCCGAGATCGCGTGGCGCAGGGCCGCATTCCACGGCAGAAACTGCGCGAACACATCGGACACACCCGGATTCACCACGCGCGTCACACCCACTTTGTCGGCGATCGATGCGAACGGCTCGGCGATGTAAGCGAGATCGATCGGGCCATACACGCCGCCGGTGAACACAGCGCGGCCGGTGAGGCAGAAG
>DASSMK010000180.1:0-2633 GCA_035688915.1 Thermoanaerobaculia bacterium
TGACGAATCGCCTTAATGTAACTAAGATCGTTACACAAATGCCAGCCAGCACCCGATTCGCCGTCGCCGTCCACATCCTCACGCTTCTGGCGTTGCAGGATGAGGCGCTCACGAGCGATTACATCGCCGGCAGCGTCTCCACGAATCCCGTCGTCGTCCGTCGCATCCTCGGCGCGCTGAAGCAGGCCGGGCTGGTGACGGCGGCGCACGGCCCGCGCGGCGGTTTCACGCTCGCGGTGGCGGCGCGCGAGATCAATCTTCGCGCTGTGTATGAAGCGGTGGAGGAGCGGAACGTCATCGCCATCCACGGCAACCCCAACCCGCAGTGCCCCGTCGGCCGCACGATCGAAAACATCCTCGGCGGGGTCACCAACCGCGCCGAAGAAGCGATGCTGCGCGATCTCGCGGCGACGAGCCTCGCCAAACTGGTAGGACAGGTGCAGCGCCGGAACGCCGGCGCCTGCTGAATTTTTTTGCGCTGAAATGTAACCGTAGTAGTTACAACAAAGGAGAAGCGAATGTACGCAGTGGCAGGAGTGACAGGCAACACAGGTTCAGTGGTCGCAGAGGAGCTGCTTCGCCGAGGCAAACCGGTGCGCGTGATCGTGCGCAGCGAAGAAAAAGGGGCAGCATGGCGCGCGAAAGGCGCGGAGGTGGCGGTGGCGTCGATCGATGACGCGGAGGCGCTGACGCAGGCGCTCGCGGGTGCCGACGGCGCGTACCTGCTCAATCCGCCCGATCTTCAGAACGAAGACATGCGCTCCCGCGGCCGTCATCTCGGCGAAGTTTTCGCCAGAGCCGTCAAAGGTTCGGGCGTGAAGCACGTCGTGCTGCTCTCTTCGATCGGCGCACAGCACGACAGCGGCACCGGTCCCATCGTCAGCGTGCATCTCATCGAGCAGGCGCTGCTGGCCACCGGCATCAACCTGACGTTCCTGCGCCCGACGTATTTCATCGAGAACTGGGGCTCCGTCCTCGGCGTCGCCGCCAAAGACGGCATCCTCCCGAGCTTCCTCGAGCTCGGCCACGCCATTCCGATGGTCGCGACCGCAGACATCGGCAAGGTCGCTGCGGAAGCGCTCGAGAATCCGCCGCAGCGCGTGCGCATCATCGAGCTGGCGGGTCCGGAGGACTACACACCGGAAGCGATTGCTGCCGTGTTGACGCCGCTCGTCGGCAAGCCGGTCACCGCTGTGCCGGCGCCGCTCGAAGCGGTCGTGCCGACGTACACGCAATTCGGCATTTCGCCGCATGTCGCCGAGCTGTTCCGCGAGATGTACGACGGCGTCAATCGCGATCACGTGGCGTGGGACGGCAAGGGCGAACGGCGGCGCGGAACGACCCCGCCGAGCGCTGTGTTTCAGGGCATGCTCGGCTGACGCGGAGGCGGCGGAGCGTGCTAAACTCCGCCGATTCTTCGGCAGTTTTCAAGGAGCGCATACTCATCATGGAGAAACACAGGACCCTTTTTACGTCGGAGTCCGTCACCGAAGGGCACCCCGACAAGATCGCCGATCAGATTTCGGACGCGATTCTCGACGCCGTTCTGGCTGAGGATCCCGTCGGCCGCGTGGCGTGCGAAACGCTCGTCACCACTGGTCTGGCGATGATCTCGGGCGAGATCACCACCAAAACCTACGTCGATTTTCCGTCCATCGTGCGCAACACGATCAAAGAGATCGGCTACACGCGCGCCAAGTACGGCTTCGACAGCGAGACCTGCGCGGTCATCTCGTCGATCGATCCGCAGTCGCCGGACATCGCGATGGGTGTCGACACGGGCGGCGCCGGCGATCAGGGTCTCATGTTCGGCTTCGCCGTCCGCGAGACGCCGGAGCTCATGCCGCTGCCGATCATGCTCGCGCATCAGCTCACGCATCGTCTGACCGACGTGCGCAAGAGCAACGATCTCGACTTCCTCCGTCCTGACGGCAAGTCGCAGGTCACGATCGAGTACGAAGGAAAGCGCCCGGTGCGCTGCGAAGCGGTCGTCATCTCGACGCAGCATTCGCCGAGCGTCAGCCATCGCGACCTCACCGACGCAATCATCGAGAAGGTGATCAAGCCGGTCGTGCCCGCGGAGCTGCTCGACAAGAACACGAAGTACCACATCAATCCGACCGGCAAGTTCGTCATCGGCGGACCGCAGGGCGACACGGGCCTCACCGGCCGCAAGATCATCGTCGACACGTACGGTGGCCGCGGTCGTCACGGCGGCGGCGCGTTCTCGGGCAAAGACCCCACAAAGGTCGACCGCTCCGCGTGCTACATGGCGCGTTACATCGCCAAGAACCTCGTGGCCGCCGGCATCGCCGACGAGTGCGAAGTGCAGCTGGCGTATGCGATCGGCGTGGCCGAGCCGGTGTCGATTTACGTCGACACGTTCGGCACCAGCAAACTGGAACAGTCCAAGCTCGTCGATCTCGTGCGCGAGCACTTCCAGATGACGCCGCGCGGCATCATCGAATCGCTCAACCTGCGCCGCCCGATCTTCAAGAAGACGGCCGCGTACGGCCACTTCGGCCGCAAAGGTGCCGAGTTCACCTGGGAAGCGACGGATAAAGCGGAATCGCTGCGCGCCGCGGCGGGCATCGACGCCGCCGTGGCTGTCTAAGCGTTAATTTCTCGCGATC
>DASSMK010000181.1:0-4707 GCA_035688915.1 Thermoanaerobaculia bacterium
CAAAGAACGGCGGGGCAAGCCCCGCCGCTCCAACGGTTCCGCGCGTCAGAATCCGAAGCTGACTTTGGCCGCGTAGCTCCGCTCTTCCGCCTGCGTCGCTTCGATGGTGATCTTCGGCAGCAGCAGCGAAATGCGCAGCCCGAGCGTGTAGCGATTCACGTCCGACTTGTCGGTGAGCGTGCTGCTGCCGGTGGCGAAATTGATGCGCCCTTCCGCGTCGCTGCGCATCCTGCCGACCGCGCCGTACGGCGTCAGCGGACCGAAGCCCTTCGACAGAAACACTTCCGCGCCGTACGTCTTCAGCTTGTAGACGTCGACGCCGTCGATGGTCGAGTACGCCCCGCGCACCGCCAGTGACGGCGTGGCAATGCCGCCGCGAATGATCGGCACGTCCACCGCGCCGCCCCACATGCGGATGTCGCTGTCGTTCACTTTCGCGTAAGAGGCCGAAAGGTTCACGACGGAGAATCCTTTCG
The DNA here is from genome assembly GCA_035688915.1 of Thermoanaerobaculia bacterium. Classification (GTDB taxonomy): domain Bacteria; phylum Acidobacteriota; class Thermoanaerobaculia; order Gp7-AA8; family Gp7-AA8; genus DASSMK01. The sequence continues at coordinate 477 of DASSMK010000181.1, forward strand.
ACACGATGAGCTTCGGCACGGCGATGTAGTTGCTCACCGTAAAGTCATCGCGCACCGCGCGGCGCCAGTACGTGGAGTTCGTGTCGACCGGCACGGCCGTCACAGCCACGCCCACATCGAAACGCAGCAACCCGCCGGCGCGCGCCGGTTCGACGGGCGACGCGTAAATGCCTTGCGCGACCACACGCGAGAACTTGCCGAATTCTTCCTGCGTGATGGCGGGATCGAACTGGATGTCGTCTTCATTCGTCGACGACTGCGCGTGCAGCGGCAGCGCAGCCAGCGCGATCAGAAGAGCTGCGAGATGAAATCGTTGCTTTGCAGAAAACCCGCGGGAGTGAACGCCACAAACTCGTCGTTTCGCTTCAGCCAGCCATCCTGCAAACCGCGATCGATCCATTCCACAACCTCCTGCCCGCCGAGCTGCACGAGCTGTTCATAGTGTATGCCGGAGGTGCGGCGAAGGCCGAGGAAGAGAAGCTCGCGGCGGACTTCGAGATCGGTGAGATTTTCGGTGAAATCGACGGCGTTCGGCGACAGCTCGATGTAGCGGCGAATGTCGCGCGTGTTCGCGAAACGATCACTGGCCACGAAGGAATGCGCGGCGATGCCGTAGCCGTGATACTCGCCGCGCGTCCAGTAGCGCAGGTTGTGGCGGCACTCTTCGCCTGGCCGCGCGAAGTTGCTGATCTCGTACTGCGTCAATCCCGCGCGCTCCAGCTGTTCGATCGCGTCGAGATAGGCGGTGGCGATGAAGTCGTCTTCCGGAAGCACCACGCGCCCACGCGAGACCTGCACTTCCAGCGGCGACTTCTCTTCGAGATCGAGCATGTAGAGCGAGAGGTGTCCCGCGCCGAGATCGACCGCCGTCTGCAATGTCTCGCGAAACGATTCGCGCGTCTGGTGCGGCAGCCCGAGCATCAGATCGAGATTCGTCCGCACGCCGCTCGCCACCGCCAATCGCAACGCATCAAGAGCGCGCTCGCGATCGTGGATGCGCGAGATCGCGCGCAGCTCGTCATCGTGAAACGACTGCACGCCGATCGACAGGCGATTCACGCCGAGGGCGCGCCACGCCGCGAGCGACTCCACCGTCACGTCCTCGGGATTCGCCTCCATCGAGAACTCCGCGTCGGGCGTCACGTCGTAGCGCGCGCGGATCGCATTCACGACGCGCGTGAGATTCGGCAGCGATGTGCGCGACGGCGTGCCGCCGCCGAAGTAGATCGACGTCACCGCTCCCCCGCCGCGCGCATCGAGCTCGCGCACGAGCGCGTCGGTGTACGCATCCTGCCGGCCGAGGTCCGTGGAGATGGCGAACGCGCAGTAGGTGCAGTGCGTCGCGCAGAACGGCAGGTGGACATAAACGCCGAGCATGGAAGCTTTATAATTCGCCGAAATGTCCGCCGCTTCCCCCGACGAAAACGTTCCCGCCGAAAAACCCCGCTCGCGTCGTCCGCGCCTGCTCTGGACGGTTCTCGGCGCGATGCTCGTGGTCGGTCTGCTTCCGCTGGTCGTCTCGCACTACTTCCTCATCGGCATCAACCGCGATTCGCTGGAAACGCTCGAGAAGAAATACCTGACGCGGTCCGCGGTCGGCATCGCCAACGACATCCAGAACCTGCTCACGAACAACCGCCAGCAGCTGACGCAGATCGCCGGCAGCATCCGCATCATGCAGCGCGCACTGCCGGCCGGCACCGATCCGTTCACGTACGCCGCCGAAACGAAATGGATCGGCGATTACATGACCGCCGACGGCGATCTGCTCGCGCTGCGCGTGGTGAACGCGCAAGGTCAGGGCGCCGAGGTAAAGCCGGACGGATTGGATGCGTCGGTGGTCGCGGACATGGAAGCGGCGCGCATCGTGGCGATGAGCGGCAAGGATTCGACGGGCCGCATCGAGCAGGTCGATTCGCTGAACCAGCCGGCCATGGTGTTGTCGGTGCCGGTCGTCGGCGACGACGGCCGAGCCATGGGCGCGGTGGTCGGCCTCGTCTCGCTGCGCCGCATCGTCGATCGCATTCGTGAAGAAGGCAAAGGCGACGTCGCCGCGTTCGTGATCGATCGCGACGGGACGGTGCTGATCCACAGCGAGCCCGCCATTCACGTGCAGCATCCGAGCTTCGCCGATCTCAAGATCGTGCAGGATTTCGCGAAAGGCCCGCAGCGCCTCACTGAGTCCTACATCGACACGCACGCCGGCCGCAAACTCAAAGTCCTCGGCACCGTCGCGCCGGTCGCATCGAGCGTCGGCGTCGTCGTGCAGAAACCGGAAGAAAAAGCGTTCGCCTCCGTCGATCAAATGATCCGCGCCACGATCCAGTGGGGCTCGATCGCGCTGATTCTGGCCATCATCGTGGCGGTGCTCTTCGCCTCCGGCATCGCGCGGCCGATTCGCCTGCTCGCCGATCGCACCGCGGAAATCGCGAACGGCAATTACCAGCAGCGCGTCGACCTGAAGACGCACAACGAGATTGGCGATCTCGCGCACAACTTCAACATCATGTCGTCGTCGATCGAGAAGGCGGTCGAGCAGCTGAAGAAGGCCGCTCACGAGAATCACCTGCTCTTCATCAACTCGGTGCGCATGCTCGCGGCGGCGATCGACGCGAAGGATCCGTACACGCGCGGCCATTCGGAGCGCGTGGCGCGCTACTCGATCGCCATCGGCAAGAACGTCGGCCTGTCGCAGAAAGAGATGCTCAATCTCCGCATCAGCGCGCTGCTGCACGACGTCGGCAAGATCGGCATTGACGACCGCATCCTGCGCAAGCCGGGCGCTCTCAGCGAAGAAGAGTTCGAGTTCATGAAGCAGCATCCCGCCAAGGGCGCGGCCATCATGAGCGGCGTGGCGCAGCTGATCGACATCATCCCGGGCATGAAGTACCACCATGAGAAGTGGAGCGGCGGCGGCTATCCGGACAATCTGGAAGGCGATCAGATCCCGATGCAGGCGCGCATCGTCGCCATCGCCGATACGTTCGACGCCATGACCACGAACCGGCCGTATCAGAAGGCGATGGAGCTCGGCTACGTCGTCGAGAAGATCAAGAGCTTCGCCGGATCGCGCTTCGATCCGCGTGTGGTCGACGCGTTTGTGAACGCGGTGAAGAAGGGCGACATCCAGATCGACGAGCAAGTCCGAGGCGCTGCCTGATCGGCGCGGCGGCCGTTGCGGTTCTCGCTGCCAACTCTGCCTGCGACCGCAGCGTTTACTACATCCTGCAGGGGCAATACGGCGCGGCGCTGAAGCAGCTCGAAGGAGCGAAGACGAGCGGCGCGTCACCCGCGGATGTCGAGAACCTGAAAGGCCTGGCCACGATGCTCGCGGGCAATCCGCAAGCGGCGCTGGCGGAATTCGATCGCGCGCTCGCGCTCTCGCCCACGTTGTTCGAAGCGCGCTTCAATCGCGCGATCGCGCTGTTGAAGCTCGAGCAGTTCGCGAAAGCGTCCGCGGAGCTGGAGAAGATTTACGCGGATGAGCATGCGCCGCTCCGCGCCAGCGCCGCCTATCACAACGGCATCGCCCTCGATCGCCTCGGCCGCTCCGAAGAAGCTGAGCAGTGGCTGCAGCGCGCCCTGACACTCGATCCTTCGCTCGACTCCGCGTTGCTGTACGTCGGCGCCATTCGCGAACGGCGCGGCGATCTGCAGGCGGCGGGACGCGCGTATCTCGATTACCTGAAGACGCACGCCGACGATCCGTTCGCCATGCTCCGTTTCGGCATTTCCGCGCAGCGCGCGGGCAAGCCGGACACGGCGAAGAAGTATCTGCAGCGCGTGCTCGACGTGGCGCCGGAGTCGCGCGAAGCGCTCGAAGCGCGCAAGTATCTCGTGATGTGGGAGTGACGCGTGTCTTTCCGACGGATTCTCGACGAACTGCTCTCGACGACCACCGGCTCCATCGCCGCGCTGTTTCTCGACTATGAAGGCGAGACCGTCGAGCTGCTCTCCGCACACGATCTCGACAATCACGATCTGAAGATCATCGGCGCGTACCAGGGCATCTTCCTCGACCAGCTGCGCGCGCTCTGCGCGCAAGTCGCCGCCGGCTCGCCGCAACGCTTCAAGCTGGAGTTCGAGAAGACGATGGTGCTGAGCTGCGATCTCAAGGACGGCTACTACATCGTCCTCCTGGTCGACGCCGATGCGAACGAAGGCATCGCCTGGCACCGCCTCGCGCAGTGCCGGGAAAAGCTCATCGTGGAAATCTAGCGCAGAGTGTTGG
>DASSMK010000182.1:0-9192 GCA_035688915.1 Thermoanaerobaculia bacterium
TTACATTAAGGCGATTCGTCAAGTGCCGCAGCTGGTCATCATTTGGTCAATCATTTGCACAGTTCGCCTCCCGATGCTCAAGACCCGCAACATCGGGACCTATCGCGATCTGCTCGTGTTGTTCACCCGCTACGGCCGGAAGGATTTCCGGCTCTCGCTGTCGACCGAGGATTTCCTCGTTCCGGAAACCGCAGATCTGCCGCCGGAGCCGGATGTCGCCGCACGCGCACTGGCCTTCGCCAATTCGCTGAAGGCGATGGGGCCGACGTACGTGAAGTTCGGCCAGCTGCTTTCCACGCGGCCGGACATCGTCCCGCAGGAGTACATCGCCGCGCTCGAATCGCTGCAGGACGACGTCGAGCCGTTCTCGTTCGCGGACGTGGAGCGCATCGTCGAAGAAGAGCTCGGCGTCCGCATCTCCAAAGCGTTCGAGACCTTCGAGTCCACTCCCCTCGCCGCCGCCTCCCTCGGCCAGGTGCACCGCGCCGCATTGCGCGACGGCCGCGAAGTCGTGGTGAAGGTGCAGCGCCCCGACGTGCGCGAGCAGGTGCGCAAGGATCTCGAGATCTTCACCGACATCGCCCAAACGCTCGAGGACCACACAGACCTCGGCCGCAAGATGAATCTGGTCGGATCCATCGAGCAGGCCAAGCTGGTGATGTTCTCCGAGCTGAATTACCTGCAGGAGGCGCGCAACACCGAGACGCTGCGCCAGAACCTCTCCGCCTTCCCGCAGATCTACATCCCCGCCGTCGTGCACGACTACAGCTCATCGCGCGTGCTGACGACGGAGCTGGTCAAAGGAAAGAAGGTTTCGAAGCTGACGCCGCTCGCGCTGATCGAAGGCGATTATGCGGAGCTGGCCGGCGTGCTGACGCGCGCGTATCTCAAGCAGATTTGCGTCGACGGTTTCTGGCACAGCGATCCGCATCCCGGCAACATCTTCATTCGCGACAATCCGGACGTCGCCGGCGCCGAGCCGCAGCTGGTGCTGCTCGACTTCGGCATGGTCAGCCGCATCAGCTCCGAGCTGCAGGACGAGATCATTAAGCTGCTGCTCGCGATCTCGTCGAATCGCGGTTCCGAAGTCGCGGAAGCGTGCGTGCGGATGTCGGAAGCGCAGGAACGGTTCGATCCGGTGCGTTTCACGCGCGAGATCTCCACGCTTGTCGCCGCAGTGCACGACATCAGCGCGAAAGACGTCAACACCGGTCAGCTGATCTTCAACGTCGTCGCAGTCGCGAACAACAACGAGCTGAAGGTGCCGCCGGAGCTGGCGATGCTCGGCAAGACGCTGCTGCACCTCGACTCGATCACAAAGAAGCTCGACGACGATTACGATCCGCAGCAGGTGATCCGCGATTACGCCGAACAGCTGATCGCGCAGAAGCTGCAGCAAAAGTTCAATCCGCGGAACTTCTACCCGGCGTTGCTCGATCTCAACCAGCTGGTGCTCGATCTGCCACACCGCACGCGCGAGATCATCGATCTCACCGCGGCCGGTCGACTGACATTCGGCATCAAGCTGACGCAGGCCGAGGAGTTCCTGGCAGGCATCCACAAAATCGCCAATCGCATCACGGTCGGCGTGGTGATCGCCGCGCTCCTCATCTCGTCATCAATGATGATGCGTGTACCGTCGCGCTTCTCGATCTTCGGCTACTCGGGTCTGGCCGTCATCGGCTATCTCATCGCCACCGCGGCCGCGGTATCCCTCATCGCGTCAACCCTACTGAAAGACCGGCGCGACAAAGAAGCGGCGAAGTTCAAGGGGCGTTGAGCGCGACGGGAGGCCTCCGGCGGCTGGGGCCGCGGGCCCCAGACCCCGTTGATTGGCCTAGCCTCCGCCGACACTGTCGTGCGAGTTGGAAGTGAGTGTCGGCGGAGGCTAGGCCAACCAATTGGGTCCGGGGCCAATGGCCCCGGCCGCCGGAGGCCCCTCGTCGTCGCTAATCGACCGCCAGCATGTCCAGGTCGTTGAGGCCTTTGCGCGCGAGGACCTGCGGGTCGGGGGCGCTTTCGAAGATGTAGACCGGCGTGCCCACCTGCGCGACGTCCCACAGCTGCTTGAGCATGTCGGCGGGGATGCGGATGCAGCCGTGCGAAACGCGTTGGCCGATCGTCTTCGGATCGTCGGTGCCGTGCAGCATCACGCCGCCGCCGAGGTCGAGGGCGTACTTGCCCATCTTGCCTTTGACCTTGCGGTCGGGGGAGTTCGCGGCGGGAATCGCTTTGCCTTCTTCGACGTACGCCCAATCGGGCTTCGTCCAGATTGGATTCTCGATGCGGCGGAGCACCTGATGCAGGCCGCGGGGCGTACGGAACCACCAGACGTGGCCTTTGCCGCGAAGCACTTTGTCGGAGCCGGTGGCGACGGGCGATTGGCGGACGAGCTGGCCGTCGCGGAAGAGATAGACGCGATTTTTCGAGAGATCGACGGTGATGACGGCGCCTTCATGCGGCGCTTCCGGCGGCAACCCTTCCACGGTCACGAGCCCGCGAAATTCGTCGCTGTCGTCGGTGACATCCTGGGCAAAGATTGGAACTGTCGTGAGCATCAGCGCCACCGCGAGCACGAGCCCTGCGAGGCGATTCGATTTCGGTGTCAAAGCCACCCTCCCCAACATCATTTCCTGCGAATAACTAATCGCAAAGGAGGGGCCAACCGGCGGCGCGACCGCGCCGCCGGATGTTAGGCTCACAGGCTCATAGGCTCATAGGCTCATAGGCTCAGAGTAGCGCGCGCCTGCCGAGAGTCGTGGGCGTTGAGTTTCAGCGAATTCCTTCGAAAGGAGGGCATGGTCCAGGCGAAGCACTCCGCACTCGCAACGCGTGTGCTGCTATGGCCTATGAGCCTGTGAGCCTATGAGCCTGGAAGGGGGGCGGGCGGGGGTTGGTGTCCCCGAGAGGATTCGAACCTCCGACCAAGAGTTTAGGAAACTCCTGCTCTATCCGTGCTGAGCTACGGGGTCAGCCGCGCGGGAAACGCGAGAGTAGCACGCCGCGCAACAGCCCTCCGCGCCGAGTCATTCGCTGAAACTCCCGCAGCGCCGTTTCCCGGCAGGCACGCGCTACTCTGAGCCTATGAGCCTATGAGCCTGGGCGGGAAACGGAGAGCAGCACGCCACGCAACAGCCCCCCGCGCCGACTCATTCGCTGAAACTCCCGCAGCGCCGTTTCTCGGCAGGCACGCGCTACTCTGAGCCTATGAGCCTATGAGCCTTTGAGCCTATCCCCGGCGGGCGGGGGCGGCCGGCGCCTCAATTCCCCTTCCCTGCCGCTTTCAACTTCGAGTAGAGCGTGGAGGGACTGATCTGCAGCTGGCGCGCGGCTTTGCGCATGTTGCCGCCCGTCGCTTCCACTGCTGCGGCAACGTATTGCGCGGCGACGTCGTCGAGCGGGCGGATCTCCCACTCTTCTGTCGGCAGACCGGCGGACGACGTCGGCACGGGCGCGGCGTTCGCGCGCTCGATGGCCAAGTCGTCGCTGCGCAGCTCATCGCCCGCCAGCGTCAAGAGACCGCGCTCCAGCACGTTGCGCAGCTCGCGCACGTTGCCGGGCCAGTGATACGTCTCCAGCTTGTTGATCGCGCGCGGGCTCACCTTCGGCAGCGGGCGTCCCATTTCCTTCGCCAGCGTGCGCAGCAACTCGTGCACGAGGATCGGCAGATCTTCGCGACGCTCGCGTAGCGGCGGCATGCGCAGGCGCACGACGTTCAGGCGGTAATAGAGATCGGCGCGAAAGCGTCCCGCCTGCACTTCTGCGGCGAGATCGCGATTCGTCGCCGCGAGCAGACGAAAGTCTGCGCGCAGATCGCGGATGCCGCCTACGCGGCGAAAGCGCTTCTCCTCCAGCGCCTTCAGCAAGCGCGCCTGCACCGTGATGTCCATCTCGCCGATCTCGTCGAGAAAGAGCGTGCCGTCGCTCGCGATCTCGAAGAGTCCCGGCTTCGTGTTCGTCGCATTCGTGAACGCGCCGCGCTCGTGGCCGAACAGCTCCGACTCCAGCAGTTCCTTCGACAAGCCCGCGCAATTCAGATCGACGAACGGCGCGCGTGCGCGCGTGGAGCGCGTGTGCAGCAGCCGCGCGAACACGCCCTTGCCCGTGCCCGATTCGCCTTCGATCAAGACCGGCGATGGTGCGCGTGCGATGCGCTCCAGAATCTCGTTGAGGTGCGTGATCGACGCGGAGATGCCCGGCAGCTTGTCGGCTTCGCGCGAATCGCTCCGCCGCAGCGCGATCAGCTCGCGCCGCGTGGCGAGCATGCGCGTCACCTGCTCCAGCGTGGCCTGCAGCGTCTCGTACTCGAACGGTTTCTGCAGAAACGTCTCGGCGCCGAGCTTCATCGACTCGACCACTTTCTGCAAATCGCCGCCGCCGGACATCATGATCACGGCCACGGTCTCCGAGTACATCTTCATCTGATGCAGCAGCTCGATGCCGGAAGCATCGGGCAGATTCACATCGAGCAGCACGACGTCGGGTGAAAACTCCGCGAAGCCCACCAGCGCTTCGCGTCCGGTGGCGGCGGTCTGCACGTCCCAATCGAGCTCCAGGAGCGCGGTCAGGCCAGCGGCAATCTGTGGGTCGTCATCGACGATGAGGATGCGGTTCCGGAGCTCGGTCACCGCGTAATCATAAAACGCCTGTCTGAATTCTGAACAGCAGTATTTTTGACGTATGCAGCTAATTCATTGAAAACACAGCGGTGGCAACGTGGTACCGAGATTGGACATAGAGCGAGCAAGTCCAAACGGTAGCCAAGGGGATTCAAACATGCTCGCTCTGATCGCTGCACTCAGCATCTCGCTCGACCTCGGCGCACTCACCCGCCACAAGACGGTAGACGTGCCTTCCGTGACGTGCGGCATCAAGACGGTCTCGTACCGCTTTCTCGGCGAGCCGGGCCAGCGCTTCCGCTACGACGGCGAGACGTTCGTCATGCCGGCCGCCGGCTGGATCGAGCTGATCGCCGAACGCGGCGTGAGCGAGTACCAGTACGACAACCACGCGCTGCCGCTCGACGTCTGGCCGCGCGACACATTCGGCATGCGCACGGTTCCGCTGCCGAAAACCACCCACTGATCCCAACTCACAAATTCAAAGGAGAACTGCCAATGCCTGAATTCATCGTGAACACCGTCGACGACCTCCACGCCGGACGCCACAGCTGGCGCGTGCTCGTCCTCGTCAACGGAGCCTCGCTCGCCATCGCCGTCGCCGCTACGTTCGTGATGCAGGTGTTCTGATGCGCATCGACAATCGCCGGATCACACTCGTCACGCGCGGCCTGCGCACGCCCGATCGCGATTGGGACGATTCCGTCAGCGCCTCCACACGCATCGTCTTCGTGAACACGTTCACGGTGCTGAAGTACGCGCTCGCAGGAAGTCTCAGCGACATGCGTCTCGACATCGAGCGCGTCGTCATCGACAACGCCGCCAGCCCGGCGGAGTTTCTGGAGATGCTCTCGTCACTGCCGGGCGATTTCAGCGGTGACGCGATGCTGATCCGCAGCGACGGCTCCGCGTTTCTCAGCGCCTCGGGACGCGGCGATGGTCGCGTGATCTATTCGATGACCGCCACGGACGTCCGCTTCTATCTCGAAACGCACGACCTGGTCACCGGCCGCGTGGCGCTGCGGCGCACCGCGTAACCGATGAGCGACTGATTTATTGGCGTCTTGCCGGATGAAATATACTCGCGTCCGATGTGCGTCCTCGCGGTTGGACCGAGTGCATGAAGATCCTCGTGGCTGATGACCATCTGATCGTGCGCCGAGGCTTTCAATACATCGTCGCGGGCCGTCCGGATTGGTCGGTGGCGGGAGAAGCGGCCGATGCGGATGGTCTCTTCGAAACGCTCCGCCGCAGCCACTTCGATGTGCTCGTGCTCGACCTCTCCCTCGGCGCCCGAAACGCGCTCGAGTTTCTCGGCCAGCTTCGCGCCGAGTTCCCTCTCCTCCCCATCCTCATTCTCGCGTCCGACGGCGAAGAGCCGTACGCCATGCGCGCGCTGCGCGCCGGCGCGCACGGCTTCATCCAGAAAGACAGCAGCGCGCAGGAGTTCCTCATGGCCATCGACCGCGTGGGGAATGGCGGCCGCTACATCAGTCCGGCGGTGACCGAACTGCTGGCCGATGAAGTGGCGCGCGGCTCGATGGCGCTGCAGCCGCACGACCGCCTCTCCAGCCGTGAGTTCGAAGTGTTCCGCAGCATCGCGCACGGCCATTCGCTCACGGACATCGCCGGGCGGTTGAACCTCAGCGTGAAGACGGTCAGCACCTATCGTTCGCGCATCCTGATGAAAACCGGCTTCCGTTCGAACGCCGACATCATCGCGTACGCCATCCGGAACCAGCTCGTGTAGGGCACTGTCCTACACGAATCATGGATTCCGTCCGATAGCGGCGACTGCATTACTTCCATATCCTATATGTCGGGCCAAGGTCCGGCCCTACCCACAACAAGTTCACCCCTGAGGAAGGAAGGTTCCGATCGAACGCGGAGGTCTTATGCTGCGCCTGCTTTTTGTCGAACGCACCGCTGAAGATGCCGCCGCCACGGTCGGGCAGCTGCGCCGCAGCGGCATGGAAGTCGACTATCGCGCCGTCTGCGACGAAGAGTCGCTCGCCGCTGCGATGCGACAGCGCGGCTGGGCCGCCGTCATCGCCGAAGACCAGCTGAACGGCTGGACCGGACTCGACGCGCTGAGCGTCGTGCGGCAGCACGACGTGGACATGCCGTTCATCCTCTACTCCGCCACCATCGCCGACGAGCGTGCGGCGCAAGCCATCCGCGGCGGCGCGAACGATTACGTCACCAAAGACGGCGTGACGCGTCTCGCGAGATCGCTCGAGCGCGAGATCCGCGACGTGGCCACTCGCGTCGAACGGCGCCACTTCTTCGAGCAGCTGCGCCAGACGCAGTTGCGCTATCGCCGCACATTCGAACAGGCACCCATCGGCATCGCCAACGCCAATGCGTCCGGTGTGCTGATCAGCGTCAACGAGCGCCTTTGCGCGATTCTCGGCTACTCGGCCCATGAAGTCGTCGGCCGGCATTTCTCCGAATTCAGCCATCCCGACGACATCGCGCTCGCGGAAGAAAATCTCCGCGCCATCGTGGCCGGCGAAAAGAACACCACCTCGTTCGACCGGCGCTACATTCACAAGGACGGGCGAGTGGTGTGGGTGTCGGTGACGCTCACGCCCGTCGTCGATCTCGACGGCAATCTCGCGCACATCATCGGCCTCATCGAAGACATCACCGGCCAGCGCGAAGCGCTCGAGCAGGTAGCGGTGCAAGCGCGTCTTCTCGACTCCGTCGAACAGGCCGTGCTCGCGTTCGATCTCGACGGCAACGTGCTCTACGCGAATCGTTTCGCCGAATCGCTGTACGGCTGGACCGCTGCCGAAGCGCGCGGCCGCCACGTACTCGACATCTATCAGCCGGCCGCGGACATTGCCTTCGACGAGATGCTCACCACGCTGCGCCAGGGCGAAAGCTGGTCGCGCGAAGTGACGCTCACGCATCGCGACGGCACGCCGTTCAGCGCGTCGATCGTGCACACGCCGCTCACCGGCGCGCGCGGCATCAGCGGCGTCGTGAGCGTCTCCACCGACATCACCGAACGGATCCGCGCCGCGGAAGATCTGCTGCGCCACAAAGAGCAGCTGGCGGAAGCGCAGGACCTCGCCAAGATGGGCAGCTGGGAGTACGACATGGCCAGCGGCTCGCGCATCTGGTCGGATCAGATGGCGCGCATCTACGGCCTGCCGCCCGGACAGCAACTTCCGGAAGGCGGCGCCATTGCGATGGCGCATCCCGACGACCGAGACCGCCTGCGCGCCATTCACGAACGCGCCGTCGCCTCGCTGCTGCCGTTCGAAACCGACCATCGCATCGTGCTGCCCGACGGCACCATCAAGGCGCTTTACGTCCGCTCGCGCTTCGTCACCTCTCCGGACGGCCGCGTGAAGTCGATCGGCATTTCGCAGGACATCACCGAAACGAAGCACATCCAGGAAGAGCTGCGCCGCCGCACCGTGCAGCAGTCCGCCGTCGCCAACCTCGGCCAGATCGCGCTGAGCGGCGCCCCGTTGCGCGCGCTCTTCGAGCACGCCGCGGCCGCCGCGAGCGAAGTGCTCGATCTCGATCTCTGCGAAATCATCCGCGGGAAACAGGGCGAGAAATTCGTCCGCGTCGCCGGCACCGGCTGGGACGCTGCGGAGCTCGATCGGCCGTTCGGCGACGAAACGTCGCACGCCGCATTCGTGATGGAGCGCGGCACGCCCGTGATCGTCGACGACGTGTCACGCGAGACGCGTTTCACCACGCCACCTTGCGTTCTCAGCCACGCGGCCGTCAGTGCCGCGCTCGTGCCGATCGCCAGCGGCAGCGAAGCGTGGGGCATTCTCGGCGTCTACGCGCCGCATCCGCGCAGCTTCACGAGCAATGAGGTCGACTTCCTGCGCGCCGTCGCCACGGTGCTCGGCCAGGCCATCGAACGGACGCGCGCGGAAGTCGAGCTGCGCGTCCGCGCCGCGCAGCAGAGCGCGATCGCGGAGCTCGGCCGCATCGCCACGAAACGCGTCGATCGCGAGACGCTCGAGCGCGCGTGCGACCTGCTGCGCAGCGGACTCTCCATCGACTATGCCTTCATCTGCGAAGTGAACGGTTCCTACCAGCCGAAGAGCTGCTGGGGCGACTGCAACGACGCGCCGGCATTGCGCGATCACGTCGCCCTCTGCGCCAAAAACGGCGAGCCGCAGCTGATCGTGGCCGGCAGCGAAGGCGCGCCCAACGGCATCTGCGTTCCCGTCGCCACGCCCGAGCGCGTGCTCGGAGTGCTGGCAGCGTTCACGCGCAAGCGGCATCACTTCACGCCGGCCGACGTGCAGTTCGCGCAGTCGCTGGCGAACACGATCGCCGAAACGTCCGAACGGCAGCGCGTGCGCCGCGAAATGGAAGAATCGGAGGAGCGCTATCGCTCTGTCGTCGAAGGCGCATCCGAAATCATCTTCGGCATCTCCGCCGACGGCCGCTTCACGTCACTCAACCGCGCGTTCGAGACGATCACCGGCTGGACGTGTGCGGAGTGGATCGGACGGCCGTTCATCGATCTCATCGCACCCGATTCGCGCGGCGATGTGCAAGAGCTGTTCGGCCAGGTGCTGATCGAAGGAACGCC
>DASSMK010000183.1:0-24888 GCA_035688915.1 Thermoanaerobaculia bacterium
CAGCGCTAGTCTGCGCTCGTCTCCAGCGCTTCGAGGCTGGAGAGAATCGTCTCGATGCGGTTGCGGATTTCGCCACGCTCGCGGCGGAAGCGCTCGTGCTCTTCCTCCAACGATCCGAGACGCGTGGACGTCTCGTCCGAATCCTTGAGCCGTCCTTCCAGCTCGTCGACGCGCGCGCGCAGCTGATCGCGATCGCGGCGCAGCTCCTGAATCGTGGCCACAGCCTTTTCGACGCGCTCGGAGAGCCGCGCCAGGATTTCGTTTTCTTCCATCGGTTCGGTGTTGCCGTTGTCGTTGTTGTCGTTGTTTTCGCGGGTCTTCTTCATGAAATCACTTTCACCGGGAGGAGCTCGCCCACGCGCGCGGCAAGCTGCTGATGCGCCTGCGCGACTTCATCCTGCGTGAGCGAACGGTCGAATGCCTGATACCACATGCCGAGGGTCGTTTTCACCGTGTCGTCCCCCTCGGGGACGTAACGGTCGCGCAGCCCGACTTCGTGCAGATACGGCACGTCGAGCGTGCGAATCGTGTCGATCACGCGCTGGTACTCCACATCGCGGCCGTGCGTGATCGCCAGGATCATCGGCACGCCCGGGAAACGCGCAATCGGTTCCATCTTCCAATCGGTGCGCGACGCGAGCAGCGCGCCGAGATCGATCTCGGCCGCGGCGACGTCGCCTTTGATGTCGAACTGCTGCAGCACTTCGCTGGAGAGAAAACCGGCGCGCGCGATCACGCGGTCACCATGCTTCGCCACCGCGCGCTTTCCTTTGCGCAGCCACGCGTCCTCGCCCACTTCGAACGTAAGCGGCACGTGCAGCTTCTGCGCGATCGCTTCGATCACGCCTTTGATGTCGAAGAAATCGACGGGCCGCTTCTGATCGCCCCAATGCGAGCCGATCGAGCCGTACATGACGATTGCCGCGCGATGCTGCTCGCGCACGCTATCGCCCTCGCGGTGATACGTGCGTCCGACCTCGAACAGCGCGCCGTCGCGCGTGCCGTACGAGCGGTTGTAGACCACCGTCTCGAGCAAGCCCGGAAGAATCGAAACGCGCATCGAGGCAATGTTCTCGTTGAGCGCGTTCGTGATGGCGATGGCGCGCTCGTCGGAGAAGAACGGATTCCACGCCGGGTTGATGAACGAGTACGTCACCGCCTCGGTCAATCCGCAGCCGACCAGAATGCGCCGCACTTCATCTTCAATCGTGCCGATGACGTACGGCCGCGTGTCGCCGGTGGTGAGGCGCGGCAGATACGCGGGCACGTTGTTGTAGCCGAAGAAGCGGAGCACTTCTTCGATCAGGTCCATCTCTTCGAAGATGTCGCCGCGCCACGTCGGCACCGTCACGCGCAGATCTTCGCCATCGAGCTGCGCGCCGAAGCCGAGGCGGCGGAACAGCTCCTGCGCGTACGCGATGCTCGCGACGCCTTCCGAAGCCGCGCGCAACTTCGCGCTGCGCAACACGATCTGTTTCGGTTGCGTCTCCACCGCGACGACGTCCGTGATGTCACCTTCACGCGTGCCGCCGGCGGTTTCGACGATGAGCTGCGCGGCGGTTTCGATCGTGGCGAGTGTGTCATTCGGATCGGCGCCGCGCTCGAAGCGATACGACGCGTCGGTCTTGAGGCCGAGGCGTCGCGCGGTGCGGCGGATGATGGCGGGAGTGAACCACGCGCATTCGAGCAGCACGTCTTTCGTCGACTCGGTGATCTCGCTTTCGAAGCCGCCCATGATGCCGCCGAGGCCGACGGCTTTCTGCGCGTCGGCGATGACGACGGTGTCGCGATCGATGGCGCGCACTTCGTTGTCGAGCGTGCGCATCTTTTCGCCGGCGTTTCCTGCGCGGACGATGATGGCGGGGCCGCTGAGGCGATGCAGATCGTAGGCGTGCATCGGATGACCGAGCGCCATCATCACGTAGTTCGTGACGTCGACGACGTTGTTGATCGGACGCAGACCGACCGCTTCCAGGCGGCGCTGCATCTTTTCGGGCGACGGCTTGATGGAGACGCCGCGAATCACCAGAGCGGAGAAGCGGCGGCACATTTCGGGCGCATCGATGCGGATCGGCACCGGCCCGTCGGGGCGCGTTTGCGTGGGCTCCGGCGGTGCGTTGCGCAATTCGCGTCCGAGTGCGGCGGCGAGCTCGCGGGCCATGCCGAGATGCGACATGGCGTCGACGCGGTTGGCGGTGAATTCGAGGTCGTAAACGGTGTCGTCGCCGTGGCGCTCGACCGAATCGACGGCGTGGCCGATCTCGGTGAATCGCTGGGCGAGCTGCTCGTCCGAGAGATCCGCCAGGTCGACGTAGTCGTTCAGCCAGTCACGGGAGAGTTTCATGCGGCGCGGATTGTAAGCTACGGGCGCGCCTGCGGCGCGCCCGAGGCTCAAAGGCTCACAGGCTCATAGGCTCAAAGTAGCCAATCCCGCGGAACCTGCGCGATCACGCACATGCCACAGGCGCAAAACGGCGCAAGCTCGCGCAGCGCGTGCTGCTGTGAGCCTTTGAGCCTGTGAGCCTGTGAGCCTACCCCCCCGGGCGGCGCGCGGCCTAAAACGTCACGCGATCAAGCACCGACTCCGCGGCATCGTGCGGATTGTTTTTCTTCCGCAGCACGTCGTCGAGCAGCTCTTCGTATTCGGCGCGCGCGATGGTGCCGCCGATGAGGCGCTCCATGAAGCGCTCCTTGAGCTGCGTCTCGATGCGGATGCGCACGCGCTCGCGATTGCGGCGGTCGAGCTCACCCGAGGCGTCGAGATATTCGAAGTGTTTGACGATCGCGGCGTCGAGCTCTTCGATGCCTTGCGTCTTCGAAGCGACCGTCTTCACGATGGGCGGAACCCAATCGCCATGCTCTTCGACGAGCGACATCATCATCGTCACTTCGGTGACGGTCTTGTCGGCACCGGGGCGATCGGCTTTGTTGACGACGAAGACGTCGCCGATTTCCATGATGCCGGCCTTGATGGCTTGAATGTCATCGCCCATGCCGGGAACGAGCACGACCAGATTGGTCTGCACGGTGCGCACGACTTCCACTTCGTCCTGGCCGACGCCGACCGTCTCGACGAGCACGACGTCGAACTGCGCCGCGTCGAGAATGTCCACCACATCATTTGTCGCTTTGGCGAGGCCGCCGAGAAAGCCGCGCGTGGCCATCGAACGAATGAAGACGCCGCGGTCGGTGTAGAGCTCGGACATGCGGATGCGGTCGCCGAGAATCGCGCCGCCGGTGAAGGGCGACGTGGGATCGACGGCCACGATACCGACGCGCAGGTTTTGCTTGCGATAGTGCTTGGCCATCGCCGCGACGAGCGTCGATTTGCCCGCGCCGGGCGAACCGGTGATGCCGAGGATGCGCGCGCGTCCGGTGGCCGGATAGACGTCGGCCAGCAGCCGCGCCGCGCGTGGGTCATGCGACTCGACGAGCGAGATCGCCTGCGCCAGCGCGCGCGTGCGGCCGGAGACGACGCCTTCGATGAGCGCGTTGAGATCCATGCGTGTGAGCTTCAGCCGAACCGCTTCTTCGTCTACTTCAGACCGAGGAGGTTGCGCGCGATGACCATGCGCTGGATCTCGCTCGTGCCTTCGCCGATCGTGCAGAGCTTCACGTCGCGGTAATACTTTTCCGCGGGGAACTCTTTGATGAAGCCGTAGCCGCCGAAGATCTGCACGCCCTTTTCCGTCGCGCGCACCGCCACTTCCGAAGCGTAGAGCTTGGCCATCGCGGAGAACTGCGTGACGCGCTCGCCCTGATCCTTCATCGTCGCGGCGCGATACGTCAGCAGCCGCGCGGCGTCGATCTCCATGGCCATGTCGGCCAGCATGAATTGAATGGCCTGGAACTCGGCGATCGGTTTGCCGAAGGCCTGGCGCTGCTTCGCGTATTCGCGCGCTGCGTCGTACGCGCCGCGGGCGACGCCGAGGGAGAGGGCGGCGATGGAGATGCGGCCGCCGTCGAGGATCTTCATCGAGTCGATGAAGCCGTAACCCAGCTTGCCGAGCATGTTCTCAGCGGGCACGCGGCAATCTTCCATCACCAGCTCGGCGGTGTCGGAAACGCGCATGCCGAGCTTGTTCTCCTTCTTGCCGGGACGGATCCCTTTGCGATCCATCTCGACGGCGAAGGCGGTGATGCCGTGCTTCTGATCGTTGCGATCGGTGACCGCGAGCACGACGGCGATGTTCGCGTAGGTGGCGTTGGTGATGAAGTTCTTCGTGCCGTTCAGCACCCACTCGTTGCCGTCTTTCACGGCGGTGGTGCGCATGCCGGAAGCGTCGCTGCCGGACCCGGGCTCGGTGAGTCCCCACGCGCCGATCCATTCGCCGCTGGTGAGCTTCGGCATCCACTGCTTCTTCTGCTCTTCGTTGCCGGCCAGATAGATGTGGCCACTGCAGAGCGAGTTGTGCGCGGCGACGCTGAGCGCGAAACCGCTCTCGACGGCGCCGAGCTCTTCGACGATGTTCACGTAATCGATGTACGACAGCCCCGCCCCGCCATACTCCTCGGGGAAGATCGCGCCGAGCATGCCGAGCTCGCCCGCCTTCCGGAACACCTCGACGGGAAAGTGCTGTGCTTCATCCCATTCGGAGACGTGCGGCTTGATCTCGCTCTCCGCGAAATCCTTCACCATCTGCTGAATCTGCAACTGTTCGTCGGTCAGACGGAAGTCCATGCGTGGAAGCTCCTCGAGTTTCGTTCGGATTGGCCGCGGGTCGTGGCTCGGCGCGCTCGCGCGCGCATCCCGGATGGAAAGGGCCAATCCCCCTGCATCAGGCCAGGCGGCGGATTCTAACGAAGTCGCGCCAGCATGACCATGCTAACCTGCGAAGCTCATGAGAGAGCGCACCGTCGGCCTGCTGTTCGCTTTCGTTCTGCTCGCTTCCTGCAACGGCGGAGGCGGCGAAAATCCCACCGAACCATTCGCGTGCAACCCTATCTGGAACGGGGAAATGCGCTTCACGACGAGCTCTGCGTGCTCGCCGCTGACGTCGGACACGACGATCGTGACGCAAAGCGCATCGAGCTGCACGCTCACGGCAGACGTTGCGAGCGAAGCGCAGCGCGCGAAGGGACAGCATTTCAACATGACGCTGAACATGTCCACGCGCACCGCGACGCTGGTGAGCAATGCCACGCCGTGCGACGGGACCGACAACGGAACGATCGACGTGATCGGCGGCACGCGCATCGTGGCGACGATGAAGCGCACCAAGCAGAGCTGCTGCGCGGGCCAGTACCTGATCGTGTTCTACCCGCCGGGAACGTAACGGCGGAGAGCGCCGGCCGTCGTAACGGCTACGACACCAAACGTCACGATTCGCTGTGCTACGCTCCGGCGAGCGAGCGCCTGCTCGCCCGTTCAACAGCTTCCGCAACCGACCGTATGAACAATATGATCAAGATCCGACTGGCCGTTGGTGTGCTCGCTCTGTTGCTGCCTGTGATGGCATTCGCGCAGAACGCCGCGAAGCCGCAGAGTGCGAAGAAGCTCACTGGTTTCCGTGGGGAGTTCCTGGCGAACCTCGACGAGGTGCAGGAGAAGCTGACCGATCTCGCGCAGAGCGTCCCGGCCGAAAAGTATTCGTGGCGTCCGGCGCCCGGAGTGCGCTCGATCAGCGAGGTGTACATGCACGTCGCCGGCGGCAACTACTTTCTCACCTCGTTTCTCGGCGTCAAACCGCCCGCGACACGCGATCTCGAAAAGGAAGTGACGGCGAAGGCGGACGTGCTGGTGGAGATGAAGAAGTCGTTCGACTTTCTCCGCGCGAGCGTCTCGTCGCTTTCCGACGCGGAGTTGGAGAAGGCCGTGAAGTTGTTCGGCACGCAGACCACCGAACGCGGCGTGCTCGTCACGATCCTCAGCCACCTTCACGAGCACCTCGGCCAATCCGTCGCGTATGCGCGGATGAACGGCGTCGTGCCGCCGTGGTCGCGGTAGCCGGTTCGCGTTAAGCGCGGGCGTAGCGGGCGACGTTCTCCGGCACTTCGGCGGTGACGCCGGCGTCGGCAATCGGCGGCTGCGGCGTGAGTCGCATCGGCAGCACACCGGCCCAGACCGGCAGCGCGTAATCCTCTTCATCATCGATCGGTCCGCCGGTGCGGATCTTGGCGGACGCTTCTTCGAGCGGCAGCGCGAGCACGGAGGTAACGCGCAGCTCCGATTCGTTCGGCGCGCGAACCACGGCGGCGCGGCCGCGCATCACGTGCTCAACCAACGTATCGAGTGCGCGGAGCTTCTCTTCGCGATCGGTGACTTCGCGCGCTTTGCCGTAAACGACGACGGAACGGTAATTCATGGAGTGATGGAAGGCAGAGCGCGCCAGGACGAGGCCGTCGAGGAGCGTGATGGTGACGCAGACGTCGACGCCTTCCTTGAGCGTGCGGAGCATGCGGCTGGCGACGGAGCCGTGCACGTAGAGCGTGTCGCCGTCGCGCCAATGAATTGTGGGAATCACGGCCGGCGCGCCGTTCACGACGAAACCGACGTGGCAGATCAGCGCCTCGTCGACGATGGCGTGGATGGTCTCGCGGTCGTAGTTGGCGCGCTTGGCGAGGCGGTGGACGGTGGTGCGTTCGGTTTGCATCCGTTGCGTTTCCTTTGTTTGTACTAGTACAATCTATGCGCTGTGACAGTACAAAAGTACATTCATGGGACGAGCTCCGTCAACATCGCCCGCTCGATCGAGGAGGCGGTAGCCGGCGGACGCATCGCCGCGGGCGCGCTGCTGCCGCCGGTGCGTGCGCTCGCGGAACAGTTGCAGGTGGCGCCGGCGACGGTCGCTTCGGTCTACCGGCAATTGCAGTCCCGCGGTTTGCTGGTGAGCGAAGGACGGCGCGGCACGCGTGTTCGTCCGGCGGCCCCGGTTTCCCTTCCGCCCGACGCAGCCATTCCCGACGGTGTGGTGAATCTGGCGGCAGGGAATCCCGATCCGGCGCTGCTGCCGCCTCTCCCCTCGCTGAAGACCGAGCAGCGGCTGTACGGCGACTATCTGAACGAGCCGGAGCTGATGGCGCTGGCTCGCGAGCAGTTCGAAGCCGACGGCATCCGCGCAGAGTACGTGGCGGTGGTGGGCGGCGCGCTGGATGGCATCGAGCGCGTGCTGCGCGAGCATCTCCGCCCCGGCGATCGCGTGCTGGTCGAAGATCCGGCGTTCACCGGGATCCTCGATCTGCTGAACGCGCTGTCGCTCATCGCGGTGCCGGTGCCGGTCGACGACGAGGGTGTGCTCGCGCAGCCATTGCGCCGTGCGGCGAAAAACGCGCAGGCGTTGATCGTCACCCCGCGCGCGCAGAATCCCACGGGCGCAGCGTTCTCCCCTCGCCGCGCGCGCGAGTTGCGCGCTGCGCTGACGGCGTTTCCCGAGCTGCTCGTGATCGAAGACGATCACGCCGGCCCGATCGCCGGCACTCCGTACGTGTCGCTGATCGATCGCACGCGCGCACGCTGGGCGGTGGTGCGCTCGGTGTCGAAGTCACTCGGCCCCGATCTGCGCCTGGCGGTGATGGCCTCCGACGCCCACACCCACGCCCGCGTCGACGGCCGCCAACGCCTCGGCATCCGCTGGGTGAGCCACATCCTCCAGAACCTCGTCGTGGCGCTCTGGCGCGATCGCAAGACCGCCACCCACCTCGCCCGAGCGTCGCGCACATACACCGCGCGACGCGACGCGCTGATCGCTGCGCTCGCGCAACACGGCATCGCCTCACACGGCGCGTCCGGCCTGAACGTCTGGATCCCGGTGGCCGAAGAAGCGGCGGTGGTGCAGTCGCTGATGGCGGCGGGCTGGGCGGTGAAAGCCGGAGAGCGCTACCGCATCGCGACGCCGCCCGCCATACGCGTCACGACCGCCACCCTCACGCCTGCGGATGCGATGCGATTCGCAGCGGATTTGGCGGGGATTGTGAGGCGGCGGGGCGGAGTTACACTGACGGTATGAAGACGATTTCCACGACGGACTTCATCGAGCACGCGAACGATGTGCTCGCGGCGGTGGTGTCCAGCGGCGAAGACATGCTCGTCACGGACGCAGGGAAAGTTGTCGCGCGGATCACCCCGGAACACGGCGCGTCGAAACGCGTGCCGCACGGCGCGTTGTTCGGTACGGTCGTCGAGAACGGCGACATCGTCGCTCCACTCGAAAACGAGTGGGATGCAATGAAGTGATCGTTGCCGATACGCACGCGTTCATCTGGTGGATGAACAATCCGCGACAGCTTTCGCACGACGCGCTGACGGCGCTCGTGGAGGCCGACAAGATCGGCATCGCGGCGATCACCTGCTGGGAAGTTGCGCTTCTGCATCAGCGCGGACGCATCACGATTCGCGGCGATGTTGCCCAGTGGCTTCACAGCGCAACGGCCACAGAAAATGTGACGGTGCTCCCGCTGAGCGTCGAAGTTGCCGTCCGCGCGTCACGACTGCCGGACGTCATCCGCGATCCCGCCGACCGCCTCATTGTGGCTACGGCGCTGGAACACGGCACCTCGCTCGTCACAAAGGACGGGCGGATCACCGGCTCCGCGCTCGTCGCGACCATCTGGTGACTACGCCGTCACCAGCGCCTTCTTCTTCGCGAACATGCCCGGCGTGTACTCCGTGATCCTTCCGGTGAACGCCGATGCGGCGACGGTCAGCGGCGACGCGAGCCAGAGCTTGCCCGGACCGCTGCGGCCTTTGTAGTTGCGGTTGATCGCGCTCACGGTCACCTGGTCGGATTCGTCCGAGACGCCGGGGCCGCAGCCGATGCAGGCGCCGCAGCCGGGGTTGAGCACTTTTGCGCCGGCGCGTTCGAAGGTGTCGACCAGACCATTGTCGCGCGCGAATTTTTCGACGGCCTGGGAGCCGAACTGCACGAAGAACGTGACGCCTTCCGCGACGCGCAGGCCGCTGTCCACCGCTTCCTTCGCCACCTGGTGGTAGAAGAGGAAGTCGTCGATCTTGCCCGCGGTGCAGGAGCCGGCGTAGGCGATGTCGATCTTCACGTCGCCGATGTCGCTGATGTTCGCGCCGTTGGTCGGATCGGACGGGATGCCGTGATCGGGATCGCCGGGATGCGCGACCATCGGCTCGATCTGCGAAAGGTCGATCGTATGCACACCGCCCGCGTATTCGGCGCCGGAATCGGGTGAGACGGCACGTGCGCGCAGCGCAGCCACGTCGACATCCGGTCGCATCGCGGCGATCCATTCGAACGTGCGCTCATCCGCTTCGATGATGGCCGTGCGCGCAGCACATTCGGTGGCCATGTTCGCCAGCGTGGCGCGCTCGTCGAGTGACAGCGAGCGCAGCCCGGGGCCGGTGAACTCCATGATGCGATCGAGCGTCAGCTGCGGCTTCGCGTACTGCAGCAGGATGTGCAGCATCACGTCTTTCGCAGTGACGTTCGGTTTCAGCGTGCCCGTCAGCTCGAAGCGAATCGATTCCGAAACCTCGACGGTCGTGAAGCCGGAGTAAACGAGGTTCGCGTACTCCGTCGCGCCGACGCCCCACGCCAGCGCGTTGTTCACGCCGCCCATGCAAGTGTGGCTGTCGGTGGCCTGGATGAAATCGCCCGGATCGATGATGAATTCGCGCGCCACCTCGTGGCAGATGCCCGGCGACACTTTGTCCGTCGCCGAAAAATCGCGGCAGCCGGTGTGGCGCTGATATTCGCGCTGCATGTCGCGCAGCGTCTGGATCTTGTCCATGAACGGCCGCATCTTGGCCACTTCATCCGCGTAGATGAGGTGATCTTCGAAGACGGCGAACTTGTTCGGGTTCGTGATCTCGTAATCGGCGCCGTACTCCTGCTCGAGGAAGTAGTGCACCTGCGCCGTCGTGAACTCGTGCGTGTAGCCGCCGTCCACGTCGACCACGACTGCGTCGCCCGGTTTCACGTAGCGCGCGTCGTCCGCCACGCCGCGCATGTGACGCGCGAGGATCTTCTCCCCCATCGTCATCGGCCGCGGCGCGTTCTGCGGCACCGGCAGCTGCACGTCGCCGCGCGCCACCGCTTTCGAGAACGGGAACAGCCCGCCCCACTGGATGATCAGCTGCGTGATCGGATCGTAGTCTTCGTAGAACTCGCGCAGCGGCACGTCGTGGCCCGCCTGCAGCCGGATCAGCATATCGTGATCGGCCATCAGCAGTCCCTGATTGATGTTGTTGCCGGCGTGGATTGGCGCGAACGAAACCGCCACGGCGATGCGAATGCCGCTGAAGACTTCGCATTGCGTGGCCGTTTCGCGCGAGCTGCCCACACCTTTGCGATAGCCGCTGACGATCACTTCGAAGTTGCCGTTGCGCAGCGCGTCCGGCGGAAAGAGCCGCTCGCCGTTCACGATCAGCCCGGCGTACGCATTGCGCGCGATGTCCTCCGGCTTGTGATCGAAGCAAACCCACGCCGGCGTCATGGCGTCGGTGTTGATGTCGTCGAGGAGATCTTCGACGCGCAGATCCTTCATCTGCAGGTCGAGCTCGCCGGTCAGCTGCTTGCGGATGAGCTCGGGATCTTTGGTGAGGAAGAGGACTCGTTTCCCTGGAGTGAGCTGCACGACCTCAGGAGGTTTCATCGCCATCCTTCAACAGGTTCTCGTTGCCGAGGATTCTACTTGCGTGCCGTCAGCGTTCTTCGCGCTTCATTCCCTTTCGCGCGCGGATCACGAAGTGGATGGGACAGCCGATGAGGCCGAGGGCGTCGCGGAACTGGTTTTCGAGGAAACGGCGGTAGGAGAAGTGGAGAGGCTCATCGACATTCGAGAACAGCGCGAACGTGGGCGGGCCTGATTTCAGCTGCGTCACGTAATAGAAGCGGCGCGGACGGCCGCGAACGGCGGGCGGCTGATGGGCCGTCACGGCGCGCTCGAGAATCGTGTTCAGCTCGGAAGTGCGGAACTTCTGCCGATAGGAGGCGACGATTGAGTCGATTTTCGGGAACACCTTCTCCACGCGGCGGCCGGTTTTGGCGGAGATGAACTCCAGCGGCGCGTACGAGAGGAACTTCAGCTTGAAGCGCACCTGCTCTTCGAACTTCTTGGAGTCGTCCTGCGCGTGCTCTTCGGCGTCCCATTTATTGACGAGGATCATTGCGGCGCGGCCGGCATCTTCCGCGTAACCGGCGACGGTCGCGTCCTGCGCGGTGACGCCGTCGGTGGCGTCGATCATCACCAGCGCGATCTCGCAGCGCTCGATGGCTTTGCGCGCGGAGATGACGGACAGCTTCTCCGCTTCGTCGGTCGTCTTCCCTTTGCGGCGGATGCCGGCCGTGTCGATGATCGTGTACGGCTTGCCGTTGCGGCGGATCTCGGAGTCGATGGCGTCGCGCGTGGTGCCGGAGATCGGCGAAACGACGGCGCGTTCTTCGTGCGAGAGGCGGTTCAGCAGCGACGACTTGCCGACGTTGGGGCGGCCGATGATGGCCACGCGGATCGGCGCGTTCTCGTTGTCTTCTTCGTGATCCGGCTGCGGCGGCACGACTTCGCCGATGGCGTCGAACAGCTCGTCGAGACCTTCGCCGCCGTGCTCCGCGGAGATGGGAAAGATCCGGTCGAAGCCGAGCTCCCAGAACTCCGGGACGCTTTCTTCGGCGTCTTTGCGATCGACTTTGTTGACGACGAGCACCGTCTTCGCCGCTTCGGGCCGGAGGTCGGTGGCGATCTCGCGATCTTCAGCGAGTAGACCGGCTGCGCCGTCGACGACGAAAAGGATGAAATCGGCGTCTTCGAGCGCGCGGCGCGCCTGCGCGCGGATCTCATCGGCAAACGCAGACATGGGCGACTCGCCGTACTCCAATCCGCCCGTATCCGTGAGCATGTAGCGCCGGCCGTCGTCGAGAGAGACGACGTCCGAGAGGCGGTCCCGCGTCATGCCGGGCATGTCGTGGGTGAGAGCGCGGCGCTTGCCGGCCAGGCGGTTGAAGAGAGTCGATTTGCCGACGTTGGGACGGCCGACGATGACGATATTTCGGAGACTGCTGCGTGACATGGGCGCGCTATGTTACTTTTTCAGTCAATCGGTCGCATCGCAGGCGTTGCTTTTACGCGTCACTTTCGGGAGAATGCCTGCATAACTGAAAAAATCCGTTCAGGTCGCACGTCAGGTCCCGT
Organism: Thermoanaerobaculia bacterium; assembly: GCA_035688915.1. Taxonomy (GTDB): domain Bacteria; phylum Acidobacteriota; class Thermoanaerobaculia; order Gp7-AA8; family Gp7-AA8; genus DASSMK01. The sequence continues at coordinate 12,094 of DASSMK010000183.1, forward strand.
GCTCGGTATGGAGTTTCGAGTTTCCTCAAGGAGGGCATCGTCATGCAAAGGTTTCGTTTCGCAGTAGTGGTCGCCGTCTGTTTGCTCATCACGCCGGCGATCTTCGCTCAGGCCACACGCACATGGGTGTCGGGAGTCGGTGACGACGCGAACCCGTGCAGCCGTACCGCACCGTGCAAGACATTCGCCGGTGCGATCAGCAAGACCGCCGCTGGCGGTGAGATCAGCGTCCTCGATCCGGGCGGGTTCGGCGCGGTGAACATCACCAAGTCGATCACGCTGAACGGCGAAGGCACGCTGGCCTCGATCCTCTTCTCCGGCACGAACGGCGTGATCGTGAACGGCTCGGGCATCATCGTCAATCTGGTGAATCTCAGCCTGAATGGCGGCACCCCGACCTCGCCGGGCATCAACGGTGTGCGCATCATCGCGGCCGCTCACGTGAGCGTCTCGAACTGCGACATCTACAACTATTCGAACGTCGGCATCCTCGACGAGCGCACCACCGCCGGCGCGCTGACGGTGTCGAACACGCGCATCCACAACTCGATTCAGTCGGGTGCGAACGTGACGACGGTCGGTATCCGTCTGCTGCCTTCGGGCGGCGCCACGGCGGCCAACACGCTCACGTGCGATCGCTGCACGATCTGGGGCAACAACCTCAGCAACTCGTTCGGCATCTTCCTGTCCAACGGCGGGAAGGCGACCATCACCCGCTCGAACGTCAGCGGCAACACGTTCGGCATCGGCGCCGGCGCGTCTGCCGGTACGGCGACGGCCACGATCTCGCAGAGCGACTTCTCGAACAACGGCACGGGCGTTCGCGCCACCGCCGGCGGCACGATTCGTCTCGCTCAGGTCACGATCACTGGCAGCACGGTCAATGGTCTCGACTTCGGTGGCGGCACGATCAACACGTTCACCAACACGAACTTCATCGCCGGCAACACCGGCAACAACGGCGCCGGTCTGACGCCGATCGCTCCGCAATAAGAACAGCTCCCGCTTCTTTTTCGAAACGCCGCCTTCGGGCGGCGTTTCTGTTTCAGAGCGAGGAGAGTGCGTAGAAGAGAATCGCGCCGGCGGCGGTGTTGAAGAAGTTCAAAACGCCGTTCGGCACGCGACTGTCGTGTCGACGGTTCCAGCTGCCGGCGATGCTCTCGAGATACGAGCCGGCGAACGCGCAGAGCGTGAGCAGGCCGACCAGACGCCACGAAAAGTGCAGCACGTGTTCGAAGAGATGCGAGGTGGCGAGCACGCCCGCCGCCGCGACGGTGAAACCAGCGACTACGCCGGCGAGCGTTCCTTCCACTGAAATCGCGCCTTCCGTACCGACCGGCACGCGCTTCAGCGTGAGCGGCAGAAACGCGCGACGGCCGAAGAGCTGGCCGATTTCCGATGCAGTGGTATCCGCAGCGGCGGTGGCGAGCGAAGCGATGCCCATGAAGAGCGGGATGAGCTCCGTTTCGGTGAGGCCGCTCTGGCGCGTGCGCGCGATACGCGACACCGCAATCGCGCAGATCGCCGCGACGCCCACGTTGGAGAACGCGTGGCTGAAGCCGCGCCGTCCTCCCTTTTCCTGCGCCAGACCTAATCGCGCTTTGCGCGCGTAGCCGAGTTTCGTGGTGGCGGTGCCGAGGATGAAGAAGACGAGGAGCGCGACGTAGAGCGGCCAGCCGGCGCCGAGAATCAGGATCGCGCCGAGAACCCAGCCACCCAGCGCGCCGGACATGGTCACGCTGCGCGCAAAGTAGCCGATCAGCGCCAGCGCAGCGTTGATGCCCAGCCAGAGCGGCGTATCGGGCCAGACGGCGTACGGGAAGACCACCGGAATGCCCGCCACGATCAGCGCCACCGCCGCGGCGAAAGGAACGGTGAGATTGTCGTCGACGCCCAGCGGCAGCGATTCGGCGATGGCCGCGGCGAGCGTGGCGATGGCGATCACGACCGGATGCGCGTAACCCATCCAATAGCCAGCGGCGAGCGCGAAGGCGTAGCCGAAGATCAGGAACGACAGAAAGCCGCCCCAGCTCTTGTCGCGATTCCACGGCAGCGCGCCGATGCGCAGCGATTTGCCGGCGATCGTAGCGATGCCGTCGCCGAAGGCCAGCAGCGCCCAGCCGATCGCGGCATAGTGCAGGTGATGGCGGAAAACGAGAATGAGCAGCAGCACGGAAACGGGATAGAGAATGATCCCAACGTCGTAGCCGCGTTCATGGCGCGACACGTTGCGGCCGACCACGCGGTGCAGGACGAGGCGGTTGCCGAGAATCGCCCCCAGCGCCACCAGCGCCGCGGCCCACCACGGCAGCCACTTCAGCGCGAAGGCGAAAACGCCGAAGGCAATGTGCAGAGATTTGCGCAGGAGCTCGTTTGCTGCGTGAGGCATGTGTTGTGCGGCATGATCGGCGGTGACCGTGCAGAGTTCAATGTTTGGTTCCCACTCTTTCGTTACCATTGCGCGCCACGGATGACTGACACCGCCGCTCCCCTGCTCAGCGTCATCGTCCCCTGCTACAACGAGCGGGCGACGGTGGCGGAGCTGTTGCGGCGCGTGCTGGCCGTTCCCATCGACAAGGAAGTGATCGTCGTGGACGACCAGTCCACCGACGGCTCGCGCGGCGTGGTGGCGGAACTGGCGCGTCAACACGGCGAAATTCGCCAATTGCTGCAGCCGGAGAATCAGGGCAAAGGCGCCGCCATCCGCCGCGGCATCGCCGAAGCGCGCGGCCAGATCGTGCTGATCCAGGACGCAGATCTCGAATACGACCCCGACGAATATCCGAAGCTCATTCAGCCCATCGTCGACGGCCACGCGGACGTCGTCTTCGGCTCGCGCTTCGAAGGCTATCCGCGGCGCGTGATGCTCTTCTGGCACCGCATGGGGAACACATTCCTCACCTTCCTCTCCAACATGGTCACGAACCTCGACCTCACGGATATGGAGACTTGCTACAAAGTCTTCCGCCGCGAGGTCATTCAGTCGATCAAGCTGGAGTCGAATCGTTTCGGCATCGAGCCCGAATTGACGGCGAAGGTCGCGAAGCGCGGCTATCGCATCTACGAAGTGCCGATCTCGTACTACGGACGCGATTACTGGGAAGGGAAAAAGATCAACTGGCGCGATGGCTTCAGCGCGCTCTGGACGATTCTCAAATACGGCCTCTTCGACGACACAGCCAGCGAGCCGCGCAACTATCCGTCGCTGCGGCGGCGCAGTCGTCTCAAGCGCTACAACCGCTGGGTGTGGGATCGGCTGCAGCCATTCGCCGGGCAGCGTGTGCTGGAAGTCGGCGCCGGCAGCGGCACCATGACGCGCTTCCTATACGGGCGCGAATTGATCGTGGCCACGGACAAGGAAACGGCGTATCTCGATCGCCTGCGCAACTACTTTCGCCGGCGGCCGGGCATCGTCGTGGAGCGCTGCGATCTCGAATCGGACGACGCACTCGCACTCGCGCCTTACCGCTTCGACACCATCACCTGCATCAACGTGCTCGAGCAGGCGGCAGACGACGTTGGCGCGTTGCGTCGCGCGTTCGCGCTGCTGCAGCCGGGCGGGCGCATTCTCGTGTTCGTTCCGGCCGGACGCGAGTTGTACGGCTCGATGGATGAAGGGATCGGTCACCGCCGCCGCTACGAAAAAGAAGAGCTGGCGGACAAACTGCGCGCGGCCGGATTCGAGCTGGAGATGGTGACGTATCAGAATCGCGCCGCGCGCGCGGCGTGGTGGCTCAACGCGAAGGTGTTGCGTCGCACCGCGCTTCCGGCCGCGCAGTCGAAGATCTTCGACCGGCTCGTGCCGCTCATTCGCGCATTCGATGGTGCGAATCCGTCCACGGGACTGAGCTTGATCGCCGTCGCGCGCAAGCCGGGTGGTGCAACGGTTCCGGAGAGCGCCGCCGAAAAAACCAACACCGCGCTGGTGCCGGAGGTGGCTTCTTGACGCGTGCGGCGCTCATTCTGGCGGGCGGCGCGGGAACCCGGCTCTGGCCACTGAGCAGCGACGAAAATCCGAAGCAGTTCCTGCGGCTCTTCGAAGGACGTTCGCTGCTGCAACGCACGTGGGATCGCGTGGCGCGCGTGCTTCCGCCGGAGCAGATCTTTATCTCCACGAACGCGCGCTACCGCGAAAAATGTCTGGAGCAGCTGCCCGCGCTGAAGGCGGAGAACATCGTCGCCGAGCCCGCGCGCCGCAACAACGCGCCGGCCATCGCGCTCTCCTGCTTTGCCATCGAAGCGAAGCTCGGCGACGCGGCCATCGCGCTGCTGCCCGCCGATCACTTCATCACCGAAGAGGACGAGTTTCTGCGCGTGCTCGATCGCTGCTGGAGCTTCGCCGAACGGAACGACTATCTCGTCACCATCGCGTTGACGCCCGACGAGCCGAACACCGGCTACGGCTATCTCGAGCTCGGCGAAGAGCTGGAACCGGGCGTGATCGGTTTGCGCCGCTTCGTGGAAAAACCCGATCGCGCGCGCGCCGAGGAGTTTCTGCGCGCCGGTAACTACGCGTGGAATGGCGGCATCTTCATCTGGCGCGCGAGCGTCTTCCGCAACGCGCTGCGCGAGACGACGCCGGAACTGCTGCGTACGAGCGAAGCATCGTACGGCGACATGCCCGCCACCTCCATCGATTACGCGCTGCTCGAAAAAGCGCCGCGCGTGGCCACGGTGCGCGGCGACTTTGGCTGGTCGGATGTCGGTTCGTGGGCGGCCGTGGCGAAGCTCGCGAAATCCTCGCCCGTGCACACGGCAGAGGCGCAGAACGTCTTCGCCATCAGCAGCAAGCCTGTCGCAGTCGTCGGCGTGTCGAACGTGATCGTCATCGAATCGCCCGACGGCGTGCTCGTGCTGCAGAACGACGCTGCGGATCAGTTCGCAGCGCTGAGCAAGAAGCTCACGTAGCGCGTTGGAGCGGCGGGCGCCCTCGCCCGCCGGGTCCTGGCGAAGAATTCGGCGGGCGAGGCGCCCGCCGCTCCAACGTTCAGCGCGGGAACAGCCGCGCCGCGTTCTCCCACAGCACTTTCCGATCGATCTGTTCGCCGAGGTTGAGCGCGCGGAAGTCGTCGACGTTCTGCTTCATCGACGTCACGCCCGGTGAAGGCCAGTCAGTGCCCCACAACGTCTTGTCCGCGATCTGCGTCAGCCGCGGCACGTAACGCAGCAACGCTTTCGGTGGGATGCCGGAGATGTCGACATGCACGTTCGCGTGGCGCCGCGCCAGAAAGAACGCTGTCTCGCCATACAGCGGACGCCCCGCATGCGCGAGGATGATCGGCAGCTTCGGAAAATCGAGCGCCACATCGTCAATCGGCATCGGATCCGCGAACACGTTCCGCGCGCGCGGGAAGATCGAGGTTCCGGTGTGAAACATCACCGGCACCTGCCGCGACTCGCATTCGCGATAGATCTCCGCCAGCTGCCACAGCTCGCCGCGATACGCGTTCGGCGCGAAGAGCTGATGCGGCGGATGGATTTTGATCATGCCGATGCCGAGATCGAGCACGCGCCGGATCTCGTCCCGCACGTTCATCTCATGCAGCGGATTCACCGATCCGACGGGCACGAGCCGCTCGCGATGATCCTTCGTGAAGTTCGCGATCCAGTCGTTCACTTCGCGACGGAAGCCCATCACGTCCGGCGAGACGTAGTTGATGCAGCAGATGCGATCGATGCCTTCCGCGTCGAGATGGCGGATGAGGTTCTCCGGCGACGCGAGCACTTCCTTCGCGTTCGCGTGCGACGGGTCATCGATCATGGCGATGACGTCGGGATTGACCATCTCCCACGGCTGGATGTGGACGTGTACGTCGAAGACAGGCATCGTCGTCAGACCAGCATGACCAGACGCATGCACGTGGCGCTGGTGGGACAGGCGTCCTGAAACTCGCGCGAGCTCAGAAGCTGCGGATGCACTTCATCGCGATCGATCGTCTTGAAGCCCCGCTTCCGAAAGTACTCTTCGGCCGTCGTGGTCAGCAGATAGAACTCGCGCAGTCCGCGCGAAGCCAGCCGATCGAGCAGCTGCCGCACAATGCGCCGCCCCAGTCCGTTCTTGCGGTACTCATCCTTCACCGCCACCGACCGGATCAGCGCCACCACCTGATAAGCCTCGGCACCCCCGCACCCCACGACGAACCCGCCGTCGCGCGCAACGACGAATGTCTTCCAGTGGTCATCCACGCCGGCGGTAGGCAGCGCGTTCGCGACGAGCAGCGCTTTGATCGCGCCGATGTCGGCCGCGGTGGCGGGAGAGATCGTGATCTCGTTTTCCATATGTTGCTGGGACCGCTGGCGATGATAGTCCAATCGCAAAAGAAAAAGGCCGCGCAAACTGCGCGGCCTACGCTACGGTGCTCAGGTTGGAACTCTAGGTCTGCTCCGCTCTGGGTCGTTTGGCGATTTCTGTGGGGCGGTGCCTCAGTGACGGCCCGAGGAGCTGCCCGAGCTGCCGGTGCTGCTGTTGGAGTTGCTGCTGCGGCTGCCCGAAGAGGACGAGGACGACGAGCCGGTGCCGAGGTCATCGCGATTCAGGTCGCTGCCGATGCCGCTGCTGCTGCCGACATTGCTGCTGCTGCCCGAGTTGCGACCCTGCGACGTACCGTAGTCCTGGCCCGAACGGCGGGTCGATTCGTTTTCGCTGCTGCTGCCCATGCTGCCCTTGTTACCACTCTGATTGCGGTTGTCCATGTTTTCTCCTTTTTGGTGCGGATCCTCCGCCTGGCCGATGTGCTGGCCAAACTCGGCTGAGCCGCTGGTTTGGTGTCGCCCCTCCTCTTCCGATACGTGGCGATTGACCTGCCCCGCGTCGGTGGGAGTGGTGCGCTGGCTGACGCGATCTCTTTCGCGATTCTCCATCTACACCTCCTGGTCCGTTTCGTTCCGGACAGCTCTGGAAAGTGCAACGAGAGTGCCTGAACAGGCGACCTAAACCATTGAAACGAATGGAAATAAACTCACCGCAACTCGAACACGACCGAGACCGTATACGTCATTTCCTGCGTGCCCGCTTCCACCGGAACGTCCTGCGCGACGGCCTTCGCTTCCATGGCCATGGCGCGCATCGGATAGGGCGGCGGCATGACGTTGTTCTGCGCCCCTTCGCTGATGGTCATGGCCCGTCCGAGCGTCCGTCCCGCAGCGGCGGCGAGCAGCGCCGCTTTCGCGCGCGCATCGTCGTACGCCGCGCGCAAACCGGTGTCGCGTCCTTTTGCAGGATCCGAAACTTCGAAATTGAGGCCGGAGGACGTGTTCACGCCCGCGCTCACCGCGGTCTGCAGCAACTTCCCTGCTTCGCCGATCTGCGTGCGCGTGACGGTGATGTTGTTGGAGACCTGGTAGCCGAGGATCTTCGGGAGCTGGCCTTGTGAATAGTCCTGCTGCGGATAGATCGAAAAGTTCGACGTGCGGATCTCTTTGTCCGTGGCGCCGGCCTTCTTCAGCGCGGCGATCACGTTCGCCACGCGGCGATTGTTTTCGTTGACTGCTTCATCGACAGTCGTGGCCACGGTCTGCACGCCTGCCGTGAAACTGAAGCGATCGGGCGCGACGTTCGACCGGCCGGTGCCGGTGACGCTGATCGTCTCGAGATAGCCCGGCGCCACCGGCACCTGCGACTGCGCGAATGCGGCGCTCGCGATGCTGGCGACGGCGATGGTGGAGAGAATCTGTTTGATGGAACGGAACTGCATGGAACGGAACCTCCTCGTTTTTCGTTGCTGACTTACGATTCGCATAGAATCCGCGCGCCACACAACGACGCGCGTGATGCGTTCTTCATCTTGGACGCGCGATCCCCCAGGAAGGCAACTCGAAGCAAAAGATGGCAGACCCGAACGATCGTGTTGCGGGACAGGTCCCCGGCCGCTATTACGTCGACACCCAGTGCATCGACTGTGATCTCTGTCGCGAGACCGCTCCCGCGAACTTCATCCGCAACGAAGAAGAAGGCTTCTCGTACGTCTTCAAGCAGCCGGAGACGGCGGAGGAAGAGACTCTGTGCAAAGACGCGCTGGATAACTGCCCGGTCGAGGCGATCGGAAACGACGGGGGCTAGTGATTAGGGGTTAGTGATTAGTGATTAGAGGGGCTGAGCTGCTAACGCGTTTGTCGCGCGACCCCGTGTTCGCAGCTCAGCCGCTAATCACTAACAACTAATCACTAACCACTGCCTCAATGCAGCTTCTTGTCGATGCTGACCTGCTCGTGCCAGTCGTCTGCCAGCAGCACTTCGATCAGCTCCTGCAGCTCTTCCATGTGAAAGGGCTTGGTGAGCGCGGCGGTCATGTTGTTGCCTTTGGTGATGGTGAGGATGTCGCCTTTGCCCGAGGCGACGACGACGGGAGTTTGCTTGCCTTGCTGGATGTACCAGGCGATCCACTCTTCGCCGCTCATGCCGGGGAGATTGAGATCGAGCAGGATGAGACGCGTGTCCGGATTGTCTTTCAGAAGGTTGATGCCTTCCACCGCACCGGCGGCCGACAGCACTTCGTAGCCGCGCTTCTGCAGGAACGATTTGTACAGGGCCAGAACCTCGGGATCGTCCTCGATCGCCAGAATCTTGTTCTGCTTGCTGTTTTGACGCGTCTCGAGCATCTTCGATCTCCTGAAACGGCCCTTCTTGCGAGATCCATGCTAACTGCTGAGGTTCGGCCGTAAACTCACACCGACGCTATGGGCGCCGCTCTCTGGCTCGCTGCCGCACTCGTTGCTTTCGCCGCCGCACGGCTCATTCCGCGCGGACGCCGCGGCTGGCTCGCGGAGCTCGTGGCCGCGCTGGTCGTTGCCATCGCCGCCGGCTTCGCCGCCACGGCGCTCGATTTCGGCGGCTGGGCGGAACCGGAGCCGCGCGCAGGACTTTTCGCCCTGCTGGCGGCGTTCGCCGCTACCGGATTCGTGCGGCTCGTCACCTTTTGGCGCGCGCACGCTCTAAACTAGCGCAACCCATCGTCCATCACCCGGAGGCCCGTTCCATGAAGCAGTTCGCTCTCGCTGTATCCGTTGCTGTGCTTCTCTCGACCTGCGCCGCGTACAAAGCGCAGCACACCGGCACCGACTCGAACACCACGCACAGCGAAGCGACCGCGCGGAAGATCGACGCCGATCCGCAGGCGGTGGCCCATTTCGAGGCGCAGCCGCTCGCGACGAAGCAGGCCCTCCTGATCTCCGAGATCGATCGTTATCAGGCAGAGCTCAAAGCGAACGGCAAGTACGACTGCTGCGTGAAGCCCGCCTGCCGCCAGTGCGCCATCACCGCCGGCGAGTGCCACTGCCGCCAGGTCATCGACAAGAACGGTCCGTGCTGCGGCGAATGCACGCAGTCGTGGGTGGAAGGCCGCGGCAACACCGCCGGCGTCGATCGCGAAAAAGTTCTCGAGCACCTCGGCTGCATCCGCGAGCTGTACGACAAGAAGATTCCGGACGGCGTGACGCCTCCGGGACAGACCAAAAAAGACGGGGAGTGATCGCCGCGGATGCCGGGCCCGCTCCGCGCGGCAATCGTCGCGCTGCTGCTCATCGCCAACACTGCGATCTGGGGGACGCTCATCGTCCTCTTCACGCCCGTGAAGTTTCTGGTCATCGGCGGTGAGCCGCGCCGGCGCATCATTCTGCTGCTGGCGTGGTTCGCCGAACGCTGGGTGGCCGGCAACGACGCCATCTTCGACCGGATGCTGACGACGCGCTGGGAGATCGAAGGCGTCGACACACTGCGCCACGACGCGCACTACCTCATCATCAGCAATCACATCTCCTGGGTGGACATCTTCGTCCTCTTCCGCGTCTTCCGTCAGGCCGGCGCGCCGTTCATCCGCTTCTTTCTCAAGCACGCGCTCATCTACTCGCCCATCGTGGGACAGGCCTGCTGGGCGCTGGAGTTTCCGTTCATGCGCCGCTACTCGCCTGAATATCTGGCGAAGCATCCGGAGAAACGCGGCGAGGATCTGGAGACGACGCGCATCGCCTGCCGCCGCTATCGCGACGTGCCGGTGGCGATCCTCAACTTCGTGGAAGGCACACGCTTCTCGCGCGAGAAGCTCGAAGATCAGCAGTCGCCATACAAGCACCTGCTCCGCCCGCGCGTCGGCGGCATCAGCTTCGTCCTCGCCTCTCTCGGCGAGCAGCTCGACGCCGTTTTCGACATGACCATCGTCTATCCCGGTCACGAGACGACGATGTACGACTTCGCCGCGAATCGCATCGATCGCATCGTCGTCCGCGCGCGTCGCGTGGCGGTGCCGCCGCACTTCATTTCTCCTGCAGCGACGGAACCGGGTCCGGTGCGCGACGAGCTGAAAGAATGGATCGAGGAGATTTGGCGCGAGAAGGACGTCCTGATTGACGGCATCGTACAATCGCCCGCATGACCGAGCTGGCGTTCGAAGCGCGCTACCGGGCGCTCTTCGAAACCACTCTCGACGGCATCATGATCGTCGACGAGAGCGGCACCTACGTCGACCTCAATGATGCGATGTGCGGCTTTCTCCGCGGTACGCGCGAGCAACTCCTCGGCCGCCGCTTCGCCGAATTCATTCCCCCCGATCGCCTCGACGACGCGATGCGCGCGTTCTCCGAATTGAAAGAGAGTGGCGTGATGTCGATGGAGTTTCCGCTGCGCGCGCTCGACGGCACGACGATCGCGCTGGAGTGGCGCTCTCGCGCGAACTTCATCCCCGGCCTCCACCTTTGCGTAGCGCGCGAGATCACCGATCGCCAGGCCGCAGAGCGCGCGTTGCGCGATCGCGAGGAACGCTACCGCGCGTTCGTCATCAATTCAACGGAAGCAATCTGGCGGTTCGAGCTCGACGAGCCGGTGCGCGTGTCGTTGCCGCCGGACGAACAGATCGAACGCTTTTATCGCGACGGCTTCCTCGCCGAATGCAACGAAGCGATGGCCCGCATGTACGGCTTCGACTCCCCTGCCGACATCACCGGCGCCCGCCTCGGCGATCTGCTCGTGCGCGACGATCCCGCCAACGTCGAATACCTGCGCGCTTTCATCGCGTCCGGCCATCGACTGACTGACGCGGCGTCGGTGGAAGTCGATCGCAACGGCAAGACCAAGCACTTCATCAACAATCTGATCGGCGTCGTCGAAGACGGCGTGCTCGTGCGCGCGTGGGGCACGCAGCGCGACATCACGGAGTCGCGCCACACGAGCGAAGAACGCACGCAACTCGTCGAACGCCTCGCGTTCCTCGCCGACGTCACTGCGGTTCTCGGCTCGTCGCTCGATCTCGACAAAACGCTCGTCACGATTGCCGACGCCGCGGTGCCCCGCTTCGCCGACTGGTGCTTCATCGATCTCTTCGATGACAACGGCCGCCTGCAGCGCATCGTCACGCGTCACACCGACGAACAGAAAGTGGCGCTCGCGCTGGAAGCGCGTCGCCTCTTTCCGCCGCCCGACTCATTGATCGTCGGCGTTCCCGCGGTCGCACGCACCGGCCAGATTCATTTCGTCGAGCACGTCGACGACACCGTGCGCGCAACGATCGCGCAGAACGAGCAGCACGAGGCCATGCTCCGCGAGCTCGGCGTGCACACGTTCGTCGTCGTGCCGCTGACCGCGCATGGCCGCACGCTCGGCACGATCGGTTTCGCGCATTCCGATCTCGCCCGCCACTTCTCCACCGCCGACGTGCAACTCGCCGAAGACCTCGGCCGCCGCGCCGGACTGGCCATCGACAACGCGCGTCTTTATGGCGAGCTCGAACGCGCCAATCGCGCAAAGGACGAGTTCCTGGCGATGCTGTCGCACGAGCTGCGCACGCCAATGACCGCCACGTTGGGCTGGGCGGCCATGCTGCAGATCGGCGGGGTGTCCGAGGAGATGTTGATGATGGCGGTGGAGTCGATTGCGCAGAGCACACGGACGCAGGCGCGGCTCATCGACGATCTGCTGGACGTCTCGCGCATCGTCACGGGCAAGATGCGGCTCGCGCCGCAACCGGTGCGCGTCGCGCTGCCGCTCATTGCCGCCATCGAAACGCTGCGACCCGCGGCGGACGCGAAGCAGATCGAGTTGATCAACGCGGTGGTGGACCGCGACGTGCGCGTGCACGGCGACGCGGGCCGCTTGCAGCAGATCTTCACGAACCTCGTGTCGAACGCGGTGAAGTTCACGCCGCGCGGCGGCCGCGTGACGGTGGCTTTGAGTCGCGATGACGCGAACGTGCGCGTGAGCGTGCGCGATACGGGCGAAGGGATCGCGCCGGAGCTGCTGCCGTTCATCTTCGAACGGTTCCGCCAGGGCGACAGCGGTTCCACCCGCCGCCACGGCGGCCTCGGCCTCGGCCTGTCGATCGCGCGCAACCTCGTCGAGCTGCACGGCGGCTCGCTGACGGCCTCGAGCGACGGCGTGGGCCGCGGCGCGGAGCTGGTGATCACGCTTCCGCTGCTCGACGACGCACGCGCCGCGCAAATCAGCGCGGCGGACGCCGTCGCCACCGCGCGGCCGCTGGACGGCATGCAGTTGCTGGTGGTGGAAGACGATCCCTCCACCCGTGCGATGCTGCAGAACGCGCTGCGGCAATTCGGCGCGGACGTCACGTCCGCCGGCGCGGCCAACGAGGCGCTCGAATATCTCAACGCGCGCCGCTTCGACGTCATCGTCAGCGACATCGGCCTGCCCGGCGAAAACGGCTACGCCCTCATCGAACGCATCCGCGCCGGCGAATCCCTCGCCCCCAACGCCCCCGCCATCGCCCTCACCGCCTACGCCAGCAACAGCGAACGCGAAAAAGCCCTCAGCTCCGGCTTCCACGCCTGGCTGGCCAAACCGATCGATCTGGC
>DASSMK010000184.1:0-3169 GCA_035688915.1 Thermoanaerobaculia bacterium
GACGACGATCTCTTTGCGATGCTCGACGAAGTAACGAAGCATCGTGCGTAGATCCATGACCTCCGGCTTTCCGTTGGCGATGGAGAGAAAGATGATGCCGAATGTCGTCTGCATCTGCGTGTTGCGATACAGGTTGTTCAGCACCACCTCGGCGATCGCGTCGCGCTTCAATTCGATGACGACGCGGATGCCTTCGCGGTCCGACTCGTCGCGCAGATCGGAGATCCCTTCGATGCGCTTGTCCTTGACGAGCTCCGCGATCTTTTCCTGCAGGCGCGCCTTGTTCGTCATGTACGGAACTTCCGTGATGACGATCTGCTGGCGGTCGCTTCTCTTCTGCGTTTCGATGACGGCGCGCGCGCGCACCTGAATGATGCCGCGGCCCGTTTCGTAGGCCTGGCGAATGCCTTCGATGCCGTGAATGAAGCCGGCGGTGGGGAAGTCGGGTCCCGGCACGGCCGTCATCAGCTCCGCGATCGTGACCGCCGGGTTCTCGATCATCATCAGCACGGCGTCGATCACTTCGCCGAGGTTGTGCGGCGGAATGTTCGTGGCCATGCCGACGGCGATGCCGGACGAGCCGTTGACGAGGAGATTCGGATACTTCGCGGGGAGCACGGACGGTTCAGAAAGCGAGCCGTCGTAGTTCGGCACCCAGTCGATCGTTTCCTTGTCGATGTCGTCGCGCATCAGCTCTTCGGCGAGCCGCGTGAGACGCACTTCGGTATAACGCATGGCGGCCGGGTTGTCGCCGTCGAGCGAACCGAAGTTGCCCTGGCCGTCGACGAGCCGATAGCGCATCGAAAAGTCCTGCGCCATGCGCACGACCGCGTCGTAAATCGCGGAGTCGCCGTGCGGATGGAACTTGCCCATCACGTCGCCGACGATGCGCGCCGATTTTTTGTACGCCTTGCCGGCGGTGTTCCCCTGCTCGTACATGCCGTAGAGGATGCGGCGATGTACGGGCTTGAGACCGTCGCGCACGTCGGGGAGCGCGCGGCCGACGATGACGGACATCGCGTAGTCGAGATACGACTTGCGCATCTCGTCTTCGATGTTGACGGGGAACCGCTGGTCGAGCGGCGGCTGTGGAGTTTCGTTTTCTGCCATTCGTTAAATGTCGAGATTCTTCACTTCGAGTGCGTTGTCCTGGATGAAGAGACGTCGCGGCTCGACCTGATCGCCCATCAGGATCGTGAACAGTTCTTCGGCGCCGACGGCGTCTTCGATCGTCACCTGCAACAGGCGGCGGCGCGCCGGATCCATGGTCGTTTCCCAGAGCTGCTCGGGATTCATTTCGCCGAGGCCTTTGTAGCGCTGGATGGTGAGGCCTTTCTCCGCGATCTTGTAGATCTGATCGAGCAGGTCATCGAGGCGCGTGTAAGCCGTCGTCTCTTCGCCGTGCTTGACGGTGTACGGCGGCAGGCCGAACGCGGAGAGCTGCTCGTACGCTTTGGCCATCTGGCGGAATTCGTACTGGCCGAACAGATCGGCGTTGATGGTCATGCGGCGACCGTTGCCGTTGTTGCCGGCGGTGAACTGCACCGTGGTCTGCTCGGTCACTTCATCGGTCACCACGTCGACCGGTTCGAAGCCCGCGGCGCGCAGCGCCGCGGCGAGCGATTCAACCTTTTCAGGATTCTGCAGCGACACTCGCTCGATGAAGCCTTCGGCGAACATCACGTCGAGCGCTTCGCGCGAGACGCGGTTCTGCAGCTTGCGGCCGTGATTGCGGTAATCCTCCATGCGTTGGAGCATGTTGATCAGCGCTTCGCCGCGAATGGCCATGCCGGCCTGCGGCGTCACTTCGACCGATTCCGCGATGCGGCTCATGAGGAAGCGCGACTTTTCGGTCTCGTCCTTGAGGTAGGTGTCTTTCTTTCCCTGCGTGACTTTGAAGAGCGGCGGCTGTGCGATGTAGAGATAGCCGCGGTCGATCACTTCGCGCATGTGGCGGAAAAAGAAGGTCAGGATGAGCGTGCGGATGTGCGAGCCGTCGACGTCCGCGTCCGTCATGATGATGATCTTGTGGTAGCGGAGCTTGGCGACGTCGAAGTCTTCGCGGCCGATTCCGCAGCCGAGGGCCGTGATCATCAGGCGGATTTCTTCGGAGGAGAGCATCTTGTCGAGACGCGCTTTCTCGACGTTGAGGATTTTGCCCTTGAGCGGCAGGATGGCCTGGAAGCGGCGATCGCGTCCCTGCTTTGCGGAGCCGCCGGCGGAATCGCCTTCGACGAAGTAGATCTCGCAGAGCGCGGGATCGCGTTCCTGACAGTCGGCGAGCTTGCCCGGCAGTGATGCGGAGTCGAGCGCACCTTTGCGGCGCGTCAGCTCGCGTGCTTTTCGCGCTGCTTCGCGCGCCCGCGCGGCGTCGACGATTTTTTCGGTGATGCGGCGAGCCTCGCGCGGATTTTCTTCAAAGTACTCCGCGAGCTTCTCGTTCATGGCCTGCTCGACCCACGTCTTCACGTGCGAGGAGACCAGCTTGTCTTTGGTCTGCGACGAGAACTTCGGGTCGCGGACTTTGACGGAGATGACGGCGGTGAGACCTTCGCGGATGTCGTCGCCTTCGAGCGACATCTTCAGCTTCTCGAGCACGCCGCTCTCGACGATGTACTTATTCACCGTGCGCGTGAGCGCGGCTTTGAAGCCGACCAGGTGCGTGCCGCCGTCGGTGTTTTTGATCGTGTTGGTGAAGCAGTAGATGTTGTCGGAGTAACCGTCGTTCCACTGCAGCGCGACTTCGACCTGCTCGCCGTCTTTTTCGTCGCGGATGAAAATCGGCTCTTCGATGAGCGGCGTCTTGTTCTTGTTCAGGTCTTTGACGAACGAGACGATGCCGCCCTCGTATTTGAATTCGTGGTGTTTCTCGCTGCGGTCGTCTTTGATGGCGATGAAGACGCCGGAGTTGAGGAAGGCCAGCTCGCGCAGGCGCTGCGTGAGCGTGTCGTAATTCATCTCGGTCACCGAGAAAATCTCGGAGTCCGCCTTGAACGTGACGCGCGTGCCGCGCTGCGTGGTCTTTTCGCCTTTTTCGATGTGGCCGATCGGCACGCCGCGCTCGAAGCGTTGGCGCCAGACATTGCCATCGCGATGAATCTCCAGCTCCAGCCATTCGGAGAGGAAGTTGACGACGGAGACGCCGACGCCGTGCAGACCACCGGAGACC
>DASSMK010000185.1:0-2605 GCA_035688915.1 Thermoanaerobaculia bacterium
GTGCTACGCGAGCAACGCAGCCAGCGCGGTCATGTCGCGCACTTCGTACGTGGGCGTGCCGCCGGGCCGCGGCGCTTCGCCGTGGCGATTCACCCACGCGGTCGGAATCGCAAGCTCGTTGGCCGGCACCACGTCGTGGAAATTGCTTTGCGCCGCATGCAGCCAGCGCGCGTTGCCGATGCGTTCCTTCGCCGCGAGAAAGTGGCCGTGCGCCGGTTTGTACGAGCGCACCTGCTGCGCGGTGATCACCAACTCGAAGTCGACGGTGAAGTGGCGGCGCGTGGCGGCGATCAGATCGTCGTCGGTGTTCGAGAGGATGCCCAGGCGATAACCCGCGGCGTGCAAATGTTCGAGCGCTGCGTTCGTGTCGGCGAACGGCCGCCACGACGGCAGCGACTCCGCGAGGAACGCGCCGTCGCGGAGAGGCCTTCCGAGTGCCTGGGCAACGCGGGTGGCGGTTTCGGTGAGCACTTCGCGGTACGAGCGATAGCGTTCGTGCTCGACGACCGGCTCGATTGCGGCGTACGCATGGAGGATTTCATCGCGGTGAAGTCCCGGGATCGTGGAGAGAAACGCGGAGGCGATGCCGGTCTCCCAATCGATGAGCGTTCCGTAGCAGTCGAAGGTCACGATGTCGAAAAGTCGTTCCATCAGTCCGTAATCCTCGTCTTTGCGTGAGGCAAATCACAAAATCCTGAAGCGAGCGGCGCTATATCTGCCCTCTCGGCGTAAGCTAGTCACTGAGCCTTCAGCAAAATGATCGATGCAGCAGCTCGCAATCTGCGGACGGCGGAGCGATTTCTTCTCACTCCGCCGCTGGCCGCGACTTTCGGCGCGTCTCCCGTCGCCATCTGCGACATCTCCGCGAAAGGCGCGCGCTTCCGCCACGATAAACCGCTGGAAGCGGGGACGAAAGCGATCCTGAAGCTGGCCGTCGACGCGCGGCCGTCGAACGTCGCGCTCGAAGCGATGATCGTCTGGAGCCAGGTGGAAGGGCCGGGCATTTTCGTTTCCGGCGTGCGCACGTATGGACCGCCGGAAGTCGTCACCGCGCTGATCTCGCATCTGCAGATTTCGCAGCGCTCCAATCGCATCGAAGAGCTGCGGTCCACCGATCGCTTCTTCCTCATGCCGTCGCTCGACGGCACGTTCGCCGGCGTCCCAGCGCGCATCGAGAATCTCTCCGCTCGCGGCGCGCGCATCGAGCTGGATGGCGATCCCGGTCGCGGCATGCGCGGCACGCTTGCTTTCCACGCCAGCGTCGACGTCGCGGTTTCCGCCGAAGTGGCGTGGACCGCGGTGAAAGCGATCTCGAACAGCGAGACGCGCAGCTATCGCGCGGGTCTCTTCATCAATGAAAAGCCGGAGCTGCTGCGCCTCGCGATCGGCCAACTCTGCGAATCCGGCGCGGCGTCGCTGGACACGCAGTCGCTACGCCTGAAGCTGAAGATCATGCGCGCCCGCGCGCGGCAGGCCGCGCCGTCGTTCCGTTCGATCGACGAGTCAGGCATCCCCGCCGAGCAATACCTGCTGATCCAGGGCGTGCGCGAAGAACTGCGCATGAATCCGGAAGAGGCGATGTTCTATTACCGCCGCGCGCGTTTGATCATCAACGATCCGAAGACGCGCACGCTCGCGCCGCACATTGCCGATCATCCGGATGCGCTCGCGGTATGGGAGTACCTGGACCGCTCCGTCGATCCCACCATTGTGGGACGCGCTTTCGCGCTGCCCATCGTGTAACCGGGTTACAATACCCGCTCCCGTTATGAACCTCGCTGCGGCCGCGGTACGTTTGGATCGTGCGGTGACGTATGTCCGCGCGGGCAACACCGAAGGCGCCATCGAGATCCTCGATGAGCTCATCCGCGAACATCCCCTCGGCATCGGCGAAGGTCCGCAGCAGGCCATCGGCGCCGCCGCGAGTTTTCATCGCGCGAAGCTCGCTGCTGCCGAGGACAACATCAGCGCTGCGATCGACACGTTTGAAGCGATCCGCAAACACACGCTGCGCACGACCGCGACCGCGCCTGTCATCGCGGCGGCGATGCTCGCCGAAGCGCAACTGCTCGTGACGCGCCGCCGCCAGCATCGCGATGCACTCACGCTGCTCGACATGCTCGATCGCGATTACGGCACGGTGCAGGACGTCGGCGTGCGCGATTCGTTGCGCGCCGCGCTGCTGGTGAAAGCGCGCGCCGCACTGGAGCTCGATCAGCACGACGATGCGTTTCAGGCGGCGGAGAAATTCGAGCAGATCTATCTGCATCGCGACGATCTCCCGCGCCTGCCGATCAGCCGCGAGTTCTACGCGTACCTGCTGCAGCGTTCGCGCACGCAGCCGGAGCCGCGGCTCGAGAAGTTGATCGAATCGTTCAGCGAGATCGCGCGCTAAGCAGCGCGTTGACGTTCCGCTGCATGCCGGCGAGCTTGGCGCGTTTGATCGCGCTCTTGCGGAACAGCGAAGAAAAATCGGCTTGCGCGAAACGCAATAGATCGCTGACCGGAGTGGCGCGGTATTCCTCGCGCGCAACGAACGCCGGGTGCGATTCGGGCGCGCGCTTGTTCCACGGACAAACTTCCTGGCAGATGTCGCAGCCGAACG
>DASSMK010000186.1:0-3897 GCA_035688915.1 Thermoanaerobaculia bacterium
CACCACGATCGGCAGCAGCAGGATCGCCGAAAACTTTGCCGCCTGTGCGCAACCGAACGCGATGGCGAAGCCCGTTACATCAACAACCGTGAATCGCTGCAGCGCCCGCCATAAGAAAAACACCGCTGCGAACATAAACAGCGAGACGCCCACGTCGGTCGTCACGAGGCCGCTGTGCGCGATGAAATTTGGATCGAGGCAGAAGAGCGCCGCCGACAACGCCGCGCCCCACGCGCCCCACAACGCGCGCGACCAGAAGAACACCAGCAGCGCCAGCGCCACGCCGCACGCAAGCATCGTCAATCGCGCGCGCGTGAACATCGCCGGCGCGTCCGCGACCCACGCGCTCTTCGGCGGCAGCTCCGTCGTGGCCGCGCCGAAATGCGAATCGCGCAAACCCCATAGCGTGTAATGGCTGTACGTCCACTGCGCCATGGCGTCGCTCTCCGCACCCGCCCACGCCTCGTCCACTTTCTGCCTGGCCTGCGCCGCACCGTCGAACGACGGCTGCGCCACGAAGAGCGTCGCGAAGCGCTTCAGCAGCGGCGGATGCTCGGGATTGAGCCGGTAATCGCCACTGCGATACGACAACCCCGACGCGAGATGCACGCCCTCATCCGTCGTCGCCGACGTCGTGAACACGTCACTAATCGCAAGCGCGAGAAACGCGATGAACGCGGCGGCGGCGATGAGGTAGGGACGCATAGGTTACCGGGACGACCGGGGGCCTCCGGCGGCTGGGGCCACGGCCCCAGACCCCGTTGGTTGGCCTAGCCTCCGCCGACACTGTCGTGCGAGTTGGCAGTAAGTGCCGGCGGAGGCTAGGCCCACCAAATGGGGTCCGGGGCCCTTGGCCCCGGCCGCCGGAGGCCTCTCGTCGTGCTAGGAAGCCATCAACTGCCGCAGCACGAACGGGAGAATCCCGCCGTGCTCGTAGTAATCGACTTCGATCGGCGTATCGATGCGCAGGGTCACCGGCACGTCCTGCGTCGCGCCGTTCTTGTGAATGCGCAGCGTCACCTTCTGGCGCGGACGCAGCGCTCCTTCGATGCCCGCGACGTCGAACGTTTCCGTGCCGTCGAGGCCGAGCGTTTGCGCGTTCGTGCCTTCCTCGAACTGCAGCGGGAGAACGCCCATGCCGACGAGATTGGAGCGATGGATGCGCTCGAAGCTCTGCGCGACGACGGCGCGGACGCCGAGGAGCTTCGTGCCTTTGGCGGCCCAATCGCGGGAGCTGCCGGTGCCGTACTCCTGCCCTGCGATCACGACCAGCGGCGTTCCTTCCTGCGCGTACTGCATGGCCGCGTCGAAGATCGCCAGCTTCTCTTGCGACGGATAGTGAATCGTCACGCCGCCTTCCACGCCCGGCACCATTAGGTTCTTGATGCGCACGTTCGCGAACGTGCCGCGCGTCATCACGCGATCGTTCCCGCGCCGTGAGCCGTAACTGTTGAAGTCTTCCACCTTCACGCCGTTCTCGACCAGATAGCGTCCGGCCGGCGACGACGCTTTGATCGAGCCGGCGGGGCTGATGTGATCGGTCGTCACGGAATCGCCGAAGATCGCCAGCGGGCGCGCGCCGTTGATGTCCTTCGCGCTCCCTGCCTGCGCGGGAAGATCGGCGAAGAACGGCGGCTCCTGAATGTACGTCGACGATTCGTCCCACTGATAGAGCAGCCCGCCGGTGGTCGGGATCTCGTTCCAGAGCGGATTCTGCTCGGAGAAGCTCGCGTACATCCTGCGGAAGTCGTCCGGTGAGAGCGCGCGGCTCATGGCGTCTTTCACTTCGTCGAGCGTCGGCCAGATGTCGCGAAGGTAAACATCTTTACCTTTCTTCCCCTGCCCGATCGGCTCGTTGAGCATGTCGATGTCGATGCGGCCCGCTAGCGCGAACGCCACCACCAGCGGCGGCGACATCAAAAAGTTCGCGCGGATGGACTGGTGCACGCGCGCTTCGAAGTTGCGGTTGCCGGAGAGCACCGACACGCCGATCAGATCGTGCTTGTTGATGGCGTCTTCGATCATCGGATCGAGCGGGCCGGAGTTGCCGATGCACGTCGTGCAGCCGTAGCCGACGGTGTGGAAGCCAAGCTCATTGAGATACTCCTGCAGGCCGGCCTTGCGGTAATACTCGGTGACGACGCGCGATCCCGGCGCGAGCGACGTCTTCACGACGCGCGGCACGCGCAGCCCTTTCTCCACCGCTTTCTTGGCCAGCAATCCCGCCGCGATCATCACCGAAGGATTCGATGTGTTCGTGCACGACGTGATGGCCGCGATGAGCACGTCGCCGTGATGCAGCTCGGCGACCGACGTCGGAAACTCCGTGGCCAGCGCTTCCGCGCCGACGCGATCGGGCGTCGGGCGGTTGTTCATCATTTCGTACTCGGTGAGCTCGCTCGTGTTGCGCGTGTCGTTCGGTCCCGGCGCGGTCGCCATCTGCTGGTCGCCGCCGCCCGTGTGCTCTTCAGTGACGCCGCTGACGCCGACGACCGTCTTCACCTTCCGCTCGATCTCACTCGCCGGTTTCCCATATCCATTCGGCGCCTCGGCCTGCAGCATGTTCGCGAACGTCGGCTTCAGCACATCGAGCTCGATGCGATCCTGCGGACGCTTCGGTCCCGCGACGCTCGGCCGCACGGTGGCAAGGTCGAGCTCGAGCACTTTCGTGTATTCGATCTCGCCCTTGCGCGGGATGCCGAACATACCCTGCGCCTGGTAGTAGTTGCGGAACGTGTCGATCTGCGCGTCGGTGCGGCCGGTGAGCGCGAGGTACTCGCACGTCTTCTCGTCGATCGGGAAGTAGCCCATAGTCGCGCCGTACTCCGGCGCCATGTTGGCGATCGTGGCGCGATCGGCGACCGGCAGCGACGCGGCGCCTTCGCCGAAGAACTCGACGAATTTGCCGACCACTTTCGCGTGACGCAGCAGCTGCGTGATGGTCAGCACGAGATCGGTGGCCGTCACGCCTTCGCGCAGCGATCCGGTGAGATGCACGCCCACGACGTCTGGCGTGAGGAAGTAAACAGGTTGACCAAGCATGCCCGCTTCCGCTTCGATGCCACCCACGCCCCAGGCCACGATGCCGAGGCCGTTGACCATGGTGGTGTGGGAGTCGGTGCCTACGAGCGTGTCGGGATACCAGACCCCTTCCTTCTCCAGCACACCGCGCGCGAGGTACTCCAGGTTGACCTGGTGCACGATGCCGATGCCCGGAGGGACGACCTGGAAGCCGCTGAAGGCCTGCATGCCCCACTTCAGAAACTGATAGCGCTGCGCGTTGCGCTTGAACTCGATCTCCATGTTCAGCTGCAGCGCGTCGGCCTGATTCGAAAAGTCGACCTGCACGGAGTGATCGATGACGAGATCGACCGGCACGAGCGGCTCGATGATCTTCGGATCCTTGCCCGCGCGCGACGCCGCAGCGCGCATGGCGGCGAGATCGACGAGCAGCGGCACGCCGGTGAAGTCCTGCAGCAGCACGCGCGCGACCATGAACGGGATCTCTTCGGTGCGCTCGGCGTTGCACGCCCAGTTGGCGAGCGTGCGCACGTCGTTCTCGGTGATCTTGCGGCCATCGACGTTGCGCAGCACCGATTCGAGCACCACTCGGATGCTGACTGGGAGTTTGGAGACGGGGCCGACGCCGGCGGCTTCGAGCTTCGGGAGCGAGTAGAACTGCCCGGCGTTCCCGTGGCCGGTCTGGAAGCTGTCGAGCGTATTGAAGGTGTTGTGAGGCATCGCGGTTCCTTGCAGAAGTTGTCGGTCGCCGCGCGTAGCGGCGAGCCGCGAGGAGGAGTGCGGCCGGAGTCTATTTTGCGAGGGAGAATGGGTCAAGGCGGAGAGGTTGGAGCGGCGGGCGCCCTCGCCCGCCGAGTCCTCGCGAAAAACCGGCGG
>DASSMK010000187.1:0-16358 GCA_035688915.1 Thermoanaerobaculia bacterium
ACCGCGCGGCCATTCGCCTGATTGCCACTCACTTGTGCTCCGATCGCGTAGCCACTCGCGCGACCGCTGTCCGCTCGCGAACTGCCCACTGGCCACTGACCACTGACCACTCCGCGCCGCAGGCGCGGGCCCGGAGGGCCGAATGCCGACGCTGACCTTCCAGGAGCTCGCTGACATGATCGGCGGCACAGTCATTCAGGGCGGCGACGTCGCCAGCTCCTCCGTCGTCATCGACTCGCGCGAAGTGAAGCCGGACTCCGTCTTCTTCGCCATTCGCGGCGAACGTCTCGACGGCCATCGCTTTCTGCCGCAGGCGCTGCAGACCGCGCGCGGCGCAGTCGTCTCCGAAGTGCCCGCTGATGTCGCGCCGGACAAAGGGATCGTGCGCGTCGACGACACCACCGTCGCGCTGCAGAAGCTCTCCACCGCCATCCGCGAGCGCCACGACTTTCTGATGATCGGCATCACCGGTTCGGCCGGGAAGACGACCACCAAAGAGATGATCGCCACGCTCATCGGCACCGAGCGGCGCACGCACAAGTCGTGGGGCAACTTCAACAATCTCATCGGCGCGCCGCTGTGCGTCGACAACACGCCCGACGGCACGGAAGTGGTTGTGAGCGAAATGGGGATGAACCACAAAGGCGAGATCGCGCAGATCGCCGGCTGGACGCGCCCCAACATCGGCGTCTACACGGTCATCGCACCGGTGCACATCGAGTTCTTCGAAGACGGCATCGACGGCATCGCCGCGGCCAAGCGCGAACTGCTCGAAAATCTCGCGCCCGGCGGGAAGGTCGTGGTGAACGCGGACAACGAGCACGTGGTGCGCATCGCGCGCGACTTCGCCGGCCAGAAGGTCACGTACGGCGTCGAAAAGCCCGCCGACTACCACGCCACCAACATCCGCGAGCGCGGTCTCCTCGGCAGCCGCTTCACGCTCGAAGCCGAAGGCGCGACGCGCGAATTCGAGCTCGTGCTGCCCGGCCGCCACAACCTCGAGAATCTCCTGGCCGCCATCGCCACCGCGCGCCTGGCCGGCATCGCCTGGGACAGCATCGAGCGCGGCGTGAAGGAAGTGCAGCCTGCCTATCACCGCGGCGTGATCATTCCAGTGAACGGCGCCACGCTCTACGACGACACCTACAACTCCAATCCCTACGCCCTCGGCCGCACGCTCACGCTCATGGCGCAAGCGGACGTCGAAGGCCGCCGCATCGCCGTGATCGGCGACATGCTGGAACTGGGCGAGCAGGAGCTCGACTTCCATCGCGATGCCGGCAAAGCCATTCCGGATGCGATCGACGTCGTGATCGGCGTCGGCAAGCGCACGAACGCGCTGCTCGACGGCGCGCGCGAAGCGGGATTCACTGCGGAAAATCTCCATCACTTCGACGACGCAACGAGCGCCGGCGAGTTCCTGAAAACGTTCATCCGTCCGGGCGATCTCGTCCTGCTGAAAGGCTCGCGCGGCGTCGGTCTGGACAAAGCCGTGGCCATCCTCACGGCGGGCGAGGGCGCCCGCCGCTCCACTACGGAGGGAGCGCACTGATGCTGTATCACCTCCTCTTCCGGTTGCGCGACGTGTTCGTCGGCTTCAACGTCTTCCGCTACATCACGTTCCGGACGGCGTTCGCCGCGCTCACCGCGCTCATGATCTCGTTCATCCTCGGCCCCTGGCTGATCGAGCGCATGCGCCACATCAAGCTCGGCCAGTACATCCGCGAGGAAGGGCCGAAGTCGCATCAGGTGAAAGCGGGCACGCCCACCATGGGCGGCATCCTGATCAATGTTGCGATCCTCATCCCGACGATCCTTTGGGCCGACATCACCAACCCGTACATCTGGATCGTGCTGTTCGTGACGTTCGCGTACGGCGTGATCGGCTTCGTCGACGATTACCGGAAGCTCGCCAAGAAGCAGAACCTCGGCCTCACCGCCAAAGAAAAATTCGGCGCGCAGTTCTTCGTCGCCTTCCTCGCGGCATTGGCCATCGCCTATCTGCCGATGCTGAAGAACAACTACTCGACCGCCATCACGTTCCCGTTTCTCAAAGACGTGGCGCTGACGCTCGGCATCCTCTACATCCCGTTCGTGATGGTGATCCTGGTCGGCGCGTCGAACGCGGTGAATCTCACCGACGGTCTCGATGGCCTGGCGATCGGCTCGACGCTCATCGCTGCCGTGACGTACACGATCCTCACGTACGCCGCGGGACACGCGCGCATCGCGGATTACCTGCGCATTGCCTGGGTACCGCAAACCGGCGAGCTGGCGGTGTTCTGCGGCGCAATGGTGGGCGCGTCCCTCGGGTTCCTCTGGTTCAACGCGCATCCCGCGGAAATCTTCATGGGCGACGTCGGCTCGCTCGCGCTGGGCGGTGCGATCGGTTGCCTGGCCGTGATGATCAAGCAGGAGATCCTGCTGGTGCTCGTCGGCGGTCTGTTCGTGCTCGAAGCGATGTCCGTGATTCTGCAGGTGGCGTCGTTCAAATTGACAGGGCGGCGCATCTTCAAGATGTCGCCGCTGCATCACCACTTCGAGCTGTCCGGCTGGAAGGAAACGAAGGTCGTCGTCCGCTTCTGGATCATCGCCATCATCTTCGCGATGGTCTCGCTGGCGACGCTGAAATTGAGATGAGAAACAGTCGCAGAGTCGCCGAGTCTTCGAGTCGCAGAGGAAGCGCGCCGCCGTTCGCAACTCCTCTGAAACTCTGAGACTCGACGACGCTACGACTCGTTCACGCGCATGAAAACGTTAGTCATCGGAGCAGCAAAATCCGGCGTGGCCGCCGCCAATTTTCTGGCGCGCCGCGGCGAAGCGGTCGTGCTCACGGACAGCAAGAGCGATCCCGTGCTGCCGTACGAGCTCGATCCCGGCGTGGAGCGCGCGTTCGGACGAGATGACGACGGTCTGCTCGAAAACGTGAAAGAGATCGTCCTCTCGCCGGGCGTGCCGCAGACCATTCCGCTGCTGCAGCGCGCCGGCTTCATCCCCATCATCGGCGAGATCGAACTGGCCTGGCGCTATCTGAAGGGCACGGTCATCGCCATCACCGGCTCGAACGGCAAGTCCACCACCACAGCATTGATCGGCGAGATCCTGCGCGTGGCCGGACGGCAGCCCATCGTGGCGGGCAACATCGGCGAGCCGCTCATCGCCGCGCTCGATCTCGAAAATCCGCGCACTTATGTGCTCGAGCTTTCGTCGTTCCAGCTGGAGACCGTCGATCGCTTTCATGCGGACGTGGCGCTGCTGCTGAACATCACGCCCGATCACATGGACCGCTACGCGAACTTCAACTCGTACGCGGCGGCCAAGTACCGCATTTTCCGCAATCAGGAGCCGGGCGACGTGGCCATCACGAACGCCAGCGAGCGGCGCGAAGCGTCGCGCGGCGGCACGCATCGGCAGTGGCGCTTCTCCGCATCGCAGAAAGTCGATGAAGGCGCGTGGTTCGACGGCAAGGATCTGATTCTCACGCTCGGCGGCGAAGAGCGCCGCATCCCGCGGAGCTCACTGAAGCTGCAGGGCAACGCGAACGTGGAGAACGCGCTGGCCGCATGGCTTGCCGCGCGCGCGGCGGGCGTCGATGACGTCGACGTGCAGATCGCCTTCGGCACCTTCGCCGGACTGCCGCACCGCATGGTGCTCGTGCGCGAGATCGACGGCGTCAAGTACGTCAACGATTCCAAAGGAACGAACGTCGACGCCACACTGAAATCACTCGAAGGCTACGACGCGTCCAGCGTGATCCTCATCCTCGGCGGCAAAGACAAAGCCGGCGAATTCGAGCGCATGCGCGACCTCGTCAAAGAGAAAGTGTCGACCGTCCTGACGATCGGCGCGGCTGCGAGTCGCGTGGAAGACGCGCTCGCCGGCATCACGAACATCGTCTCCGCCGGCGATATGCAGCACGCACTGGAGTGGGCGCGCAAGAACGCCAAAGCAGGAGAGACGGTGCTTCTTTCCCCCGCCTGCGCGAGCTTCGATCAGTACCGGAACTTCGAACATCGCGGCGAGCACTTTGAAGAATTGGTGAGGAGCCTGTGAGCCGCAAACTCACCTACGACACCTGGCTGTTCGGCGCCGCGATGCTGATCGTGGTGGTGGGCCTGGTCATGATCTACAGCGCTTCGGCCATCATCGCCACGCAGCGCTTCGGTCACAGCCCGTACTACTTTCTGACGCGGCAGGTGGCGTTTCTCATCGCCGGCTCCGTGCTGATGGTCGTGCTGATGCACGTCAGCCCTTCGGTGCTGCAGGAGAAGCGCGTGGTGCATGGCGCGATGATTGCCGTCGCGCTGCTGCTTGTCGTCGCGCTGTTCCAGTCGCCGATCAACGGCACGCATCGCTGGATTGTGCTGCCGTGGTTTCAGCTGCAGCCGAGCGAATTCGCCAAGCCCGCCATGGTCCTGTTTCTGGCCATGTTTCTCGCCAAACGCGAAGAGCGCATCAACGAGATCACGACCACGCTCCTGCCGCTCGGATTCATCCTCGCGCTCTACGCCGGATTGATTCTGCTCGGCCGCGATTTCGGCACCGCCACGACGCTGATGCTCGTCTCGGTGGGGATGATCTTCGCCGCCGGCATCGCCTGGCGCTATGTCGCACTCGCTGCGCTCGCGCTCATTCCGCTGGCCGGCTATTTCGCGCTCAGCGCCGCCTATCGCCGCGAGCGTCTGCTCACGTTTCTCAATCCCGAAGCCGATCCGCTGGGCAAGGGCTTTCAGGCCATGCAGTCGCTCATCGCCCTCGGCACCGGCGGTTTTCAAGGACTCGGCATCGGCAACGGCCGGCAGAAGTTGTTCTTTCTGCCGGAGCCGCAGACCGATTTCATCTTCGCCATCATCGGCGAAGAGCTCGGCTTCGTCGGCGCGGTGCTGCTGCTCGGCGCGTTCGCTTTCGTGGCGTGGCGCGGCTTCCGCGTCGCGCGCGATTCGCAGGATCGTTTCGCTTCGTACGCAGCGCTCGGACTGACGCTGATGATCG
Source organism: Thermoanaerobaculia bacterium (assembly GCA_035688915.1). Lineage (GTDB taxonomy): Bacteria > Acidobacteriota > Thermoanaerobaculia > Gp7-AA8 > Gp7-AA8 > DASSMK01. The sequence goes on from DASSMK010000187.1 coordinate 4,993, forward strand.
CCATTCAAGCACTGATCAACGTCAGCGTGGCGCTCTGCCTTCTTCCGACCAAAGGGCTGCCGCTGCCTCTCGTGAGCTACGGCGGCTCGTCGCTATTGGCGAGCATGATCGCCATCGGGATGCTCCTGAACTTTTCACAACAATCAACCTGAGGATCGCGTGATGGGCGTGCTGGGTGTGGAGACTCTGATGATTGCAGGTGGCGGAACGGGCGGCCACATCTACCCGGCCATCGCCATCGCGCGCGAATGGCTGGCGCGCGACGCGTCTCGCAAAGTCGTCTTCGTCGGCACCGAGCGCGGACTCGAAAAGCAGATCGTGCCGAAGGCCGGTTTTCCGCTCGAATTCATCGACGTGGGCGGACTGAAAGGCAAAGGCGGACTCGATCTCGTTCGCAACGTGCTGAAAGTGCCGCTCGGCTTCTTTCAGGCGTGGAAGATCATCGGCCGCCATCGTCCGAGCGTCGCACTCGGCGTGGGCGGTTATTCATCCGGCCCCGTGCTGCTCGCCGCGTGGCTGCGCCGCGTGCCGACGCTCATTCACGAACAGAACGCCTATCCGGGCCTCACCAATCGCCTGCTCGCGCGCATCACCAAAGCGGTGGCCGTGGCCTTCGCCGATGCGCTGCCGCGCCTCAAGCGCAAAGACGGAGTCGTGACCGGCAATCCCATTCGCGCCGAATTCTTTCAGCTCGCGCCCCGCACTGCCGGTGCCGCGAAACAGCGCCTGCTCATCTTCGGCGGATCGCAGGGATCGCACATCCTCAACGAAGCGATGACCGGCGCGCTGCTCTTTCTGGCGCGCCTCAAAGACCGCATCGAGATCGTGCATCAGACCGGCCCGAAGGAAGTGGAGACGGTGCAGCAGGCCTATCGCAATTCGACGTTCACCGACGCGCGCGTCGTGCCGTATCTCGATCCGATCGTCGATGAAATCGCGGCCGCCGATCTCGTCGTCTCGCGCGCTGGGGCCATGACCATCGGCGAGCTCGCTGCTGCGGGACGCGCCGCCATTCTCGTGCCGTTCGCCGCCGCGACGAACAATCACCAGGAGCTCAACGCGCGCGTGGTCGAGCAAGCCGGCGGCGCCGTGGTGATCACCGAAAAAGAACTTTCCCCCGAGCGTCTCGGCCTCGCCGTGACCGAGATCATCAACGATCCCGCACGCGCCGCGCGCATGGGCGCAGCTTCCAAAACTCTGGCATTACCTTCCGCTACGAAAAACATTGTCGATTTGATCGAGAAAATGCAGAGGAATTAATTGCCTTGCAGTTCTCACAACAGTTAAAATTCGCAATTAAGACGCCACGATCAGAATGAATTTTAGTGAGATTAAAAACATCCATTTCGTCGGCATCGGCGGGATTGGAATGAGCGGGATCGCAGAGATCCTGTCGCAGGCGGGCGTCACTGTGTCGGGTTGCGACCTGAAACGCTCCGCGGCCACCGATCTCCTGACCAGCCGCGGCATCGACGTGCGCTTCGGCCACGAACCATCGCACGTCGACGGCAAGGACCTCGTCGTCGTCACCAGCGCCGTTCGCGGCGCGCACGCCGAAGTGGACGCAGCGCGCACGCGCGGCGTTCGCGTCATGAAGCGCAGCGAAGTGCTCGGCGCGATCGTGAATGCGAAACGCAGCATCGGCGTCTCCGGCACGCACGGCAAGACCACGACCTCTTCAATGATCGCCGTCGTGCTCGAAGAAGCGCATCTCGAACCGACGATCCTCGTCGGCGGCATGGTGCGCAACCTCGGCACGAACGCAAAGAGTGGCGCCGGAGAATTCCTCGTCGTCGAAGCGGACGAGTACGACCGCACGTTCCACTATCTCCGCCCGGAGATCGCCGTCGTCACGAACATCGAGGCCGATCATCTCGAGTACTACGGCAGCCTCGAGAACATCCTCGAAGCGTTCCGCATCTTTCTCGACGGCGTGAAGTCGACCGTCATCGCGTGCACCGACGATCCGGCGGTGGCCAAACTCGCGGCCACTGTTCAGAACAAGCGCGTCGTCACGTACGGCCTCAACGAAGGCGCGGAAGTGCGCGCGGTGAACCTGCAGTTCTCCGAGCGCGGCGTCTCCTTCGAAGTGCCGCACTTTGGCCACTTCAAACTGTTCACGCCCGGCGTGCACAACGTGCGCAACGCGCTCGCCGCCATCGCCGTCGCGCGCGAGCTCGGCATCGAGCACGGCGTCGTCACGGACGGCCTGGCGAGATTTCTCGGCGTCGATCGCCGCTTCCAGGTGCTCGGCGATTATCACGGCGCGCTGATCGTCGACGATTACGCGCACCATCCGACGGAAGTGCGTGCCACGCTCGAAGGTGCGCGCAAGGCGTATCCGAATCGCCGCATTGTGGCGCTGTTCCAGCCGCACCTCTACTCGCGCACGCGCGACTTCGCAAAGGAATTCGGCGAAGCGCTGCGCGTCGCCGACGTCTCCATCGTCGCGCCGATCTACGCCGCACGCGAAGAGCCGCTGGAAGGGATTTCCGCGCGCCTGATCGCCGACGTTTCGGGCGTGGAGTTCCTCGACCGGAGCAATTCGCAAATCGTCAACGAACTGCGCCGCCGCCTGAAAGCGGACGACGTCTTCATCGCCATGGGTGCGGGCGACGTGCACGAGATCGCCGAGCAGCTCGTGAGAGGGGAGAACGCGTGAGCAGCTCGTTCGACAGCACTGCTTCGCGCTTTCTCCGTCCGACGGACGTCGCGCGCATCCGCCGCAACCAGCGCCGCATCCAGGTGCAGCGTGTGCTCGTCATCGCGCGCAACGTCGGTCTCGCGCTCGCCGTCATCGCCGGCGCGATCTGGGCGTATCGCCACACGCAGTCCGACGCGCGTTTCTCGGTGAAGCAGATCGAGATCGAGGGCGCGGTGCACACGCAGCGCGCCGCGCTCGACGTGATCACGCAGCGTTACGTCGGTCTCAATCTCTTCCAGATCGACATCGCCCGCGTACAGCGTGACCTCGGCGGTCTCGCCTGGGTCTCGCGCATCGACATCGAAAAGAAATTGCCCGACACGCTGCGCATCAAGATCGCCGAACGCACGCCCGTCGCGCTGATCGACACCGGTGCAAAGCTCATGTACGTCGATGAGCAAGGCGCGGCATTCGCGCAGCTCTCGCCGGCGGTTGGCGACGATGACCTTCCGCTCATTCGCAATGCCGCCGGCAGTGAAATCGTGCGCACCGTCGCCGCCATTCGCGAGCTGCGCCAGCGCGATCCGCAGGTCTTCTCGCGCATCTCCGAGATCCGTCCCGTCGCACCGCGCGGTTTCGCGCTCTTCGATCGCGACCTCGGCGCCACCGTTTACGCCAACGCCGACGACTTCTCCGAAAAGTATCGCGAGCTGTACGGCGTGATGCAGGCGGAGAACGTTCCGGCCATCGAGTACGCCGATCTCCGTTTCTCCGATCGCATCGTCATCAAACCTTCGAGCGCGGAACGCCGTGCGTCCGCCGCTGCTCGTCCGACAGGAGTCGAATATGTCCAGAACTGAAGATCGCTACGTCGTCGCACTCGACATCGGCACGTCGAAAGTCTGCGTTCTCGTCGGCGAGATCGGCGATCGCGGACAGCTCGAGATCATCGGCAAGGGAACCTCGCCGATGAAGGGGACGCGCCGCGGCAACATCATCAATCTCGATCAGGCCATCGAGGCGGTCAAGAAAGCGGTCGATGAGGCCGAGGTGATGGCGGGGTTGCAGATCGAGTCGGTGTTTGTGGGAGTGTCGGGCGATCACATTCGCTCGGTCAACTCGCGCGGCGTCGTGTCGGTCAACGCCAAGCACAAAGAGATTGCGCGCGAAGACATCGATCGCGTCATCGAAGCGTCCAAGACCATCAACGTACCGGCCGAGTTGGAACTGCTGCACGTCATCCCGCGCGAATTTGTCGTCGATGGCCAGGACGGCATTCACGATCCGCTGGGCATGACCGCGGCGCGGCTCGAAGCGAACGTGCACATCGTCACCGGCGCGCGCACGCACAACCAGAACATCCTCACGTGCGTGAACAAAGCCGGCATCGCGGTGCAGGAGCTCGTGCTCGAGCAGCTTGCGGCCGGCGAAGCGGTGCTCACGCAGGACGAGCGCGAGATGGGCGTGCTGCTCATGGACGTCGGCGGCGGGACCACTGACTACGCCGTCTTCCTGGAAGGCAACGTCGTGCACACGAACGTGCTGCCGGTCGGCGCGGGCCACTTCACGAGCGACATCAGCGTCGTGCTGCGCACGCCGATGGAAGACGCGGAGCGGATCAAGAAGCGCTACGGCTGCGCGCTCGCGTCTCTCGTCACGGAAGACGATCCGATCGAAGTGCCGACGGTGGGCGGACGTGCACCGAAGATTCTGTCGAAGCACGAGCTCACCGGAATCCTCGAGCCGCGCGCGGCGGAGATCGCGAAGCTCGTCTATCGCGATCTCGAAAAAGTGGGGCTGGAGAAAGAGATCCGTTCGGGCGTCGTGCTGGTCGGCGGCGGCGCGGAGATGGACGGCATGATCGAGATGGTCGAGCAGGTCTTCGATCAGCAGGCGCGCAAGGGTATGCCGCGCGGATTGGGCGGACTGGCCGACACGGTGAATGGTCCGGAGTGGGCGGCGGCCGCGGGGCTGCTGCTGTGGGGCTTCAGAAATCACGCGAAGACGCGGAAGCGCCCACGCAAAGGTTTGTCGAAGATGGCGGACTCGTTCCGCAATCTGTTTGCGTGGTCGTAAATTTGTTTGATTCGCAGCACGAAAATATTTACTATTCCGGGAGACGGTAAATGATCACGTTTGACGAACGACCTGGCGACAGCGCGCTGTCCGTGACGCTCGAAGAAGAGCTTCACCTCGGCGCAAAGATCAAGGTTGTCGGGGTGGGCGGCGGTGGTGGGAATGCCGTCAATCGGATGATCCAGGCTGGGATCAAAGGCGTCGAGTTCCTCGTCGCCAACACCGACATTCAGGCCATGCGCAATGCGCTCGCGCCGGTCAAGTTGCAGATCGGCGGGAAGCTCACCAAAGGCCTCGGCGCCGGCGCGAATCCGGAAGTCGGCAAGCAGGCCGCGCTCGAAGACACCGATCGCATTCTGGAGGCGCTCTCCGGCGCCGACATGATCTTCATCACCACCGGCATGGGCGGCGGCACCGGCACCGGCGCGGCGCCGATCATCGCGTCGCTGGCCGCGGAGTTGGGCGCGCTGACGGTGGCGGTCGTGACGAAGCCGTTCGGCTTCGAAGGAAAGCGCCGCCGCGTGCAGGCCGAGCATGGCATTCGCGCGCTGCGCGACACCGTCGACACGCTCATTACGATTCCGAACGAGCGGCTGCTGAACTTCGTCGAGCGCGGTACGTCGCTCTCCGACGCGTTCAAGATCGCGGACGACATCCTGCGCCAGGCGGTGCAGGGCATCTCCGATCTCATCACCGTTCCGGGCGAGATCAACCTCGACTTCGCCGACGTGAAGACGATCATGCACGGCATGGGCATGGCGCTCATGGGCACCGGCATTTCGTCCGGCGAGCATCGCGCCGTGGAAGCGGCGCAGCGTGCGATCTCCTCGCCGCTGCTCGAAGAAGCGTCGATCGAAGGCGCCAAGGGCGTGCTGATCAACGTGACCGGCGGTCCGGACATGACGCTCTTCGAAGTGCATGAAGCGGCGTCGATCATTCAGGAAGCGGCGGACGAAGAAGCGAACATCATCTTCGGCACGGTCATCGATCCGCGCATGAAGGACGAAGTGAAGGTGACGGTCATCGCCACCGGCTTCGACGCCGCGACCAAGGGACTGCTCAACGCGCGCGGCGAACAGCTGTCGTCGTCGCGCGGTGGTCACGGTCACGCGCCGGCGGCGCCGGCGGAGAAGAGCGTGCCGTATCGCCCGTTCGCGCCGAAAGAGATTGCAGCACAGCATGAAGAGCCGGCAACGGCGTCGCCGCAAATCGGCGCGGAGGGGGAGATTTATGATCCTCCCTTTTTTCGCCGAGGCTTCAGCCGTTCCGACGGATCCGGCGGATTCGGACCGATGGCGTCGAGCGATTTCGGCAGTGACCTCGATATTCCGACGGTGATTCGCAACTTGAGTGACTGAGGACGAAGGGTTCGCCGGGGCAAGGTCCCCGGCGCGGTGCACCCCTCCTGTGCACCAAGTGCGGTCCGGGGGAGAGGGCCCCTTGACCACCTGCTCTCGGGGCGCGGTCTTCCGCCGCGCCCCGTTTTTTTTGCGCGCGGCTTCGGCTGCGAAACGTGCAAACGAAAAACGGCCGGCGTTTCCGCCGGCCGTTTCGTTTGTTGCGGTGCTTTGAGGCTTACTGCTGTTTGGCAACCTGCTGTTCGAGCGCGTTGAGGCGCTCCATCAGCTTGTCGTTCTCGGCCTTCAGCGTGCCGATCTGCTCGTGCTGGTCGAGCGTGTAGAGCGTGAGCTCTTCGACCTTCTCGAGAAGGCGCATCTGGAACTGGCTCATGTTCAGGCCGGACGCCTTGATTTCCTTGGCGCTCGGAACGTTCGGCAGGTGCTTGTTCTCTTTGATGAACGAGGCGACCTTGTCGATCGGCATGAGGTTGTAGTCGTTCTCGAAGACGTAGTCAGGCGCGTTGAGCGTGACGCCGTCGTCGATGAACGAGCCGCCGGTGACGCGGATGTCGCCGCCGTTGACGTGGAACTTCGAGGAAGGCGTGGTCGTGCCGATGCCGACCTTGCCGGCGGCGGTCAGCGTAAAGGCGCCGGTCTTCACCGAGTTGACGTCGATCGACAGGTAGTCGTCGGTGGTGTCGGTGACGAAGAAGTTCGCGTACGGGAACGTCGTCGTGCCCGTCGACTCACGGATGACGACGCCGAACTGATCATCCTTCGGGCGGAGGTCGATGATGGGCTGCGTGCCGGTGCCGTTGGTCACCGACATCACGAAGTTGCCATTCTGGCCGACGAAAAGCTCGCCGATTTCTGACGCTTCCGCGAGACCGCGAACGCGGACGCCGGCGGTGTTCGAGTCCGGATCGATGTCGAGTTTCGTGGCCGGGCTGGCGGTACCGATGCCGACATTGCCCGAAGCGGCGATGTCGATGGAGCTGGTCGGCGCGCCCGGGCGGATACGGAACGGCAGGCGCGAGCCGCCGGTCAGATCGCGAACGAAGAAGTTCGCTTCGTTGCCCGCGACGTCCCATGTCTGCGCGGTGAAGCCGCCGGAGTTCGTCTGCTCGAGGCGGATGCCCGGCGTGTCGGACTTCGTCAGGTGGAGGAGGAGGCCCGGCGCGGAGTTGCCGAGGCCGATGAAGCCGGTGCTGTCGACGTAGAGCGCGTTGGTCGGCGTGTTGCCTTCGATCGTGAACGGCGTCTTGGAGTTGGTGATGTCGTCGACGGAGAACTTGTTCGCGCCGCCGCTGGGCTGATCGTTCGCCGTCAGCTGCCAGTCGTTGTTCGCGTAACCGGCGCTCGTCGACGTGTCGTCGAACTTGATGCGCGTGTTGTTTTCTTTGAGGCGGATCGTGTCGGTGCCGAACGATTCGCCGTCCACGCAGTCGAAGCCGACGCAAAGGCTGCTCTGCACGATGAGGTCATCCGGGATGACCTGGTCGTCGGTCTGCGGCACGAACGGAACGTGCGCGGCCGACGTCACCGGACCGCGATTGGCCGGCGTGCTGCCTTCGTTGGCCACGGCGTCGGAGCTCTGACCGGTCGAGCGGCTGCTCGAATCGTGCGCGGTCGGTTCGGTTCCGTCAGACGAAACGAACGCGCCGTTCAGCACCGTGAAGGCGCCCGACTGCACGACGTCGCGATCGATGCCGGCCTGCTTGCGGATCGTGGCGATGGCGGCGTCGTCGTTCGCTTCGCGCGCGGCGGCCAGCTGCGCCTTGACCGAGCCCGAGATGCGCGGCACCACGCGGATGTCGTACGAATACGTGCCTTCCTGCAGCAGGTGGCCGGGGAAGTCATTCAGACGAAGCGCGGCGCTGTGGCCGTTCGCCACTTCCTTGGTGAACACCGTGCCGTCCGGAGCCTGCACCGTGATCAACAACTTGTCGAAACCGGAGGACTGCGGGTTGATGTCGACGCCACCGGCGGAAACCGACACTTTGCCGACGGGGTCGGCCGACGCGACGAACGGGAGCGCCGCGGCGAGAACAAGACACACTACGAACAGGGGCCTGCGAATGTGGACCATCATCTCTCCTCCTGAGCTGTCTCCACAGAGGCGAACTTTGGCGACACGCCGTGCACGCAATCCTGTGGAAGGGACCTGGGGTATGGAGAGAAATATAGAGACGCGTATACGTGGCTGTCCACTACAAAAGGGGCGTAAGTCGGAGGCTTTCTTACTCCCACTCAATCGTGCTCGGTGGCTTCGACGAGATGTCGTACACCACGCGATTCACGCCGCGAACCTCATTCACGATGCGCCTGGCCATGCGATCCAGCACATCGTGCGGCATGCGATACCAGTCCGCCGTCATGAAATCCGTGGTGCTCACCGCGCGCACCGCGAGCACGTTTTCGTACGTGCGCTCATCGCCCATCACACCCACTGATTTCACAGGGAGTAGAACTGCGAAGGCCTGCGCGATCTCGCGATAGAGCCCCGCTTTGCGGATCTCGTCGATCACGATTTCGTCTGCGTTCTGCAGAATGGCCACGCGCTCCGCGTTCACTTCGCCGAGGATGCGCACGGCCAGGCCGGGACCGGGGAAGGGATGGCGCCAGACGAATTCTTCTTCGAGCCCCAGCTCGATGCCGAGCTGCCGCACTTCATCTTTGAACAGCTCGCGCACCGGCTCGATGAGCTTGAGGCCCATCTTCTCCGGCAGGCCGCCGACGTTGTGATGCGTCTTGATGACCGCCGACGGTCCTTTGATCGAGACTGATTCGATGACGTCGGGATAGAGCGTTCCCTGCACGAGAAAATCGACGCGCTCGAGTTTCTTCGCTTCTTCTTCGAAGACGGCGATGAATTCGTTGCCGATCTTCTTGCGCTTCACTTCCGGCTCTTCGACCGCCGCGAGTTTCGCGTAGAAGCGCTCGCGTGCATCGACGGCCACGAAGTGCAATCCGAGGCGATCGCTGAGACGCGAGGCGACCTGCACTGCTTCGTTTTTGCGCAGCACGCCGTTGTCGACGAAGATCGCGGTGAGCTGGTCCCCGATCGCTTCCGCGACGAGCACCGCCGCAACCGTCGAGTCGACACCGCCGCTCACTGCCGCGATGACGTGACGATCGCCGACGGTCTTGCGGATCTCTTCCACTTTGCGCCGCCGGTAATCGCCGAGATCCCACGTCGGCTTGCAGCCGGCGATGTCGAAGAGGAAGTTCCGCAGAATCTGCGCTCCCGCCTCGCTGTGCGTGACCTCCGGGTGAAACTGGATCCCGTAGCACTGCCGCTCGCGATTCTCGAACGCCGCGTTCGGCGCGTTCGCAGAAGACGCGGTGATCTGAAAACCGGCAGGCGGCGCGAGGATGCGATCGCCGTGGCTCGCCCACACGCGCTGGTGCGAAGGCGTGTTCGTGAAGAGCGGCGATTCGGCGGTGATGTCGATTTCCGCGCGGCCGTATTCACGCTCGTTCGCGGCTTCGACTTTGCCGTCGAGCAGGTACGCGGTGAGCTGCATGCCGTAGCAGATGCCGAGGATGGGGATGCCGAGCTCGAAGATCTCGCGCGAGCAGAAGGGGGCGGATTCGGAGTAGACCGATTGCGGACCGCCGGAGAGGATGATCGCGCGCGGCGCCATCTCGCAAATCGTTTCGATGGCGAGATCGAACGGCTGCACGACGGAGTAGACGCGCTGCTCGCGAATGCGCCGGGCGATCAGTTGTGTGTATTGCGATCCGAAGTCGAGGACGAGGACGGTCTGCTCAGGCTGCACGGCGCGGGATTCTAGCGTGAGAGCGCGGCAAAAATTCGTCTCCCCAAAATGCAACCGCCGGCGCGCAGCCAGGCGCCGGCGGTTGGGAGGGAGAGGGAGGTGGGGGTTACTGCGTCACGATTTCGCGCGACGCGGGGACGAAACCACGATCGGTGGCGCAGCCGACGAGATACGGCGCGCTCGGGGTCTTGCCTTCGGAAGCCTTGTAAACCTTGAGCTCACCGAGGGCGAGGTAGTCTTTGCCATCGCTGCAGAGCTGTCCGTGGCCCTGAACGCTGCCGGCGGGGACGAACTGCGAGCCGTTCCAGGTACCGCGAACGTGCAGGTTGTACTCCGGCTTCTGGAAGTCGAACGAGCGGACGGCGTTGGGCTGGGAAAGAAGCACGTACTCGGTCGCGGTGGCGGCGCTGCGCGAAACGGCAGCGTTGCCCGTGGTTCCGGTGGAAGTGCCCGGCGCGGACGCGCAGGCGACGGCGAGGACGAGCGAAGCAGCGGCGGCAATCTGTTTGATCATTTGTTTTTCTTCTCCTGTGTTGATCGTTCCGACGCATTACTTCGTATGGGGTTCCCGAAGGTTGCGTGGTCCGGCGCGGTGTTTCCCGGTCGTTGACCAAGCTGTCACCGCGCACCGGTTCACGCGATCGGGCTCGCCGTGTGACGAAGCGAGGAGATGAGGGGATGAACTGCTGCGATCCCGCGCTGAAGCGTGGTTTCTCCGCCGCGCGTCCGCAACATCACGCTGTAACAGCGCGAAACAAAAAAGCACCGGACGTTGCCGGTGCTTCGAAAAGAAAAATCAGGTTCGCGCGTCAGAGCAGATTGCGCAGCTCTTTGCCCGGTTTGAATCGAATGGTGTTGCCCGGCGGGATCTTCACTTCCACGCCCGTTTTCGGGTTCCGGCCGATGCCCTTCTTCCGCTGCTTGACCTGGAAGACGCCGAAGCCGCGCAGCTCGATGCGCTGGCCGCGGGCGAGCGCGTTGCGCAGGCCTTCGATCACGGTGTCGACCGCCTGAGCGGCCTTCACGCGCGAAATTTCCGATACCTCCGCGACCTTGTTGACGATGTCTGCCTTGATCATCAAGACCTCCGAACAGACTGATTATAAACGGATTGCACGAATGGAACGCCATCGCATCGACATGTGGCTGAAGCTGGTCTGCCTCTTCAAGCACCGCACAGAAGCAACCGAGGCGTGTAAGGGCGGTCACGTGAAGCTGAACGGCGCCCGCGTGAAACCCGCCGCCGCCGTGAAAGAAGGCGACGTCATCGAGTTCTACTCCGGTGACGCGTTCCGCCGCGTCATCGTGAAAGCGCTTCCGGAAGCCAACATCTCAAAAGAAGTGGCCCGCACGATGTACCTCGACGAGTCGCCGGTCCGCGAGAAGACGGACGTCCTCACCACGATCTTTCGCGACCGCGGCACCGGCCGCCCCACGAAGAAAGACCGCCGCGAAATTGAAAAGTGGCGGGGGTGAAGGGGTGACGACCGACGGGGGGCCTCCGGCGGCCGGGGCCATTGGCCC
>DASSMK010000188.1:0-5945 GCA_035688915.1 Thermoanaerobaculia bacterium
GCCCCGCCGCTCCAACGGTCAGCGCGCCCCCCTACTGCCCGCTCTGCTCGTCGAACGTCACCGTCGTCGCGGCGTTGAACTTCACGGTCATCTTCTTCGACGGCGCGATCTGCGTCGGGAACGTGGCGATCATCACCACGCCGGAGCTCTTGCCGTCGCAGCCGACGGGCATCGGGCGCACGATTTTCAGCTCGCCGTATTGCTTGGCGATGGTCTTGCCGTTCGCGTCGAGCCATTCGAGCGGCGGCGCTTCTTTCGCTTCGATCGCTTTCGCGAGAGCCTGCGCTTCCTGAAACGTCAGATGACCGGTGAGCAGCGTGACGACCTTGCGCACGCCTTCGCTGCGGCTGAGGAACTTGTTCGCGCACACCGCGGCCGGCGCGGTGCCGGCGAAGGAGACCACGAGGAGAGAAACGGCGAGAAGACGGACAACAGGGGAGATTTTCATGACCTAAGGACCGCGCCCATTGTCCGCGACCTCGTCCGTACGCGCAACTCCGCGCTCTCCGCGACGTACAAAGCAGAGGCGGGAGAGCCCTGCCGCCCTGTGTCATCATGACGCGATCGATGGAGCGCCCTGAAGCGAAACGCCGGCGGATGTCCCCGGCGCTGGCCGTCTGGCTGGCCGGCATCGTCACGATCATCGCGCTCGATTACCTCGACAAACTGCTGACGAGATTTGGCGTCGGCTTCGGGCTCCTCGACTTCTTCTCGTTCCTGGCGTGGCTGGTCGTCATCGGCCTCACGCTCTACGGTTTCGCCGTCGCCGCCCGCTTCCTCCTCGGCCGCCTCTTCTGGACCGTCGGCCGGCGACTCTTTCTCAGCTACGTGATGATCGGCGTGATGCCGTTCTTCCTCTTCGCGATCCTGCTGACGGCGATTCTCTACGTCGTCGCAGGCGTGGCCACGCAAGCCGCCTATCGCATCGAACGCCAATCCTCCCTCGGCCAGCTCGAAGCGTGGAACGCCGAGTACGCGCTGCAGGGACGGACGCCGAAGAACGTCGAGATCTACGACAGCGAAAACGAGAGCGCGGAGAAGCTGCCGCAATGGCTGCGCGCGAAGAACTTCAGCGGCATCGCCTTGCGCGACGAGCATGCGGTGCTGATCTCCGCGCGGCAGTATCCGAACGATGGCCGCACCGTCACGCTGGCCATGCCGCTCGACGACAAGTGGTCGCATGCGCTGGAAGAGCGCGGCGGGATGATGGTCTGGCCGCAGATCGCCACGCGCACGGGCAAGGACAACGGCTTCAACCTGCACAGCGCGGACGAAGACATCGGCACCTTCGCGCGCCGTGGCATCGCCCTCGATCGCATCTTCTTCTTCGACATCACCGAGCAGGACGGGCTGATCGACTGGAAGTCCGGCGAGCCGCGCCACGAGAAGCGCCTCTTCACGCTGATCTCCAATCCGATCTCGAACATCGCGCAGTTCTACTTCGGCGGCTCGACGAGCTCGCAGATCATGCGCGGCATCTTCAGCATCATCATCGGCCTGACCACGATGCTGATGCTGATCTACCTGCTGGCGACGGCGTTCGCGGCAGTGCTGATCTTCTCGATCTCACGCGCCGTGAACCGAATCGAGCGCGGCACGAAAGCGGTGGAGCGCGGCGATTTCACGTATCGCATCCGCATGGCGCCGCGCAATCAGCTCGGCGAGATGGCGCTGTCGTTCGATCGCATGACCGAGTCGATCGGCTCACTGCTGCAAACCGTCGCGGAAAAAGAGCGCCTGCAGAGTGAGATCGAAATTGCGGCCGAGATTCAGCGCAACCTCCTGCCGAAGGAAGGGCCGCTCTTCCGCGGCGTTTCGTTCTCCGCGCATTTCGAGCCGACGGCGTCGATCGGCGGCGACTACTACGACGTTTTCAATCTCGACAAAACGCGCCTGGCCGTGGCGATCGGCGACGTCTCCGGCCACGGTCTCTCCACCGGCCTGGTGATGGCCATGGTGAAAGCCGCGATCACGACGCTCATCGAAGAAGGAGCGGAAGAAGTCTCACTCTTCCGCCGCCTCAATGAGCTCGTGTTCCGCTCCACCGAACGCCGCGCGTTCATGACGCTGGCCTTCACGATCTTCGATCTCGAGCTGGGCACGATTCGCCATACGAACGCCGGCCATCTCTATCCCTACCTGCTGCGCCAGGGCGCGCCGCGCGCGATCTCGATCGAAGCGCCGTCGCTGCCGCTCGGCGTGCGCCACGAGATCGCCTCGCGCACCGTGGAAGTCGATCTGCAGGAAGGCGACGCGATCGTCTATCTCTCCGACGGCATCGTGGAAGCGCAGGACGAGAACGGCGATCCGTTCGGCTTCGATCAGCTGGAAGCGCTGCTCTCGCAGCAAACCGACCGCTCGCCGAACGTGATCCGCGACGAGATCCTCCGCGCGGTCGCGCGCCACAGCGGCACACGCGCCGCGGACGACGACCGCACAGTGATGATCCTGCGCTTCGACAACTTCAAGCCGAGCGTCGTAGTGGACGTCCCGCAGCTCGCCGAAACGCCGGCGCTGGCGTGATTGGGGACGACGGGGGGCCTCCGGCGGCCGGGGCCATTGGCCCCGGACCCAATTGGTTGGCCTAGCCTCCGCCGACAGTGTCGTGCGAGTTGCCAATGAGTGTCGGCGGAGGCTAGGCCAACCAACGGGGTCTGGGGCCGTGGCCCCAGCCGCCGGAGGCCCCCCCGTGGTTCCCAACCCACGTCACCGCGACGTAATCGCCGCGCTGGCGATCTTCTTCGTCTCGACGGCTTTGCGGATGTGCTTCGCGATGCGGTTGATGTAGTTCACCGTCTCGCGGAAGGGCGGCACGCCGTTGTACTTCCAGACGTTGCCTTCGCCCGCGTTGTACGCGGCAACAGCCAGGTCGGCATTGCCTTCGAACGTCTTCAGGAGCCAGCGCAGGTAGCGCGTGCCGGCGTAAATGTTCTCGGTGGGATCCATCGAATCGGTCACGCCGAAGCGCTCCGCGGTGGCGGGCATCAGCTGCATCAGCCCGCGAGCGCCTTTGTTCGAGACCGTCTTCGCGTCGTAATCCGATTCCGCTTTGATCACCGCGGAAACGAGCGCTGCATCGACGTCGAAATGCTTCGCCGCTTCGATGATGATGTCGTTGTACTTCGACTGGAAGAGCGGTCCGCTCTCGTCCGAGTAACGCCACGACCGTCGCGGGAAAACTCCCCCCTCCTCGACGATCTTCTTCACCTCGGCCACCACTTCGGGCGTCACGATCTCGTCGTCCACGATGCGGTCGATGCGATCGATGGGCATGGAGAGTTTGCCGCCGCCCTGCAGCGTGAGGTGCACCAGGTCTTCGTCGACCGCGTACTCGGCGATCTTCATGTTTCGGCCGTCGACGAAGATCGCAATGCTCGCGCTCGCCGCGTGCGCGGCTAGAGCGATGACTGCGAAGAGGACCAGCTTTTTCATTGGGGACCGGATGCGCTAACCGTCCGCGGCACGGCGCTATGCCCGCGGGTGATAGGTCTCGTACAACTTCTGCAGCCGCGCCCGCGAAACGTGCGTGTAGATCTGCGTCGTGGAGATATCCGAGTGGCCAAGCATCATTTGGACGCTTCTGAGGTCCGCTCCGTTCTCCAGCAGGTGCGTGGCGAACGAATGGCGCAGCACGTGGGGCGAGATGTGCGTCGCGATTCCGGCGACCCGCGCGTACTTCACGATCTTCATCCAGAACGCCTGCCGCGTCATCGGGCGGCCGCGCACGGAGAGGAAAAGATACGGATCCGCATGCTTGTCGAATGCGGCGCGGCCGCGCTCCAGAAAGGCCAGGATCGCCTCTTTCGCGGTGTCACCGAACGGAACGATCCGCTCCTTCGAACCCTTGCCCATCGTGCGCAGAAAACCGGCGTCCATGACGAGGTCATCGATGCGGACATGAATGAGCTCGCTGACGCGAAGACCGGTGGCGTAAAGCAGCTCGAGCATGGCGCGATCGCGTAATCCTTCCGGCGTCTCGCGATCGGGCGCGTTCAGCAGCGCTTCCACTTCGTCCGGCTGCAGCGACTTCGGCAGCGTCGACCAGAGCTTCGGATTCTCGAGGTTCTCGGTGGGATCGGTCTTCAGATGCCGCTCCGCGACGAGGAAGCGGAACAGTCCGCGAATCGCCGCCAGCGCGCGCGCCACCGATCGCGGCGCGATGCCCGCCGCGCGCAGCGCGTGGAAGTACTTCACGAGATGGATGCGCTCGACGCGATCGAGCTCGATGCGCTGCTCGCTCAGATAATGGCCGAAGTGGCGCAGGTCGATGCGATACGACGACAGCGAATTCTTGGCGAGCCCTTTTTCGACGGCGAGGTAATCGAGAAAAATGGGGAGATAGGTGACGAAATACGAGCCCGTCTCCTTCTTCTCCGGATCAATGGCTCGCGGCTTCGGCATGCTGGTGCGCCACCACGTCGGCCATGTAGGAGCTGCGGACGAACGGACCGGAGAAGACGGCACGGAAGCCGAACGATTCGCCGATCTGCTGATACTCGGCGAACACGTCGGGATGGACGTATTCGACGACGTCGAGCTTCTCGCGCTTCGGCTGCAGGTACTGGCCGATCGTGACGATCTCGCAGCCGGCGCCGTGCAGGCGTTCGAGCACTTCGATCACTTCTTCGCGGCGCTCGCCGAGGCCGAGCATGAGGCCTGATTTCGTCGTGACGGTGGCGTCGATGTCTTTCGCCGCGCGCAACACCGAGAGTGACCGCTCGAAACGCGAGCCGGGACGCACGTAGTCGTAGAGCCGCGGCACGGTCTCAACGTTGTGATTGAAGTAATCGGGACGCGCTTCCACGACCGTGCGCACCGCGTCGACGTTGCCGCGAAAGTCGGACGTCAGCACTTCCACCTGCACCTGCGGCAGCGCGTTGCGCAATTCGCGGATCGTTTCGGCGAACTGGTGTGCGCCGCCGTCGGCGAGATCGTCGCGCGTCACGCACGTCACCACGACATGTTTGAGGCCGAGGCGTCGTGCGGTTTCGGCGACGGCACGTGGTTCATCAGGTGAGGGCGGCGCGTACGGGCGGCCTGTGGTCACGTTACAGAAGCCGCAGGAGCGCGTGCAGACGTCGCCGAGAATCATGAACGTGGCGGTGCCGCGGGAGAAGCATTCCGTGCGGTTCGGGCACGCGAGCGATTCGCACACGGAGTGCAGATTCTTCTCGCGCAGCATCGATTTCACCTCGCGCAACGAGGCGAGGTTCAGTTTCTTTTCGCGGATCCAATCCGGGAGGCGGGGCATCTGGTCTCAAATGATATGTGATCGCGCCGCAAACAAAAGTGCCGCTCCTTGCGGGAGCGGCACGATCTAGAAAGCGGGAACTGACGGGTTAGTGACCGCTCAGGGCCTTGTCGAGGCTCTTCTGGATGAGCTTCTCGGCTTCCGGCTCCGGGATGTTCTTGACGATCGCCACTTCGGAAACGAGCAGGTACTTGGCGCGGTCGTACATCTTCTTTTCGCGGAACGACAGGCTCTTTTTCTTCTGAACCTCGTGGAGGTTCTTGAGCACTTCCGCCACGTCTTCGAGGCGGCCGGTCTTCATCCGCTCGAGGTTATCGCGATAGCGACCTTTCCAGTCGGTATGCGTTTTCACCGGCTTTTCTTCGATCAGCGAGATCAGACCCTTGATCTCTTTCTGCTGATAAAGACGGCGCAGACCGACGCGGTCTGTATTTGTGATCGGCACCATCAACCGCGAGTTGTTGGCCAACAGTCGCAGGTGGTAGTAGCTGTCCCCCGAGGGCATGATCGACGATTCGCCGATCTCTTCCACGACCGTCACCCCGTGGTTCGGATAAACGAGCTTATCCCCGACCTTGAATCCTAGTTTGACTGACGACAAGTGAGGCTCCTTTCGGAAACGCTAAGACAACAACTTGAGGGACGGGCATTCTACGTCACGCTTCCGCGTGCGTCAAACCACCAAAGTTGCAAA
>DASSMK010000189.1:0-13787 GCA_035688915.1 Thermoanaerobaculia bacterium
GAAGACCGTGTCGCCCGGCTTGAACTGACCTTCCAGCAGGCGGATGGCCAGCGGATCGATGATCAGTCGCTGCAGCGCGCGCTTCAGCGGCCGCGCGCCGAAAGCCGGATCGTAGCCTTCCTGCGCGATGCGCTCTTTGGCCGCGTCGCTGATGTCGATGGTCAGGCCGCGCTCTTCGATCATCTTGGCCAGTCGCTTCAGCTGGATGCCGATGATCTGCTTGATCTGCTGCAGGTCGAGCGAGTGGAAGACGATCACGTCGTCGATGCGGTTCAGGAACTCGGGGCGGAAGTGTTTGTGCAGCTCCGCGTCCACCGCGCGCTGCATTTCGCTCTCCGCCATCGAGCCCTTCGAATACTCGTGAATGAACTGCGAGCCGACGTTCGACGTCATGATGATGACCGTGTTCTTGAAGTCCACCACGCGGCCCTTCGAATCGGTCAGACGGCCGTCGTCGAGAATCTGCAGGAAGACGTTGAACACTTCCGGATGCGCCTTCTCGATCTCGTCGAAGAGCACCACTGCGTATGGCCGGCGGCGGATCGCTTCGGTGAGCTGGCCGCCCTCTTCATAACCGACATAGCCCGGAGGCGCACCGATGAGCCGCGCCACCGCGTGACGTTCCATGTACTCCGACATGTCGATGCGCACCATCGCGTTCTCGTCATCGAAGAGGAACTCGGCCAGCGCGCGCGCCAGCTCGGTTTTACCCACGCCGGTCGGTCCCATGAAGATGAATGAGCCGATGGGGCGATTCGGATCTTTCAGGCCCGCGCGAGAGCGGCGCACCGCATTGGCCACCGCCGTCACCGCTTCCTCCTGACCGACCACGCGGCGCTGGAGGTTGTCCTCCATGCGCACGAGCTTCTGCATCTCCGATTCGAGCATCTTCGTGACCGGCACGCCGGTCCATTTGGCGACGATCTCGGCGATGTCCTGATCGGTCACTTCCTCGCGCAGCAGCGCGCCGCCCTTCTGCATCTCGACGAGCTTCGCGTTCAGCGCATCGACTTCACGCTGCATCTGCGGGATCGTGCCGTAGCGAATCTCGGCGACGCGATTGAAGTCGCCTTCGCGCTCCAGACGATTCGCCTCTTCGCGCGCTTCGTCGAGCTTCTTCTTCTGCTCGTTGATCTGCGCGATGACGCCCTTCTCCGCTTCCCACTGCGCCTTGAGGCCGGAGATCTTTTCCTGCAGCTCCGAGATCTGCGCGCGCACCGCGTCCAGCCGCGTCTTCGCAGTCGCGTTGTCCTGCTCCTTGTTCAGCGCCTGCTCTTCGATCTGCAGATGCGTGAGGCGGCGCGTGAGATCGTCGATCTCCTGCGGCATCGAAGTCAGCTCGATGCGCAGACGCGACGCCGCTTCGTCGATCAGATCGATCGCTTTGTCCGGCAGGAAACGATCGGTGATGTAGCGATTCGAAAGCGTGGCCGCCGCGACGATCGCAGAATCCTGGATCGTCACGTTGTGGTGCACTTCGTAGCGCTCCTTCAGGCCGCGCAGAATGGCGATGGTGTCTTCCACCGTCGGCTCGGGCACGAACACCGGCTGGAAGCGCCGCTCCAGCGCCGCATCCTTCTCGATGTACTTCTGGTACTCGCTGAGCGTGGTCGCGCCGATCGCACGCAGCTCGCCGCGCGCCAGCGCCGGCTTGAGCATGTTCGAAGCATCCATCGCGCCTTCGGCTGCACCCGCGCCGACCAGCGTGTGCAGCTCGTCGATGAACAGCACCACTTCGCCTTCGCTCTCCTCCACTTCCTTGATGACGGCTTTGAGGCGATCCTCGAATTCGCCGCGGTATTTCGCGCCGGCGATGAGGGCGCCGAGGTCGAGGGCGACGACGCGTTTGTTCTTGAGACCTTCGGGGACGTCGCCGGCGATCACGCGCCGCGCCAGACCTTCCACGATGGCCGTCTTGCCGACACCCGGCTCGCCGATGAGCACCGGGTTGTTCTTCGTGCGGCGCGACAGCACCTGCACGACGCGACGGATTTCTTCATCGCGACCGATCACTGGATCGAGCTTGCCGCGCCGCGCCAGCGCGGTGAGATCCCGCGCGTAACGCTCCAGCGCCTGGTATTTGTCTTCCGGATTCTGGTCGGTGACGCGCTGCGTGCCGCGCACGGACTGCAGCGCTTTCAGCACCGCGTCCGGCACGACGCCGTGGCGCCGCAACACGTCCGCCGCCGTCGTTCCTTTGGCGTCGCTGATGGCGAGCAGGAAGTGCTCGGTGGAGACGTATTCGTCGTTGAACTGCTCGGCGCTGCTGAAGGCGCTGTCGAAGACTTTGCGGAGATTGGGACCCACGCCCGGCTCCGCGGATGCGCCGCCGACTTTGGAGAACTTCGCGACCTGCGCGGCGAGCTCGGCCTCGATGGTGCCGGGGTTCACACCCAGCTTATTGAGGATGGGCGCGACGATCCCGCCGTCCTGCCTGACGAGCGCGAGCAGCAGATGCTCGGGAGTCAGTTCGGGGTTCCCGGCGCTGCGCGCGAGGTTCTGCGCTTCCGCCACCGCTTCCTGCGCTTTGACCGTAAGCTTGTTGAAATTCATTGGTTTGCCTCACATTGAGTCTCTCAGACTCAAGGTAATAAACGGGCGGGGTTTGGCGTGAATTCCGACGGGGGCCTCCGGCGGCCGGGCCCACCGGGCCCGGACCCGGTTGGTTGGCCAAGCCCTCCGCTGAGACGGCTGCGCAAGTTGCGACGACTGCGCGCGGAGGGCTAGGCCAACCAATGGGGTCCGGGGCCAAATGCCCCGGCCGCCGGAGGCCCTCGTCACAATTCTTTAAGCCTTCATCCCACCGTTCCCGCTGTCCATCACACTACAAATAATTCTGGCAGGAGCTATGAGTAAACGGAGAGCGCAGCAAAACATCGACCGACCACGGAAGGACCTCATGACCCGCGCTCCGAAAATCCTCACTTTGCTCTTCTCGCTTGGCGCTGCGACCGCCGCACTCGCCGCGCCTGCCACGCTCGTTCCGAATGCGGTGAAGTACCGCGACTCCAGCCTGCCTCACGCGACCGGCCGTTCGGGCAATGCCTCCATCGAAGCGTTCGCGCTTCTCGGCAAAGACGGCAAGACCGACGTCGTCGTCACCGCCAACGGCACGATCGAAAAAGTGCAACTGCGCGCCGGCGACGCGAACGCGCTCAACTTCACGAACGACAGCAACGCCTTCGCGCAGCAGCTCGACGACCTCACGCCGCATCAGCCTCTGCATGTGCAGGCGAACGTCTCCGCGGTCGACGGCAGCCGCACCGACGTCGTGGACGTCGAGGAGATCGTCAAATCGCGTCCCGACCTCGCCGTCGCCGACGTGCGCGCGCCGGAATACGCGATGCCCGGCGTTCCCTTCGCCGTCGCCGCCACCATCCGCGAACAGAACGGCGACCTCGGCGCCCGCGCCGATTGTGTGCTAAGCGCGGACGGCGTCGAGCTCGATCGCGCGCGCGGCATCTGGGTCGATGCGCACGACAGCGTGACCTGCTCGTTCTCCGCGCGACTCAATGACATGGGCGCGCACACGCTGACGGTCAGCGCCGCGGCGGTGCATCCCGGCGATTGGGATGAGACGAACAACTGCGCATCCGCTTCCACCACCATCGCGTTGCCGTTCGATCAGTACCACGCCAGCGCGGCCGACACGACGCTGCACACCATCACCACCACCGACGGACCGGGCTCGCATCAGGAGTCGGTGACCGATCAGTGGGAGCAGTGGGCCGATCTCTCGGGCACGCGCGCCGTCGCGATGAACATGGCCAACTTCCACGCGCACGTGACCGAAAGCTCCGACGGCACGCTCATCACCGAAACGTCGTCGGATGACATGGCCATCCGCAGCACGTCGAACGATGTCGAAGACGATGGTTCGCGCTACGAATGCTTCGACGGCTGGGACAACTACCAGTCGATCCACGCCTGTCTCTGGACGCGACCCGATGGCTCGCCGCTCTTCCAGTTCGGCTCCATGCGCTGGTCGACCGAAGTGATGTATCTGTCGAAGACCTGGAGTCTGAGCACGGGCGCGGAGACCGATTCGTACACGCACTCGACGAGCGGATTGCAGGACGCGCATTACGGCTCCAGCGTCTCGCTCGACGTCACGATCACCGACGGCGCGACGACCATCGCCGCAACGCCGACGGTCTCGCTCGCGCCGTACTTTGTCGATCGCGGCACGCACGGCTTCTGTCGTCCCGCGGGACGTACGGGTCAGGTGTGCACCGAGACCGGCACCACCGAGTCAGGCAAGCGCGGCGTCGCTGACGCGACCAACGCGTACTAACCGCAGCAAAACGTTGGAGCGGCGGGCGCCCTCGCCCGCCGTTTTCCGGCCACGGTTTCGGCGGGCGAGGCGCCCGCCGCTCCACCAACATTTTTGAGCAGGAGTGTAGAGATGAAACACATGTTCGTTCTTCTGGCGGCGTGTGCCTTCGTGACGCTGGCGCGCGCACAATCGCTTCCGCCGCATTCACCCAACAGCACGAAATATCGCGACTCCGGCATCCCCAACGCCACCGCCCGCTCCGGCAGCGCCGCCATCGAAGCCCGCGCCCTCCTCGGCCGCGACGGCCTCACCGATCTGCAGGTCACCACCGGTTCGCTCAGCGGCGGCACCGCGCCGGGCAACATCGACAAGGTGCAGCTCAAGCGCATCATCGACAACCGCACCATCGTCTCGAACGACAACAACCTCAACGACGGCGGCGTCTACAACGATCGCCTGAGCGGCATGGCGCGGCACGACGCGCTCGCCATTCAGGCCACCGTCTCCGGCATCGATCCTTCGCGCTCCGATCTCGTCTCCGCGAACGAGACCGTGAAGCTGCGCCCCGATCTGACGGTGACCGATCTGCAATTGCCGCCTCTCGCGCGCATCAACGTGCCGCTGACGATCCGCGCCACAGTGCGTGAGCAGAACGGCGACGTGGGCGCGCGCGCGAACTGCACGCTCTCCGTCGACGGCACCATCACCGATCGCGCGGACGGTATCTGGGTGGACGCGAACGACGCCGTCACCTGCGCGTTCAGCACGCTCATCGCCACCGCCGGCACGCACACGATCAGCGTCGCAGCGACTGGCGTCGCGCCGGGCGATTGGGATCTCGCCAACAACGTGGCGAGCGGCTCGCTCGCGGTCACGTCCGACAGCTTCACCAGCTGGAGTGCCGAAGGCGAAGAGCGCAAAGTCGTGCAGCATTCCGTCTGGGATGCGCCCTGGCGTCACGACGAAACGAGCTACACGTTCGAATCGCAGCACTCCGCATTCTTCGGCTACGTCGAGCAGCCGATGAACCTCGACACCGTCAGCGCGCGCATGACGCTCTCCACGAACGGCAGCGTCATCGAAGACACGTCCCTGATTCCGGTGACGCGCAACGGCACGCAGGAGTTTGGCTGCTTCTATGGCTTCGACGACACGACCAAGCGCTCCATCACCGGCTGCGGCACCTCGACGCTGGTGAACGGCCAGACGGTGGGCTTCGTCTACTGGAACGCCAATCGCGACTACAACCTCGTCACGTACGTCGCGCACGGCTTCGACGATCGCTACATCGACATCGGCGGCAGTTACTACATGTGGAACTACGCGTCGGCGTACGAGACCGGCATCCGCCAGACGTGGGGCGACTCTCTCACCTTCGACGTCGTGCTCACCGACGGCGAGAAGACATTCCACGCCACGCCCACGGTGACGTTCGATCCGTTCGAGTACGGCTATGCGTTCGGCCCGACGTGCTACGACGACGCGACGTACGGCGGCACGGTCTGTTCGTCATTCACGAACAGCGACAGCGGACGCCGCGGCCACGCCAGTAGCAATTGACGTTTCGCGAAGCGGCGGGTCTGCGCAGCCCGCCGCTTCCCTCGCAGCGCGTGAGGCATACTGCGCACCGCATGCTGCGCCGCCTGCCGCACTGGCTCGAGATCGTCATCATCAATCTGCTCTGTTTCGGCCCGTTCGCCGTGCGGAGCATTCTCGATCTGCGCGGGCTCCATTCGCTCGTTCTGTTCGACAACAAACGCGCTCTCTGGATCGGCGGCGTGGAACTCGTCTGCGGCACGCTGGCCCTTCTCTTTCTCCGCGCCCGCGGCTGGACGCGCGAAGGCCTCGGCCTGCGCATCACCGGACTGCAGACCATCGCCGGCATGTGGCTGATGCTCGCGTCGAACATCGCCATCGCGCTCTTCTACCAATTGGTGAAAGCCGCCACGAATAGCGATCCGGGCACGGCCACATCATTCAAAGCGACGGTCTCATTGCCGGTGCTGATCGCGCTCGTGCTCATCAATCCGCTGTACGACGAGCTGTTCGTCGTCGCGTACAACCTGCGCGCACTCGAAGGCAGCGGTGCCGCGTTCGCTATCACGCTGAGCGCGCTGATCCGCTTCCTCTGCCACCTCGATCAAGGTCCCATCGCCGCCGTCACCATCCTCCCGCTCGGCCTCATCTTCGCAGCGGTGTACTGGCGCTGGAAGCGCGTCTGGCCGCTGGTCGTCGCGCACGGCATGATGGACTTTCTCGGCATGATGCCGTCCTCGCAGTAAGCGAGAAGAGGAGATCCCGATGCACGATCCGCAGCCGGACAACACAGCCGTGCGCGTGGCGTTGTGGCGCGCGCTGCACCTCGAAGCCGATGCGCCGCCGCACGTGTTCACCGACGACGTCGGCGTGAAGCTCGCCGCGCCGGAAGAGGGCTGGCAAAACCGTCCCGACATGAGCCCGTTCACGCGGCCGTTCCGCGCCTCGATCCTGGCGCGCGCGCGATTCATCGAAGATCTCGTGGAAGAACAGGCTGAGCGCGGCGTCGCGCAGTACGTGATCCTCGGCGCCGGTCTCGACACGTTCGCGCAACGCAAGCCGCAGCTCGCGTCGCGCATGACTGTCTTCGAAATCGACCGTCCCTCCGCGCAAGCCTGGAAGCAGCAGCGCCTCCTCGACCTCGGCCTCGGCATTCCTTCGTACCTGCATCTCGTGCCGGTCGACTTTGAAGCCGGCGAAGGATGGTGGGCGAATCTCGCCGCGGCCGGATTCGACGATGCGCAGCCCGCCGTGGTCGCGTCGACTGGCGTGAGCATGTACCTCAGCCGCGACGCAAACGCGGCGACGCTGCGGCAGCTCGCGGCGCTCGCTGCCGGTTCCACCGTGGCCATGTCGTTCATGCTCCCGATCGAGCTCACCGATCCCGACGTGCGTCCCGGCATCGAACGCGCGGCAGCCGGAGCGCGCGCGAGCGGCACGCCGTTCATCAGTTTCTTCACGCCCGACGAGATGCTTGCCCTCGCGCGCGAAGCCGGTTTCCCGCGTGTTCGTCACGTGTCGGCGGCTGCGCTCGCCGAACGCTACTTTGCGAACCGCACCGACGGCCTGCGTCCGCCGAACAATTCGGAAGAGCTGCTTGTTGCGACCACCTGAGCGGCGCGCGTTGTTGCAGCGCGTTCGCGCGCAAGCATAGACTCGCGCCTGGAGAGACCATGAGCGTCCAACCCCTTCACGAAGTGCAGCCGCAGTCCGTCCTCTTCGAATCGATTCTCGAGCTCATCCGCCGCACATCGACGCAGCTGCCGGACGACGTCGTCCGCGCCGTCACCGCCGCGCGCTCGCAGGAAGAAAAAGGCTCGAACGCCGACGTGGCGCTCGACGTCATCGGCTGCAACATCCGCCTGGCCGGCGACAGCTCGCTGCCGCTCTGCCAGGACACCGGCACGATCCTGTTCTACGTGCACACGCCGGCCGGTTACGACCAGCTCGAATTCGAAGAGATCGCCACGGAAGCCGTGCGCGCCGCCACGAAGAAAGGCTACCTGCGCCAGAACAGCGTCGACAGCATCACGGGCAAGAACACCGGCGACAACACCGGTCCCGGCTCACCCGTCTTTCACTTTCACCAGTGGCGCGAGCCGCATGTGGAAGTGAAGCTGATGCTCAAAGGCGGCGGCTGCGAAAACATGAACGCCCAGTATTCGCTCCCGCACCCCGACCTCGGCGGCCGCGATCTGAAAGGCGTCGAAAACGCCATCCTCGACTGCATCCTCCAGGCGCAGGGCCAGGGCTGCGGCCCCGGCATCCTCGGCGTCTGCATCGGCGGCGACCGCGGCACCGGCTACCTGGAAGCCAAACACCAGCTCCTCCGCCTCCTCGACGACACGAACGAAGACCCCATCCTCAACGAGCTCGAACAACGCGTCGTCGAAAAAGCCAACCAATCCGGTATCGGCCCGATGGGCTTCGGCGGCAAAACGACACTCCTCGCGTGCAAAATCGGCAAACTCAATCGCCTGCCGGCATCGTTCTTCGTGTCGGTGGCTTATATGTGCTGGGCTTACCGCCGGCGTGGCGTGAACTTGGATGTCGCCAGCGGCGCGGTTGCGGAGTGGTTGTACTGATGCGCTGCCGGCGGAATTGAGAATTTAGAATTGAGAATTGAGAATTGGCCGAGCTGCTAACACGCGTCACGCGAGGCCGCCAAATTCTCAATTCTCAATTCTCAATTCTCAATTTCGTCAAGGACGACCATGGCCTTAATCAAGATCACTACTCCATTAGACGAACCCACCACACGCTCTCTCTCCGTCGGCGACACCGTCGCCATCACCGGCCGGCTCTACACCGGCCGTGATGCTGTGCATCACCGGCTGCATACCGGAACGAAGCCACCCGTCGATTTGGCGGGGCAGATCATTTATCACTGCGGGCCGGTGATGGTGAAGGAAGGGGATCAGTGGGTTTGTAAGGCCGCGGGGCCAACCACTTCTTCGCGCGAAGAGCCGTATCAGTGGGAAGTGATGCGGGACTATGGGATTCGCGGTGTGATCGGCAAGGGTGGGATGGGCGAGAAGACGCTCAATGCGTGCCGCGAATATGGCGCGGTTTACATGCACGCGATCGGCGGTGCCGCGCAGGTTTGCGCAGCGTCGATCAAGCGCGTCGACGGCGTGGATTGGATGGACCTCGGCTCGCCCGAAGCGATCTGGCACCTCTGGGTCGAAGACTTCATGGCCATCGTCACGATGGACGCGCACGGCCGCTCGCTGCACAAAGAAGTGTTCGAGGAGTCGAAGCAGCGGCTGGCGGCGCTGAAGGCCTGACGCGAGGCGCGCGGAAGGCACGAGTAGTGCGTTCACGCGCTGGCGTATGCGCATCGAAAAAGACACCCTCGGCGACGTCCGCGTTCCGGCTGAAGCACTCTGGGGCGCGCAGACGCAACGCGCGGTCGAAAACTATCCGATCAGCGGCCTGCGCGAGCATCCCACCTTCATCCGTGCCTTCATCTTTCTGAAGCGCGCCGCGGCGCTCGCCAATCGCGAGCTCGGCACCATGGACGACGAGCGCGCCAACGCCATCATCAAAGCGTGCGACCGCATCCTCGGCGACTTCAAATCGTTTCGCGGCCACTTTGTCGTCGACGTCTTCCAAGCCGGCGCCGGCACGTCGTTCAACATGAACTGCAACGAAGTCATCGCCAACCTCGCCAACCTCTCCCTCGGCGGCAAGCTCGGCGAATACAAGCCGGTCAATCCGAACGATCACGTGAACATGGCGCAGTCGACGAACGACGTCTTTCCGACCGCGATCCGTCTGGCCACGCTACTGCTCCTCGAACAGCTCTATCCGCAACTTGATGCGCTGGCCGATGCGTTCGACGCGAAAGGCGAGCAGTTCCGCGACGTCATCAAGTCGGGCCGCACGCACCTGCAGGACGCGGTGCCGGTCACGCTCGGCCAGGAGTTCCGCGCATACGGCTCCGCCATGCGTCGCTCCACGAAGCTGCTGCACGACGCGGGCGAAGAGCTGCGCGATCTCGGCATCGGCGGCACCGCCGCCGGCACGGGCATCAACACGCCGATCGGTTATCGATTCGCCGTCGTGCGGCATCTCTCGGAGATGAGCGGCGTCGAGCTGCACGCCATGGACGATCTGCGCGAAGGGATGCAATCGCAGCTCGCCATCGTGGCCGTCTCCGCCGCGCTGCGCAATCTCGCACTCGAGCTGACGCGCATCACGAACGACCTGCGCCTCCTCGCGTCGGGACCGATGACCGGTCTCGCCGAGATCATCCTCCCCGCCGTGCAGCCCGGCTCGTCGATCATGCCCGGCAAAGTGAATCCTTCGATGCTGGAGTGCATGAATCAGCTGCTCTTCCACATCATCGGCGCCGACACCGCCATCGCGTACGCATCGCAGGCCGGCCAGCTCGAGCTCAACGTGATGATGCCGCTCATGGCCTTCGAGATCACGTTCTCCATCGAGATCCTGAAGAACTACCTGCCGGTCTTCATCGACAAATGCATTCGCGGCATCGAAGCCGATCGCGAACGTTGCGAGGCCTACTACATCAGCTCTCCGTCGCTCGCCACCGCGCTCAACCCGCTCATCGGCTACGCCGCAGCCGCCGAAATTGCCAAGGAATCCGCAAAGACCGGACAGCGCATCCCTGACATGCTGCGCGAGCGCGGTTTGCTCCCGGAGGAAAAGATCGCGGAGATCTTTACGCCGGAGTTTCTGGCAGGGCAGGCGGACCGGGCGGGGTCGTAGGCTCACAGGCTCACAGGCTCAAAGGCTCAGAGCAGCAAGCTTCCTCCCAGTGCGCACGGTTTCGCACATGCCACAGGCACAACGCGCGCTGTCGGCACGCCGGTGCTACTTTGAGCCTGTGAGCCTGTGAGCCTGTGAGCCTATGAGCCCATGAGCCCATGAGCCTCTCCGCCGGGGCGGCCGCCCCGCCGGAGTACAATCCCTCGTCCGTCCAATCCAATGCGCCTGTTCATCGCCACGAGTTTCCCCGAGGCTGTGCTGCGGGAGGTCAATGAGCGCGTGGCGCGAATCCGCTCGCGTTTGCCCGCCGCGTCGTGGGTGAAGCCGGAGGCGCAGCACGTTACGTTCGCCTTTCTCGGCGAGCAGCCGCAGAGCGTCGTGCCGCAACTCACCGCCGCGCTGTCCGACGCTTTGCGTGACGTGCAAGCGTTCGACGCCACGTTGCGCGCCGCCGGATTCTTCCCGAATCCGCGGCACGCGCGCGTGGGCTGGGTGGGACTCGACCCGGAAGCGCCCTTCACGCGCGTCGCCGACATCGTGCGTCGCGCGGTGACGAACGAAGGCATGACGCTCGACGGCGGCGACTTCAAAGCGCACCTCACGCTCATGCGCATCCGCGACCGCTGGCCGCCCGCATCGATCGAGCTCTTCACGCGCTCACTGCACGACTATCGCTCGGAGCCCTTTCGCGTCGAGCGCATTACGCTCTACTCGAGCCAGCTTCATCCGAACGGCGCCATTCACACCCCGCTGCACGAGATCGCGCTGACTGCGTAGTCAGCTGCGATGGCGCCACGCGTCTTCGAGCGCTTTCACCGCGCGGCCGGCCGTGGCGCGGCTGCGTGCGACGTCTTTGCCGCGCAGCTGGCCGCAGGCGGCGGCGATGTCGCGGCCTTTGGAGCGGCGCACGGTCACACGCACGCCGTAGCGCACGAGCGTGTCGACGAAGCGGTCGATCTCGCGATCGGTGGGGCGCTTCATCCATGACGGCAGATTCGCGTCTTCGTTGAACGGGATCGCGTTCACTTTCGCGTTCAGACCGCGAATCAGTTTGGCCAGCTCCGCGGCATCCTGCGTGGAATCGTTGTAGCCCGCGAGCAGCACGTACTCGATCGTCAATTCGCGTCCGCGCTCGACCGGGAAGCGGCGCAGCGACGCCATCAACTCGTCGAGCGGATACTTCGCGGTGATCGGCATGATCTCCTCGCGGCGTTTGCGATCGGGCGCGTTGATGGAGATGGCGAGATTCGGCCGGCGCTCCAGTTTCGCCAGCGCTTCGATGCCCGGGATGATGCCGGATGTGGAGAGCGTGATGCGCCGCGGCGCGAGATTGCGATACAGCACTTCCAGCGTCGTCAGCACGTGGTCGTAATTCAGCAGAGGCTCGCCCATCCCCATGAAGACGACGTTCATCTGCTCCATCGGGATCTGCTTTTCGTGCTGGATGACGAAGAACTGCCCGAGCATTTCGGACGGCGTGAGATTGCGCCCCGCACCGAAGAAGCCGGTCACGCAGAACGTGCAACCGACCGCGCAGCCGGCTTGGGACGAAAGGCAGACGCTCGTGCGGTCGCGCATCGGCATGTACACCGACTCGATGCGATTGCCGTCGCGCAGTTTGAACAGATACTTCTGGCTTCCGTCCGATGCCGGCGTCGTCCGCTCGATCGCCTCGGGCAGATCGACCGCGAATTTTTCGGCGAGCTGCGCGCGCAGTTCCTTCGGCAGATTGCTCATCGCCTCGAACGACGCCGCGCCGCGCAGGTGCAGCCACTCTTCGATCTGCTTCGCGCGGAACGCCGGCGACACGGCTTCGGCCAGGACGCGCTCGAGCTGCGCCGGGGCGAAGTCGTAGAGGTTCGGGCGATCAGTCGTCACTGGAGGGTTGCGTCAGCGGCTCGACGCGGCGCGCCGAGCGGGTTTTGCGGGTCGGGTCGATGCCGAGAGCGCGGAGGAGCGCGAGATCGTTCACGTTGATGCGGAAGGTGATGTCTTTCTCGTCGATCGTGACCGCCGGCGCCGCCGGTGTCTCCAGCGGATCGGACTCATCGCCGTCCTGCTTGTTCAAACCGATGGTGGCATCGAGGACGACGTAGAGGTCGTAGCCTTCGTCGCGAATGGCCTGGATGTGGCGATTCACGTTTTCGGAGCTCGAGATCGATTCGTTGATCGCGGTGCCGAGGTCGCGCAGGAGCTCTTTGATCTTATCGTTCACGTGGTTGCCTCGCGCCACGCGTAAACCTTTGGGAAACAAAAACTTAGTTGCACGCGCGACGAGTGAATTATGCAAACGGGACCGGCTCCGGTCAATATTCCGAATCGAGGCCGCGAAGAGTAGACTGCTTATCCCCGTCGCGGCCGCTGCAATCGCTCAGCCACGCTCGTTCCAGAGCTCCGACCAGTACGCGAGATACTTCCAGCGTCCCCACTTCGCGTAGCGCCGCAACATCGTCTTGTCGCTCACTTTGCGGCCGCCGTGATAGGTCTCGCGCACGAAGCGGCGGAACTCCGTGTCGACGGCGATGAAGTCGTGGCGGCCGTCCATCGCCAGCAGATGCGCGGCGCCGTAGGGGCCGATGCCGGGCAGCGCCAGATACTGCTTGTAGAGATCGGGAGTCGGCGCGGTGCTGTCGATGTCGATGTGCATCGTCGACAGTGCGTGGATCGTTTTGGAGCGATAGCCGAGGCGGCAGTCGCGCTGGAGCTCGTCGGGAGAGAAGCGGGCGATCTCGGCGGGAGAGGGAAACGCGCCGCCGTTGCCGCACTTCTCAACGAGCAGCGCGCACATCTTCACCGTCTGGCTCCAGGTGACGTTGGTGGTGAGGATGATTTTCACCGCGTCTTCGAAGAGCGTGGCGCCGCAGAGCAGGCGGCCGAAGTTCGCCTGCTCGACCCATGTGTGCGCCGGTGAGTTGCGAGCGAGCGCGATGAACTCGGCCGTCTCGACATTCAGCTGGAACATGCGCGTGATGCGCGCGCGCAGCTCGGGCGTGTCGGGCGCGCCGCGGACGCGTAATGCGCGGCGATGCATGTCGATGACGAGATCGTAGAGCGTTCCGTCGAGCACCTCTTTGCGGCGGAGCACGCGTTCGTCGCGCGACCAGCGGAACGGTGCGAGGCGATACCAGCCGTGCGATTCGACGGTCGCTTCGAACGAGAAATGAGAAGGGATGGAAATGGAGGCGACGGCCGGAATCGAACCGGCGAATAAAGGTTTTGCAGACCTCTGCCTTACCACTTG
>DASSMK010000190.1:0-2896 GCA_035688915.1 Thermoanaerobaculia bacterium
CCGCCGAGATGGCGCGAAAAGCCGGCGGGCGAGGGCGCCCGCCGCTCCAACAGCAGCGCGACGAACAAGCCGGCCGCGCACCACGCCACGAACGGCGCCATCGTCATCACGAACTGCGCCGCGCTCCAACCCGCGCGATGAAACACGAAGAGGTTCTGCGGGTTGCCGAGCGGCGTGAGGCAGCCGAGGAGATTGCTGGCGACGATTTCGAGGATGACGGCGCGCTCGACGTCAAAGTCCGAGACGCGGCTCGCCAGAATGGTGAACGGGATGACGACGAACAGCGTCACGTCATTCGTCACGAGCGCCGCCAGCGCGCCGCTGAAGACGATCATCGCCAGCGTGAATGCGCGCGGTGAGCGAAAACGCGTCACCGTCTTCACCACCACGTAATCGAGCCAGCCCGATGCGCGCAGAATCTCCACCGTCACCAGCAGCGCGAACAACACCAGCAGCAGATCGAGATCGATGGCGTGCAGTGCGGCAAGCGGCGATACGCGTTTGCTGACGAGGAAGGCGAGCGCGAGCACGGCCGCCGAGAGCTCGAGCACCTTCTCGCGTGCGTAACGGCCGAGTGTGGCAATCATCGTTCGGGCGAGATGGTATCGGAGGTGCTTTGCGCTATCGGCATGAGACGCACCAGTTTCCTTATCGCCCTCCTTCTCCTTTCCGCCCCCGCAGTGTTCGCGCAGAACCGCGCCTTCGATCTCACCGCCAATGCGGTGTGGGTCGATCCGACCAGTGAAGGCACGATCAACTCCGACGATCCCACGGATGTGAATTTCGACGCCGACCTCGGCTACGGCCTCGCGGCCAACATCTTCTGGGGCACTCGCATCTCGACCGAATTCGCCGTCGCGCGCGTCAACCCGGAGACGAACATCCGCCGCCGCGCCGTCGGTTCGAGCGGCGACGCCGAGATGATGCCGATCACCGCCGTGCTGCAGTTTCACCTCGCGCCGAACGGCACGATCGATCCGTACATCGGCGCCGGCGCCGCATACGTGCTGTTCGATGACGTCGATTCGAACAGCCTGAATGGCGTGCAACACATCGAGCTGAAAGATGACGTCGGCCTCGCCCTGAACGGCGGCATCGCCATCAAACTCGGCTCGCGCTTCGGCATCGTCGGCGACGTGAAGTACGTTCCGCTCAGCTCGAGCGCCCGCGCGGTCTACGTGACCGGCCCAGACAGCGAAGCAAAGATCGACATCAACCCAGTGATCGTGTCCGCGGGCCTGCAGCTGCGGTTTTAGGCGGAAGACGGACGGGGGGCCTCCGGCGGCCGGGGCCATGGCCCCGGACCCCATTGGTTGGCCTAGCCTCCGCCGACACGTGTGCGCAAGTTGCGACGACTGCGCGCGGAGGCTAGGCCAACCAACGGGTCCGGGCCCGTGGCCCGGCCGCCGGAGGCCCCCCGGTCCGTCGTCCCGCTAACCCGGCCGCCCCGCGCGCGGCGTGTTGGACGCGCGCATGGCCATCATTGCCGCTCCCTCGACTGGCGTGTGGAGGGGTGCCTGCAGCGTGGCGCCGGGTGCGTCGCGCTGCAGGCGCAGGCGCATCGGGTTGAGCAGCAGATCGCCGGCGTGGAACGCGCCGCCGACGTAGGCGGCGGGGAAGGCGGTGTCGAGCATGTGCAGCTTGCGGGCGACGGCGAGCACGCATTCGGCGAGCTCGGAGCCGCCGCGGCCGAGGATGTCGCGTGCGACGTCGTCGCCGCCGAGGGCGGCTTCGATCACGAGTTTGCCGTAGCGGGCGATGTCATCGGCGTGCGTCGTCGTCGCGTAGACGAAGCGGGGCAACTCGTCGGGGCTGCACATGTCGTAATCGTCGCAGAGCAGATCGGTCATCTTCGTCGCGAAGCCGCGGCCGTCGTGCGCGCGCACGATGGCGGAGAGGCCTTCGCGGGCGATCCAGAAACCGCTGCCTTCGTCGCCGAGGGTGGGACCCCAGCCGCCGGCGCGGACTTCTTCGGCGCGCTGGTTGCGGCCGAACGCCACCGAGCCCGTGCCCGCGATGATCACTACGCCGGCGCCGAAGCCGACGGCGCCAGTGAGCGCGATGCGCGCGTCGGTGTCGACGATGAAGTTGCCGCGCGGAAAGAAAATCTTCAGCGAGTCGATCACGCGCTGGCGGTGCACGGGATGATCGGAGCCCGCCACGCCGCAGTAGGCGTATTCGACATCGCGGATGGCGATGCCGGCTTCGACCAGAGCGATGTTCACGGAGCGCTCGATGTTGCGGGTCGCTTCTTCGATTCCGACGCGCAGATGGTTCGATCCGCCGGCCAGGCCGCGGCCGTGCGGCTCACCGTATTCGTCGACGACGAGCGCTGCTGTTTTCGAGGCGCCTCCGTCGACGCCGATGAAGTACTTCATGCCCATGCGTCCTCAGCAACATGTCTGCCGGTCTGCGCTTTGCAAAATGAGCAGTCGAGACGGCTATTTGCCGTACATGTAAAAAGGAGAAAGTATGAAACGCACACAAACAATGTCGGTGATCGCGGTCGCCATTCTGGCGATGGCGCTTCTGTCGACCACGGCGTGCAAGAGCAGCGGTATGGCTGTAACGAGCCGTGGCCAGTTGCTCAAGATCAACATCACGCATCCGAATGACCTGCCGGAGCAGGGTGAAGACAATCTCGACGTGGTGGTCTCGAATCGCGGCGTGAACAACATTCAGGACGTGGTGCTCGACGTCGAGCTTCCGCCGCAGCTGATCGTGCTCGACCAGACCAATGAGCGCGGCATCAACGCCACGCACGACCCGGGCACGAACATGTATCACTTCACGTTCGGCAACATCCAGCCGGCCGAGTCGTCGACGGTGCGCTTCCGCGTCCGCACGGCCTTCGGCACGATGCGCGAAACGGGCAGCGTCCGCGCCACGGCCTGGC
>DASSMK010000191.1:0-30942 GCA_035688915.1 Thermoanaerobaculia bacterium
CTCCTACGCGACGTACACGATCATCGACACGGCTCGCGGGGCGGGCAACAACAGTTGCCCGCCCCATTCGTCACTCCACTAGTTCCAACACCCCCTGCAGCGGGATCTGCACCCAATCGGGACGATTGTTCAATTCGTATCCGATCTCGTACAGCGCCTTCTCCAGCAGGTACGCGTCGAGCAGCGTTTCGATCTCTTCCGGCGACTTCGGCAGGTGCGAGCCTTTCGCGCTTTCCTGCAGGTACGCGCGCAGGAATGCGGCGCTGACCCAGCGATACCAGAACGTCGCCGCGGTCTCCAATCGCGACACATCCTCGGCCCGAATGTAAGAGCCGGGCGCGGTGCCGTGAATCACAGCGTGCGGCGCGTAATGGAACGAGCGGATCATCCCCGCCACGTCGCGCAGCGCGCTCCGTTTGATGCGGCGCTCGCTGAGCGGCCGCGCCGGCTCGCCTTCGAAATCGATGATCACGAAATCGCTGCCGGCGTGCAGGACCTGGCCGAGGTGATAGTCGCCATGAATGCGGATGCGCAAGCCGCCGATCTTTTGATTGATCAGCGCGCGGATGCGCTCGTGCATCACCGGCTCGCTGGAGAGCAGCGCCTCCACTGTCGGGTTGTCTTTCGCGCGTTTGCGCACGAGCTGCATGGTCTGCACGATCTGCGTGCGGATCGACTGATAGATCGAGCGCTGGTAATGCGGCGTGAACGCCTCCGGCGCGAATCCCGCCACGTCATTGCGCGACGCGAGCGCGAGATGCATTTGCGCGGTGCGCGTGCCGAGCGTTTCCGCGTCGTTGATGAAACCGCCGATGGTATGGCGCACGCTCTCCGGAATGCCGCGCTGCGCGAGCGCAAACACACTCTCCTGCGGTATCGACTTCGCAAGGGTGTCGAACGCTTCGGCGTCGGAGAGCAGCGAATCGAAGTAAAGGCCGATGCCATCCAGCGTGTACTTCCAGGCGTCGCCGGAGTTTTCGGTGTAGCCCTGCAGAATACCCACCGTCATCGTCTCGCGGGTGCGTTCGTTCTGGTATTCGAGCGCGCCGGCCACGCGCGGCGTATTCGCGAAATCGGTTTCCTCATTGAGGAAGCGCGTGATCTCGTAGTCGGTGTTCACGCCCGGCTCGAGCTTGCGGAACAGTTTCAGGAAGAGCTTCTGGCCATAGACGATGGCCGTGTTGCTCTGTTCGGCGCTCAGCACGTGCGGCTCGAGCTTCTCTTTCCCGCGCAGTTGCTTGAACGCCTTCGCCGGCGTGCCGCTGACGGAGCCTTTGTTTCCTTTGAGCGTGCGGCGGCGGCCGATCGCATCCAGCAGCCCGTTCGCGAACGTCTCCTCCTGCACCGGTTCGTACAGCAGGCCGCCGTCTTTCAGCCGCGCGATGAGCGTGGCCGTGCGCGCGTGCTCCTGATCTTCACTGCGCCGCGCGGCCGCCACAGCAACCGGCAGCAGATACGTCTGCGGTTCGCCGTCTGCGAAATCGACGTCGAGCAGCAGCAGACGCGCGTCGCCGAGCTCCACCGCATCGCGCACGGTGATGCCGCTGATCGTGCGCGCCTTCCCGCCGAACCAGCGGCGGGAGCGGAGATACCGCACGAGCGCGCGCTCCACGGCATCGCGATGGCGCGTGGCGAAGATCTCGTCCCACGAACGCGCGTTGACCAGCGGCACGTCTTCGGTCGTCAGCTGCGCCGCCTCTTCGCGCTCCAGGATGAACCAGTAGAACGCGAATGGACCGAGGTTCAGAAAATAGGGACGGTCGCCAATGGTGGGGAACTTCGTGCCGCCCGACAACTCCACCGGCTGCATGCCGCGGAATTGCGACAGATCGAGCTCGAAGCACTGCACGAGCCGCGAGAGATTGGCGACGACGAGAATCGTCTCGTCTTCGTGGCGGCGCAAGAACGCCAGCACCTTCCGATTCTCAGGATGGAGAAACTCCATCGTGCCGCGGCCGAGCGCCTTGTAGCGCTTGCGCATGGCGATGAGCCGTTTCATCCACCACAGCAGCGAGTACTGATTGGTCTGCTGCGCTTCGACGTTGACCTTTTCGTAGTGATACTCGGGATCGATGATCAGCGGCAGAAAGAGCCGCTGCGGATTGCAGCGCGAGAAGCCCGCATTGCGGTCGGCGCTCCACTGCATCGGCGTGCGCACGCCATTGCGATCGCCGAGGTAGATGTTGTCGCCCATGCCGATTTCATCGCCGTAATAAACGATGGGCGTGCCGGGAAACGAGAAGAGCAGGCCGTTCATCAGATGAATGCGGCCGCGGTGATTTTCGAGCAGCGGCGCCAGCCGGCGGCGGATGCCGAGATTGATGCGCGCCTGCGTTTCCTTGGCGTAGGTGCGCCACATGTAGTCGCGGTCTTCGTCCGTGACCATCTCCAGAGTCAGCTCGTCATGATTGCGCAGAAACATCGCCCACTGGCAGTTGTCCGGAATGGGCGGCGTCTGCGTCATGATGTCGACGATCGGGAAGCGGTCTTCCATCGCCAGCGACATGTACATGCGCGGCATGACCGGGAAGTGAAATGCCATCTGGCATTCGTCGCCATCCCCGAAATACGGCAGCGTGTCTTCCGGCCACTGATTCGCCTCGGCCAGCAACATCTTCCCCGGATACTTCGAATCGAGATGCGCACGCAGTTGCTTCAGATAGACGTGCGTTTCGGGCAGGTTTTCGCACGTCGTCCCTTCCCGCTCGTACAGATACGGGATGGCGTCCAGGCGAAACGCGTCGACGCCGAGGTCCATCCAGAATTCGAGAACCTTATTGAGCGCGTCGTGGACGGCGGGATTGTCGAAATTGAGATCCGGCTGATGCGAAAAGAAGCGGTGCCAGTAATACGACTTGGCCACCGGATCCCACGCCCAGTTGGACGTCTCGAAATCTTTAAAAATGATGCGCGCTTCGCGGTATTTGTCCGGCGTGTCGCTCCAGACGTAGAAGTCGCGCCACGGGCTGCCCGGCTTGGCGCGCCGCGATTTCTGGAACCACGCGTGCTGATCGCTGGTGTGATTGACGACGAGCTCCGTCACGACGCGAATGCCGCGGCGGTGCGCTTCCTTGACGAACGTCTTGAAATCCGCGAGCGATCCGTAGCTCGGATTGACGGCCGTGTAATTGGCGATGTCGTAGCCGTCATCGCGCAATGGCGACGGATAGAACGGCAGCAACCACAGAATGTTGATGCCGAGGTCCTGGATGTAATCGAGCTTGCGCGTCAGACCGGCGAAATCGCCGATGCCGTCGTCATTGCTATCGAAGAACGCACGGACGTGCGTCTGATAGATGATTCCGTCTTTGTACCAGAGATCGTCCATAACCTCACAAGAAGTACTCGAAATCGCGCTCGGTGCGGACGCGGCGGCGGATGCGGAAGATGTGCGCCGGCACGACGTTCGGATCGAGCTTCACAAAATTGCGCGGGCCGGTCCAGGAAAAACGCGCGCCGCTGAGCAGGTCGTGCACCTGATACGTGCGGCCGCGATCGAGATCCAAGGCTTCGAGATCGAGATCGATCCAGCCGCCTTGCGGATTGTGCGGATCGGTATTGACCACCACCACAATCGCGTTTTCCTCGGCCGTCTTGCTGTAGCACAACAGCTGCTCGTTGTCCGTGTCATGGAACGTGAGCGTATCGTTGCGATGCAAGGCGATGTTCTCGCGGCGGATGCGGTTCACGCGCGCGACGAGATCTGACAGATCGTCGTGCGTCGGCTCCCAGAACTTCACTTCGTATTTTTCCGAGTCCAGATACTCCTCGGAACCATGTTCCCGCGCCACGTGCACACCGCGCTCATAGGCCGGGCCGTAAATGCCGTAATTCGCCGACAGCGTGGCGGCAAGAATTAGCCGCTGCGCGAATGCGGACTGTCCGCCGTATTGCAGATATTCGGTGAGAATGTCGGGCGTATTCGGCCACGCGTTCGGCCGGAAAAAGTCGCTAATGGGCGGCCTGGAGATTTCTTCGAAATACTCGCGCAGCTCGACGGCCGTATTGCGCCACGCAAAGTACGTGTACGACTGCGTGAAGCCGCATTTCGCCAGCCAGTACATGATCTTCGGCCGCGTGAACGCCTCGGCCAGAAAAACGAGATCGGGATATTCGGCTTTGAGCGTGCGAATGCACCAGTGCCAGAACGGCAGCGGCTTGGTGTGCGGATTGTCGACGCGGAAGATGCGCACGCCTTTGCCCGCCCAGTAGCGGAAAATGTCGCGCAGCTCTTCCCACAGCTCGCGCCACGCATCGCTCTCGAAGTGGAACGGGTAGATGTCCTGATACTTCTTCGGCGGGTTCTCCGCGTACTGGATCGTCCCGTCCGGGCGGTGCTGGAACCATTCGGGATGTTCCTGAACGTACGGATGATCGGGCGCGGCCTGGAAGGCGATGTCCATCGCCACTTCGATGCCGAGCCGTTTGGCGCGATCGATGAGGCGCTCGAAGTCGGCGAGCGTGCCGAGTTGCGGATGCACGGCCTTATGGCCGCCTTCCTTTGCGCCGATCGCCCACGGACTGCCGACGTCGTCGTGATCCGCTTTGACGCGATTGTTCTTGCCTTTGCGGAACGTCTCGCCGATCGGATGAATGGGCGGCATGTAGAGCACGTCGAAGCCCATGCGCGCGATGCGCGGGAGCTGCACTTCCACGTCCGCAAACGTGCCGTGTTTCCCTTCCTCGCGCGCCGCGGAGCGCGGGAAGAGCTCGTACCACGAGGAAAAGCGCGCCTTCTCGCGATCGACTTCAATCACGTACTCGCGCGGATCAGTCGTCAGGAACTTGCGCTCTGCGTTGCGCCACATCAGCTCGAGCAGATCGATGCTCTGCAAATCGGCGATCTGTTCGCGCACCGCATCGTTGCTTTCCAGGCCGGCGATGTACGCGTCGAGCTTGCGCCGGTCGCGCGTGCTGGCGCGTGCCGCCGCTTCGCGAATGTGTTGCAGTCCGATCTGCAGCTGCACGCGCAGATCGTCGTCGGACGTGCCACCGTCGAGACGTTTCTTCAGATCGCGATGCCAGGTGCGGAAGTGATCGATCCAGGCGCCCACGACGAAGCGATGAAAGCCGAGCTGCTCGACGCGAAACTCCGCGCGCCAGCGGTCATTGACGAGCGCGACCATCGGCACTTCGCGCCATTCGCTCTCGCTGTCATGGCGATGCCGGACGACGGCGGAGATGAGGTCGTGACCGTCCGCAAAGATGTCGGCTTCGGCGGCGACGAGATCGCCCATCACACGCTTCGCCGGGAACGCGCCGCCGTCCACGGCGGGCGATACGGACTCGATGACAACGCGGCTTCTACCGCTCGGCTCCACTTGAACCACTGCGCGGTTGCGGAGTGCGAAGTGCGTGCCTCACGCGCGCCCGCTAAACCGGCATTCGCGGGCGCGGCCACTCGGGCACGCGTTGCGTGAGACGCAAGCGCAACGCGCGCGCTTCGGCGGCGCGCCCGACGTCATCGAGCGCCGCGGCCACGCACCAGTCGCGCGTGAACGGATCCCACATCGCATCGAGCCTTTGCTGCGCGCGCGCATCGCCGAATGCCACGGCGCGCAGCGCGAGCACATTCGGATCGCCGGGCGCTTCTTCGCCGGCACGATCGAGAAAGCCGAGGGCGAGGCGAGGATCGACGCGGAGATGAATGGCGGCGCGCGCGCGGTAGTACGCCACCGACGACACCGCGCGATTCTCGCGGCGCGGGCGGTAGTCGCGGATGGTCGCGAGCACGAGCTCCGCATCGCGCCACGCTCCCGCTTTCTCCAGCGCAATCGCGCAATCGAACCGCCGCTCCGGCGCCTCGGTCGCCTGCACCGTCGCCAGCGCAAACGTGCGCAGCGTGACCGGCGAGACGAGCGGCGCATCGGTGACGTCGAACAGCGACGATTGCGCGGCGAGCTGCGTGGCCTTCAGCGCGTCACCGCTCGCGCGCGCTTTTTCCGCGGCGCGGAGATACGCGCTGCTGTTGATCGTGGCGAACCAGTTGTAGCGATCTTCGCGCATCGGCGGCCCTTCGATGCCGAGGAGCGGCGAGGCGATGACGATGGCGCCGAAGACGAGCAGACCACGCTCGGTGCGCGTCGTGATCAGCGCGAGCACTTCCGCGACGCCGACGCCACCAAGAACCGCGAGCGGCACGAGCAGCGCGTTGCGCTGGCGCGAGCTGACGTTGAACGCGATGAGCGCGATGACGGTGCCGACGGCGAAGATGAGGACCGGCAGCAGCTCGCGGCGATTGCGGCGCACGACGAACGCGGCGACCGCGAGCACGAAGGCGATGCCGAACGGAATGGCCGGCCAGCGCGAAAGCTCGTCGGCTTTGCGCTTCGTGGTCAGGAGATCGTAGACATCGTAGTGATGCACCGTGAGCAGCGCTTTCCAGGCGAACAGCTCGAGCGCCGCGCCGGGATACGTGCGCATCCAGGCGAACGCTTTCGCGCTCCAGTAGCGGTTGGAGAGTTTCGGATCGAGCGGCTGACCGGTGGCGTGCGCGGCGACGATGCGATACGCGACGTGCAGGTAATCGGCTTCGTTGCCGGAGACGTTGATGTCGTCGATGATCCGCGGCAGCACGCCCGCGCAGCCGGTGGCGAGCGCGTTGTTCCCTTCGAACAGCTGCGTGCCGGGCTGCATGATGATCGTGTTGCCGGTGAGATTGCGATTCACGAGCAGGATCACCACGATCGGCAACAGCGCGGCGCCGGCGAACGGCAGGACCGCGCGGCGGTTTGTGTAGAAAAGCCAGAGCGCGACGAGAAGGAGCGTGGCCAGTGCCACCGGTCGCGCGATGCAGGAGAGTCCCACCAGCAATCCCGCCAATGCGATCAGGTTGGAGCGCGGCTTGCCCCGCCGGGGTTCTTCGGCACCGGCGTCAAAGGCCGGCGGGGCAAGCCCCGCCGCTCCAACGAGCAGCGCCACTGCGGCAGCGTTCAGCAGCAGGATCAGAATCTCAGGCTCGACTTCTGTCGCCACCACTAACGCGGCGCGATTCGCGAGCACGAGCACGGCCGCCGCGATTCCGGCAGCGCGGCCGGCCAGACGGTTCGCGGCGTAAGCGCAGAGCAAGGCGGCTGCGGAGAGCGCGACGATCTGCGCGTTGCGGATGGCGTGCAGCCCGAGGCCGAGGGCGCGGAAGGCGGCGATCAGCCAGAGATACGCGGGACTGACGTCGCCGATGCGCGCGCGCGGCGGCTGGCCGGCGAGAATCAGATCGGCGAACTCGACGTACTTCGTGAACCAGCCTTGATCGTGCAGGTGATTGACGATCCAGATGCGGCCGCACGTCAGCAGCGCGACGACGACGATCGCGATCAGCCAAAGCCGCCGCGAAGCGCGGTCGGTGATCATCGCGGCTCCAGAAGATCGCGCAGGAACGGCCGCACCGCGAACGCGAGCATGCTGCCGGCCGGGCCGCTGCGAAATGCGAGGAGCCGCTTCACCTGCTCGACGAGCAACGCGCCGGCGACGAACACAGTGATGATCGAAAGCGGCGAATCGCCGTGCACGAATTTGACGGCCGAAGTGATGGCGCCGAGTGTGGAGCCGATGAGGATAATCCAGGCCATGCCGTGCGCGTGCTCACGATAGTCGAAGCCGTAGCGCTCGGCGAGCTGCAACTGCTCTTCGCGGCTGAGGAGCGTCAGTAACGCGCCGCGCGTGGCGAGCTTGTCGCGCAGCACGATGTCGTCCGACGGCGGCAGCGTGAAAAGTCCTGCGCCTTTCGGCGAGTCGAATGGTCCCGGCAGCGCGGTGTTGCGCGCGAAGAGGTAGTAGTACGCGATGTAAAGCAGCAGGCCGGGAAAGGAGCCGAGCGGACGATTGCCAAGGGTGGCGATGAGGAGGCGGAAGCCGGAATCGATGGCCATGTAGCCGCCGAGGAAGAGGCTGGGGAGCGTGAAGGGATTCGGTTTTTGGTCGACGACCGCCGAGGCGGAAAAGTAGACGAGCAAGCCGAAGATGATCAGCGGCGGCACCGCGGAGATCATGGTCATGCGCGGCGCGACGACGCCCCATTCGCTGGCGAGATGTTCCTGCACGGTCGAGGGCAAATGACCGGCGAAGACGGCCAGGAGATTCGTGCGCGTGCGATTGCGCTCGCGTGCCAGTGCGGCGTGATACGCAGCTACGCGCGCCGCTTCGCTCGG
Source organism: Thermoanaerobaculia bacterium (assembly GCA_035688915.1). GTDB lineage: Bacteria > Acidobacteriota > Thermoanaerobaculia > Gp7-AA8 > Gp7-AA8 > DASSMK01. The sequence continues at coordinate 8,148 of DASSMK010000191.1, forward strand.
CTCGTCGTAGGCATCGAAGACGCGAAACGTGTTCTCGTCTTTCCACGGCTCGAGCACGTAACGATAGCCGCCGGCGGGCAGCGCCTCCGCGGAGACCACTTCAAAGTACTGCTCGTCCCAGTAAATGGCCGTGCCGGGAAACTCGGCGGACGTGTTCGTGCGCAGCACGCGCGCCGTCCATCCTTTCGGCGTGCGCGAATGGAGAATGGCCTTCCCCGCGACCTCGCGCAGCCGGTCGGAGCCATACGGACGCATGGCGGGAGTTTAGCCGGGAGTGGCCCCTACCGCGCCGCCCCCGCCGTCATGCACTCTTCCACGCGTTTCGCCAGCTCTTCGATGTCGAACGGTTTCGGCAGGACGTGGAACGGCGCTCCCTGCATCCGCTCGCGGATCACCGCGGGCGAAGCCGCGCTCGTCACGATCACTTTGCGCAGCCGCGCCGGATCGTTCTCCGCGATCGTGTTCATGAATGTGAAGCCGTCGAGGTTCGGCATCATCAGATCGAGAATGATGACGTCGTAGTCGCTCAGCCCCAGCTTGAGCACCGCTTCCAGCCCATCCGCCGCGACATCCGTCGCGTAGCCGCGCCGCTGCAGCACCATCGTCACCAGCCGGCGTATGGCCGTGTCATCCTCGACGATGAGGACGTGCCCTCTCTCCATTTTTTCCTCGGTCACCCGAGCCGGGAAGGCGCGAGCAAAAACGACGCCTTCGGCACTCTCCTTGCTCAAAATAACCTCATGAACGACCAACGAGTTACCGTCTACGGAGCGGACTGGTGCGGAGATACCGTCCGTGCGCTCCGTCACTTGAAGAACAAGGGAGTTTCTTTCGATTACGTGGACATCGATGACAACGAGGAGGGCGAAAAGAAGGTCATCGAGTTCAATCGCGGCAAGCGGCGCATCCCGCTCGTCGAAATCGCCAGCGAAACCGGCATGCAGTCGCTGTCGGTGCCGAGCGAATCGGAGCTGGACGCGGCGTTGAAGTAACGCAAAGGAAAAGCGGCGGGTGATGAGCCCGCCGCTTTCCTACGTGCATACGTCGACGACTCGCTTCACGTACTTGCCCCGAAATTGCCGCGAGCAACTAACGCCGTCGCGAACCACGCTGGTAAGAGGATCGGAGGGCGCGCGCGAGTGAAGAAAAGACCGCCGCAGAGGACGTCCGACGCTCCGCGCTATGCAGCATGCTGCGCATCAACAGCACCGGCGAGCTCTTGACCGAGCGGCAGCGCACGCAGCGACTCATCTGCGGCGAGAGGAAGCCACCAAGACGCTGTTTTTGCTACTCGGAAGCTGTCCACGCTCGCGCCCGCCGTACGCACGATCTTGCGCGATACGACGCACGGCGAGGCGTGTGGACACCCTCAGCTGTGCGGACGGACGGCGCACTGTCTTCACCGGTCTCTACATGCATGGCGGCCGCGCCGGGCGGCGGGACCGCAGACGCTTGCGCCACTATTGTGTTTAGCGCCGCCACTGTTTGATGTTCTCTCCAGTAACGGTAGGCGGCGAAGGCAGCTGCACCGGACACGACAAACACGAACATGACAGTTGCGACGATCCACGCAAGATAAAGCGCCAACGACCAGCGTTTGAACAACGCGGTCCCCATGACCACAAACGGCGCGACCGTAGCGGCGACCATAAACGCAAAACCGAGGTCGAAGGTCGGACTATCCGTCGCTTCGGGAGATTGCGCACGCACGATAATCGTTGCCGCACTCTGTAACTCGGCGGTATTCAATACCGTTAGCGCGCAAGTCAGAGCCGCCAGCATTGCGACAATGCAGCTTACGCTAATTCGATCACGGGTGGTTTCTACCTGACTCGAGTTCATTTTGCGTTGGTCCGTGGAAGTGCCAGCTCATAACGGTAACTACACTTTCCGGAGGGGCAAATCGCCTTGTTCACCTGATCAATTGCTGCTTGGTCGATCCGCCCATTCTTCGATGCATACGCTGTCAAAACGCTAATCGCTTTTTTGTCATTCGCAAATGATACCAGCCCGCGCGATCCGACGACGACTACCCCTGTCCGATTCGCCAGATCCTGCGCTGGACGTATTGTGTTGCATCCGATCAACGCTATGCCAGCAGGCCGGCTCGTGTCCTTATTTACAGCAGCGGCGAGAGCCGCGCCTGAAATGGCGCTATTATCGAATTTGCGATTCTTGTCGAACGAAAAGAACGTAGCGTCAGAGATTCCGGTGTACGCCGCATGTGAAAACGTGAATACGAAGTCGGTGGTGTCGGCCTTGGCCAAGTACTCGTTATACGTCGATTCGCTCGACAGCCGATGCGGGTCTACCTCGTATCCGTTTGACGCCAGCTTCTCAACACTACCCCATTGATAAGTCGTCGAGTCAATGGCGAATGATTGAAGGATGTAGATCTTTTTATCTCGTCCGTCAGGGTCGAAGTATTTGATCGGGTTATTAGTGGCGTATGCGTATCGATTCCATCGCTGAGGTTCGGGCAAATTCTTTTCGAGATCCATCGATGGATCGACCGATAAGAACCGCCCCAGCATCGGGCTGGAATAGCGCGCGTGCATGTAATCCAGCGTCTGCGCGTCTTCGTACATGCTGATGTCGCGCTCGTGGCCGGTGAATTTTGTGAGCGCGAGCGAAGGCTCCGCTTGGCCGCCGGAGACCTCGGGGCCGAACGCGTGGTAGTCGTGGATGCCGACGATGTGGTCGCCGTCGTCGGTGATCCGGCGCGGGGTGCCGAGGTGATCGAGGTGGTAGTGGTAGGTCTCCACTGCGGTGCTGCCGGGCTTGAGTTGGCGGGTCGCCAGGAGGACTCCGTCTCGCCAGATGTAATCTTTCTCCCACTTCCAACCAGTCGTCGGAGTGCCGTTCGCCGCGGTGTTACTGCTGAACTCGCGAAGAAGCTTCCCGGACGGATCGCGGAACGTCCAACGCCACTTGCCCGTAGCGAGATCGCGCGTGGCGATGCGTTCGCCGTTCGCGTCGTACACGTATTCGCGGCCTCCGCCGGAAACATCATCTCGCGTCTGAGCATCCAACGCGTCGTACGTGTAGTGATGCACGCCGAACTGCGTCACGTTGCCGGCAGCGTCATATGAGAGGTCATTCACACGGTTCGTGGCCGCATCGACGGTGTAAGTGTACTGACAGTCGGCCTGATTCGCGGTGCCGGGTGCCTGCGTACATTTCGTCCGATTGCCGTAGCGGTCGTACTCGTACGTACGCGTGATGCCATTGGTCTGCGACTGAACGAGCCGATTTACCTTGTCGTAGATGTATACGTCGTTACCGGCGCGTCGAACGTTGCCGGCGCCGTCATACGAGTAAGCGACTCCCGTACTCCAAGGGACAGTTTCGCTGTTCGCCGCTACAGTGGCCGGCCGGGCGTCCGACTGTAGCGTGACGCTCGCCACGCGTGGATCCGTGGTCAATGCCTGAGCGACCGCGGGGTCGAGGCGCATTGTGACGCTTCCGTTGTCGCCGACGCTGGCGACGCTGCCGCCGTACGTTGCGGCAAGTTCCGTTGCGACGATTGCGGCATCCTCAACCCCGTCGCCGCCACGCAGTGTCATCTTGTAGAACGGAGCCGGGGCTGGCTGCGCATGCGCGACAACACTGATGAGGATCGCTAGCACAGCGAATGCAAAACACCGCCGCCGTCCTGTCATCTGGTTCTTTCCATTCATCGAAGCGCTTCCCGAATCTGATGGACGTGTTCGCTCAAAATAAGGTTTCCTGGAACAGGCGCCGGCACGCCGATATAGCCAAATGCGGGCAGTGTGTTAGCTGCACGTGCTTCGTTCATCGCAACCACTAATGCAGTGAAATCGGCCGCGCGAATCCAGCCGGACGGCACGGCACCGTTGAAAGTGGCCGGCAGATAAAGCGCGTAACGGAGCGCGTCGATGCCGGCACGCAGCTCCGCGACGTCCACAGCGCCGACTTCCATTGTGTCTATATCAATGACAGGTCTGACGTAAAGATTCGTGGCCGCCGTAGCGAAATCCCATGCGGCACGGCTTGAGAGAGTGCCATCCGAAGACACTGTGCGGATGTGATAGATGTACGTTACGGGCTGTACCGAGGCGGGAACGACGTCGTCATATGAATTGACGGTACCGGAGACGGTCTGCGTCCACGTCGGAACGTCGTTACGGCGCGGCGCTCGTTCAATCAAGTAGCTCGAAGCACCCGCCACAGGGGTCCATGTAATTCTGACAGAACGATTGGTCTGCGTCGTCGCCGTCACGCTATCCGGTCCGTGCGGCACGACCGTCACGGTCACTGTCTGACTCTGGGAGCCAGCACACCCTCCGCTGGAAGCTGTGACGAAATAGTTCGTCGTCACGTTGGGTGCTACCTGACGTTCGGCCTTCGTCGCGTCTGCCTGCACCGTCTGCACGTATCCGTCTGACCAGTCGAGGCGCCACGGCCCGGTACCGGTGAGCATGACGGTCAGCAGTGTCGCCGTTCCGGATTCTACGACCACCGGATAGACACTCAATTGTGATGTGGGGCGAGACAGAACCGTGATCACCTTCGTTGCCTCAGCGGTCGCACCACAGGAATCGGTCGCCGCAACCTTCAAGATCACAGACCCTGACGCGGGAGAGGAAAAAGTGACAGCATCTCCGGACGAAGCGGATGTAAGCACGCCTCCGCCGTCGATCGTCCAGGTGTGCGTGATCCCTGTACGCGACGCGACGGACGCCGAGCCGGTAGCGGCGGCACAGATCGAATCAGGCGCGACAATCGCCGATGGCTGAAGAGCCGGACACGCGGCGGTTCCGCCGGAGAACGTAATACTGCTCGGCCGCGCCATGTCGAACGCCGTCGCATACGTATCTGTTGCAGCGGGAACGGACGCATGCGCGACCGTCTTCACCATTCCTGTCGCAGAGTACGTGAGGGCGGCGAAATTCTGGACGGAAGTGAGATAGCCAACGTTGCGGTCGAACGTGAGCGTATTCAGTCCTGCGCCGACCGAACAGCCGCTCGCCGAGCAGGTAGGGAATTGGATCGTTTTGGGCAGCGAGTAATCGTCATACGACTGAACAACGTAATCCGATTCCTGCACCGTTGTACGAGTGGTACCGTTTACCTGTTCGATGAGCGTGGTCTGCTTCGTCAGGCCTCCAGTCGTGGCTGAATAGTCGTGCTTATGCGTGACGTCGATCGCACCCGACGTTTGCAGCAGGTTGTGCCTCACGGAGCTTTTCAGCCTGCCCGCTTTTGTACCGGCGTCTTCACCGCCGAACTCAAAATCAACGAGCGCTCGTTCCGAGCCTGAAAGCACTTCAGCAATGTTCGTGAGCCGTTCTGCCGCATCGAATGAGAAGTGAAGAGTCCGTGCTCCCATGGTCGTTTGTCGTGCATGGCCCCGCGCGTCGTACCCGCCATACAAAGTGGCGCCGTTTTCAGGGTGCATCTCGCTGTTCAAAAATCCGCGCCCATCGAATGTGAAGGCGCGGTCGTTCGGCACCTGGTCATCGCCATCCGAGACGGAGATCAGGTTGCCGGTGGCGTCATACGTATAGTCGGTGGGCATGAACGTTGAGGCGGATGCCTCCTCGACGCGACGAAGGCGCCCGAGCGCGTCGTAGTACTCGGCTGTTTTTGCGGAGGACGAACCGGCGGCACTCGTCGCAACGAGTGAGCTTCGCGTGCGAACGCGCGCTCCAGTGTACGTAAACGACGTCGCAGTACCGTCGGGCGAGCCGACTGATGTCTGGCGGCCAAGCGCGTCGAAGAACGCCGTGGTGCGATATGTACCAACGTCCGTGGTCGGATGCACGGTCTGCTCAACGGGCTGCGATACGCGGTAAGGGCGCCCGGCGTGATCGTAATCCGTCTGCACCGTTGCGAGTTTGCTTTCTGGCAATGGAGTGCTGACGCGTTTGACACGGCCGAGGCCGTCGAATTCGTAGGTGCTGGTGCCAAGCGACACGCCGTTCGTGCCGGTGAGCGTCTCCGTCGCTTTGGCGTTAGTGCCCGATGCTGCCGTGGTGTACGCGTACGTGCGAACTGCAGCACCGGGGGGCGTGACCTTCGTCAGGCGACCGATGAAGTCGTAATCATACGTAGTAGCGATACCTGCTGAATCACGATTCGAGAGGATCACACCGGAGTAAAGATCGAACGTGGCGTCGTACGTTTTTGCGATCGCGCTACACGTCGCTTCGGATACGTCCGAGCAACTGGCGGGATCGATGTAATCACTGCGAATGAGGCGATTCGCTGCATCGTAAGCATGTCGCTGCAAGTATTGAAGGCCCGACGTGGGAACGTCGCAGCAGGAGGTCTCGCTCAATCGCGTGCAGGTGGCGCTCCCAACGGCACAGTCGCCGCCGTAGCTTTTCTCCTGAATCAGATTCCCTTTCGAATCGTAGCCATAGATCGTCAACAGGTCCTCGCCGTCGAGGATCAACCCCTTCAACTTGCGAGTTGCCTCCAATGCGCCCGTAGCCGGTGCGAAGCGGAACTTGGACACGATGGACGACGCGCCTTCGGTATGTCTCCGCTCCGAATACGTCCCCGCGAACCACTTCTTCGTCGAATCCAGAAGATCGGACAAGGTCCAGAAGGGATATGCGGTATACGTCTCCGACGTCGTCACGCGGGCACACGGAGCTGACGCAGTACAGTCACTGCCAGCCGCAGGAAAATTACTCTTCGTCGTCACGGTGGTGTAAAGACCCGAACCGGTCGGTCCGGTCGACGTCTCCTGTGAAAAGCAGGCCTCGCCACATCCGGGATCGTCGTCATAGATCGTGCGCGACGAGACGGCCCAGCACTTGTTTGGATGCGCTAGAACGTCAGCATGCAGACATTCGTACCGGAGGTAGGTCGACCGGAGGAGTTTACCGTTGCTGCAATCGCCATTTGCCAGACAGCCGTCGTAGGTTCGGGACGCGAGGTACGAGGGGATACTATCGCCGTTCACGGCCGGAAGCGTAGCGCCTAAATCGCTGCCACTCACGTCCGCCGGATAAGACAGCAGTTCCTCGGGAATCTCGGTGACGGTCCCTTTCGCGCGGCTGTCGGGAGGACGGCCGGCTACACCGGCATACCCGAATGGCAGATTGTTGGCAGCCGGAAACGGATGAGCATTCGCGTCCGGATACAGAGGTTCACTGAAAATGTTGAAGTAATGGTCGGTGCGTGCGCGTCGGCCAGTTTGATCGGACGGTTCGAGGACCGTGGTTCGCGACCAATAGTAGGGGCCCACCTGGGGATACGTGTTACCAGGATACGGCTCGCACGGCACATGATCGGCGTCCCAATCGACAGGGACGACGGGGCCACGCCGCTGAATGTACTGCCAGACGCGATCATTCGAGCCATCTGAGACGGTGCGCGTCGCGATTCCCTGCTGATCGAAGATGTCGCTCCCGAAAGGCCCGTTGTTGCAAACCTCTTCGGGGTCCGCGAACGTATAGTTCTGATAGGTATATGCGACCGAGCCGCCGGTTGGCAGAGTCACCTTCGCAACGCGGCAGTGATCGTCGTAATCGATCGCATACGACGTCGACTGCGGTCCCGGGAGATCGACGCTCCTCAACACCGGGTACGACCATACACCATCGCAGGCCGCGTAGTGGAACGTGTAAATGTTGTCAGCGCCCTTGTAGCCATCGAGTGTCATCGCGGAGACACTTTGCCCGCGAGACCAGGAATCCGACAGAGCGCTTTGATTTACGAACCAGACCGAATGGGAACGCCCCGCGCTGTCCCGGATCGTCCACAGGAACTCGTAGTACTTGCCATCGCCGTCGCTCGAATAGGTGTAATCGATCTTTACGTAGTTTCCGAACGGGTCGGCCATCTCTTTGAGGCGCCACTGCTCGTGCTCCAAAGCGAATTTGTGAACCTCTCCGTTCGGAAACTCCACGTTTCGGTTGTTTGCATCAATCCGGACGACACGAAGCGGTTGGGGATCATCCGACACCAGGACCGGCGCCGTGTAGCTAATTCCAAACTCATGCTCATCGCCAGCAGGTCCTTCGTACACAAACCCGGTGGCGAACGCCTCCTTGTTTGGGCTGGGATCAGCCGGCGCCAGCAATCGGCCGAGGGACATACGCCAGCCCCACCCGGCATTCGACTGTCGGCTCGGAATTCCATAGGGGCATTTGAGATCCGTCTCAGGGTCGGTGTCGTCACACGACGCCCAGCCAGTATCCCAGTGCTTACTGTTGTAAACGAGCGTGAACTGATAGGACAACGTGGAGCTGACGCGATAGCGGGCGAGCGGCAGCGTTGCCGTCACATTGCCGTTGAAGAGATTGACCGCGTCAATATTGTTGAAGTCGTATAGCTTCGACGGGTTGAAGCCTACCTCCTCAGTCGGTCCTTTTTGCGCGAAAAGCGGCATTGCGGCGAGGAACACCACAATCCACAGAAGCTTCCTTGTTCTCATCTGTGGCGACCTCACTTCGTGACCGTCGTGACGGAGACGTCGAGACGGTTGGGGTTGATGGTCACGACGACGTCGCCGGTTTTCAGATTTTTGGGAGCGTTGTCGTTGCCATGAACCGTTCGTGCAGCAGCAAACGACAGCGTGAGATGCCCGTTTGCGACATGATCTTCGTCGCGTGCTGCGCCGTCGCGCACGGTCGTCAACCACGCGCCTTTACCAGGCCGGACGAGAAGCACGAGCAGGCCGACGCTATCCTGCTCCATCTGCGCAATCGCCCCTTCCGCGTCACGTTTGAAACGGCTGGCCTGAATGCCGGTAACGAGTAGTGGAAAGAGAGTTTGTGCGCCCGCGGCTTGCGTGCCGGTGGCAAGGTCGACGGCAACCCAGACGGAGCGGAGCGGAATAGGACCTTTCGGTGTGAACTCGATGGTGCCGTCGCGATCGTCATCCGTCAAAACGGTCGCCGCGCGCGAGACCAATGTGCGTCCCCGATAGCTGTCATGCTCACAGGAGAAGAGGACAACGGAGCCGCTGGCGACGTTCTGGATGACGACGCTGCTGTCGCCGACAGCGACAGACAGTGCTGCGGGTTGTTGTGCAACAGCTGCTGCAACTGCCGCGAAGAGCAGCAGCGTGATGAGTGATGCGCGACAGAATCGGGATGCGAGAAGGTGGGCCGGAACGAACGGGTATCGCGGCCGCACCTGCGGCCGTAGAGGCATACTCATTGGGCTTTTTACCTGCTTACGGACGAATCTCGATTCGATGAGACCACATACCGCGAATGCCTGCAAGCGGGCGGAACGGCGCGAAGCGCAAAAGAAAAAGCGGCGGGCTTTCGCCCGCCGCTTCACGCTCTTCGCGTTGTTTTAGTTAGTGGTGCGAGTACGGCGACCGCAGAGGTGCGACCTCGACCACCGTCATCATGCCGCGGTCCTCGTGCGCGAGGATGTGGCAGTGGATGACGTAGTAGCCGGAGTAATCGACGAACCGGCTGCGCATCTTGAAGAAGCCCGGGATGAGCACGTTGTTGCCGGCCGAGTTCTTCACCGTCATGCCTGACGGAATCGGGAACACGTCCCACCAAATCTCGTGCAGCGACGACGACGTGCCGGTACACGGCTTCCACGTTTCCGGCTTGTCCGGATTGAGCAGGCACTGCCCTTCGCTCGGCGTGCCGGACGTGATGTACGCCGGCTGACCGTTCGCGAGCGTCGCGTTCGGATCGAAGACCTGCGTCACCTGGAACGGGTTGATGTGGATGTGGAAAGGATGCGAGATGCCCACCGTGGCGTTCTTGATCGTCCACTCTTCGGCCGTGTTCAGCAGCGCCACGACACCCACTTCGCCGTCGAACTGCTTGCCGTCGATCTTCTGGATGCCGGGGCCGCCCGCGCCGCCGCCGCTCTGCGGATTCGTCGCAAACTCGATCGTCTTCGTGCCGGTCAGCTCGTCGTCCTTGATGTCAGCGAGGAACGGCGGGAACGTCGGCGCCGTCGGCTTGAAGTCCATGGCCGGATCCATCGCCGTGCCGGAGACCTTCACCGTCATCAGCGTGATCGGGAAGAAGCTCGGCGGATTGGTCACCGTCAGGTCGCTCGGATCGACTTCGTTGTTCACGATCACCGGAACGGTGCATCCGGCCTTGTTCGCGCACGGCGGCGCCATGACCAGCAGGTCGGCACGGTTGCCGGCGGCGAGCAGGAACGCGTTGTTCGAGAATCGCTTCGATCCGTAATTGAACTCGCTGAACTGCACGCCGTCCTGCGCGATCTGGCGCCACTGCATGCCGCTGCCCGGCGCGTTGAAGTAGACGCCGGCGCGCGAGGACGCATTCACGATGCGCCACATCTGCACTTCGCCCGGCCGCATCGTCACGGTCGGATTCATCCGGCCGTTCACGGAAAAGTCCGGACCTTTGTCAGGGCCGCCGCGCGTCACTTTCTTCGGCACGGTGCCCCACTGATTGATGACCATGACCGGCACTTTGCGCGTGAAGTCTTTCTCCCACTTCGCGTAGTACTCGTTCAGCTGATCGTCGTACTTGCCTTCGATGATGAACGCGCCGGAGAAGCCGTTCAGCAGGTCGATCGTGGTCGAGCCGTGCTTGTGCGCGTGATACCAATGCGTGCCGGGCGCCTGACCCATGACCAGCTTGTGCGCTTCGGCTGCGCCGGTCTGACCGGTGGTCACACCGTGGCCCGGATGCATCTCCGCGCTGCCCGCGCCGCCGCCGCCGACTTCCTGATGATCGCCCGGCGAGGAGACCATGCCCGGATCATCCGGATCGGGCGGCAGACGGAAGCAATACGGTGACGCGCCCATGTAGTACTGCGGCCACGCCCCCTCGGCCAGCTGCGCTTCGTTGACCGGCCACAGTTTCTGGTCCTGCGGCTTGCCCTCGTCGAAGTCCATCAGCAGTTGCTTCTGCTTCAGACGATACGCCTCGGGCAGATCCGACCAGCGGCGCGGCCACTCGACATGCGTTCCGGCAAAGAGCGCCGTTTCGCAGTCGCCGAAGAACTTGTCGAACTGCTCTTTGATCGCGCTGCGGTCCGGCATCGCCTCCTTGCGCAAACGCTTCTGCGAGAGCACCTCGATGAAGACGTTGTCGCCGGTCGTATTCGGATTCGTGTGCGTGCCGTGGAAATGAATGTTCGCGGTGGTCGAACCGTGGAAGCAGTTCGGATACTTGTCCGCGTTCGGACCTGTACCCGGATACGTGTTCGCCTGATCGCACGCGTCTTCATCGCCGCGGTCGATGGACTGGCCGAAGACGTTCGGCTCGATCTCATTGAGGAACGTCAGCTCGATGATGTCGCCGACGCGCGCGCGCAGCGTCGGTCCGTGCATCGGATCGAGATACGCCGACTTCGGATCCTTGGCGCCGTACGCAGGCACCGCTTCCGGACTGCGGAACGCACGCACCCACTGCGGGAAGCAGGCGGTGAACGATCCCGGCTGGCCCGGCTGCGTGGCCGACGGCGGATTGCCCATCTGCAGCGGGTAGCGGAACGTGATGCGGTCCTGCTCCGCCGTGGTGATGACGGTGCCGCGCAGACGATGCGTCATCGGATCCGCCACCAGCTCGGGGATCTGGATCAGCGACTGCTGCTGCGGGAGACACGCGATCTGCGCGCTGCTCGGCGCGGTGGCGGTGGCACTCTGGTTATTGCCCTGACCGCCGCCCGTACCGCTGCCGGGCGTTTGCGCAAGGAGTGGAATCGCGGCCAACAGTGCGAATGCGCACGCTACGCGGCGGATCATTCTTCCTCCGTCATCGGCTGCACGTTGGTGAGGATGATCTGCCCCTGTTCCTTCGGGTGGATCGTGCACGCGTACGTGATGGTCGTGGACGGCAGCGAATACTGCACCTTCGACGAGCCATCGGCCGGGATGTCCCCGGAGTCGTACGTGGACGTGAGGCTGGCCGTGATGTGATGGTCGCGCGTAGTGGTGTTGTTGAAGCTCACGCACGAGAACGACGGCGCCGGCAGCGGATCACCAGGCTGGGAGCCTTGGAAGTCCGGCTGAAACTGATCGACTCCGTCCGTACCCGGAATGATCTTGATCGAAAAGTCGGGCATGCGACTTACTCCTCTCTCGAGATTTTGGATTAGTCCGAGAGAGGAGAGTCGCCAGAGGCTCTTCCCCCTACCCGGAGTCACGAAAATTGTTTTTGGATGACCTCAGCACGGTAGTCGAAGATGGCCTCGAGTTGTCGCTTCACGAAGCGGCCGGCCACGAAACGGCCGAGGGGGCCGAGGGGTAGGTCGTAGTCGACCTGGTCGTGCATGGAGACGCCGCCGGGGACGGCGCGGAAGGTGTGCGTGTGCAGCCAGTAGCGATACGGACCGCGCTCCTGCAGATCGGCGAACGCTTCGTTCTCGCGCCAGAGCGTGATGCGTGTCGTCCAGCGCACCGGCAGCCCCGCGATGCGCATCGAATAGCGGATACGCGCGCCTTCGAACAGTTTCGCGCCCGGTGATTCGATGATGCGGAAGCGCATCGCGGGCGGCGTGATGCGCGCCAGGTTCTCGTGCGTCGCAAAGAACGCGAAGACCTCCGCCAGGGGCGCCGCGATGAACGTCGTGCGCTCGAAACGGATCACGCGCGCTTCGGCTTCACGACCGGAATGAGGTCGTTGAGAATCCAGAGCGGACCGACCAGAAGGTGCAGGAAATTGCGGAAAAACGCGGGATTCTTGTGCTCGTAGACGCTATGGCCGATGAACTGAAAGATCCAGCCGAGAACGAAGAGGGCCACGTTGAGCCAGAGCGGCATGGCGCGGCCGAGAAAGTAGAAGGCGATGGAGACGGCGAGCATGGCGATGGCCAGACGCCACTCCACGACCAGGTAGTAGATCGTGGCGATGGCGATGAGCAGCATGGCCGCATCGATGCGCGTGCCGTTGTTGGTCGTCAAGAGCGGCACGCGCGCGAGCATGCCGATCAGCGTGAGCATGATCAGCGGGATGCCGAGCCGGTGGAAGGTCTTGTTGCCCTTCGTCTGGTGATAGCTCGCGTAATCCGCGAAAAGCGCATCGATGTCAGGCATGGGGTGATTTTAGTGCGGATTGCAGCGGACGGACGAGCGGCCAGCGGCAAGCGGTTAGCGGCCAGAGGAGACGACACCGCCGCTTCCTCCTGACCGCTTGCCGCTGGCCGCTGGCCGCTTCCTCCTGGCCGCTTCCTCACCGCCGCGCATTCGCGCGCATGCGCATCCCGCCTTTCGGCCGCAGCGTGATGTACGCCTGCGGCTTCACGACGTCATCGGTACGTGCGAAGCGCCACTTCTGCGCGAGCGTGGCCAGCATGATCACGCCCTCCATCCATGCGAATCCTTCGCCGATGCAGATGCGCGGACCGGCGCCGAACGGGTAGTACGCAAAGCGCGGGCGCGACGCTTTCGCTTCCGGCGTGAAGCGCGTGTAATCGAAGCGTTCCGCGTCCGGCCAGAAACGCTCGTCGCGATGCGAGACCCATTGCGCCACGATCACCAGCGCATTCTTCGGCACCGTCCAGCCGCCGATCTCCACATCTTCGATGGCCAGGCGGCCGATGCCCCACGCCGGCGGATAGAGACGCATCGATTCGGCGAGGATCATCTCGGTCACCGGCAGGCGCGGGTAATCGGCGGGCGTGGGCAAGCGATCGCCGAGGATGGAGTCGAGCTCGCGATGGAGCGCGGCTTCGGCTTCGGGATTCGCGGCCAGTTGCCACCACGTCCATGACAGCGCATTCGCCGTGGTTTCGTGGCCCGCCAGAAAGAGCGTCATCGCTTCGTCGCGCACCTGGCGGTCGCTCATGCCGCCGCTGCCTTCTTCGTCGTCCTGCGCGAGCAGCAGCATCGACAGCAGATCGCCGCGGTCTTCGCTCGAGCGGCGGCGTTCTTCAATGATCTTGTAGATCACGCGATCGAGCTGCGCCAGCGCGCGCTCGAAGCGGCGCACGCGCGGCAGCGGCAGCTTGCGGATGATGTCGGAGAACGGATGGACGAGCAGCGGGAACATCTCCACCAGCTCCGTCAGCGCGCCGCCGATTTCGTCCGCATTGTCATCGACGTCCGCATCGAACAACGTCTTCGCCACGACGGAGAGCGTGAGCCGCATCATCTCGTGCGCGATGTCGAGCGTTTCGCCGTCGCGCCAGCGTTCGCGCGCCCGCGCCGCGCGCTCGATCATCACTTCCGCGTAACGCGCGATGCGTTCGCGATGAAAGGCAGGCTGCGCGAGACGGCGCTGGCGGCGGTGCAGCGGCGGCTCGCTGGTGAGCAGACCTTCGCCGAGGACGACTTTGGTGCGCTGCAGGACCATGCCTTTGGCGAAAGAGGCGTTGCGCGTCACCAGCACGTCGCGCACGAGCTCGGGGTGATTGAAGAAGTAGATGCGCCGCGGACCGATGCGGAAATGCACGGAATCGCCGTAGCGCTTCGCGGCGCACTCGAGGAAACGGAGCGAGTCGTGCTGCAGGCCGCGGAGGTTGGTGCCGGGAATGATGTTTTTCGGGCCGGGAGGAACTTTCATATGCTGGGCTGATGGAAGTGTATGCGCAGCGTGCGGCGGAGCGGCGGACGGCGGCGGCAGCGTTGCGCCGGCGGGAGCGGACGATCTCCATCGTGCGCCTGGCGTTGATCGCCGCCGCGATTCTGCTGGCGTTCTCGAATCCGCTGCTGATCCTCATTCCGGTGATCGCGTTCATCGCCATCCTGCCGCTGCACGAGCGCGTCATCCGCAGGCGCACGCGCGCGGAAAGTGGCGCCGCGTTTTACGACCGCGGGCTGGAGCGCGTGGCCGGAACGTGGATGGGCCACGGCAACGGCGGCGAAGAATTCGATGAAGAGCATCATCCGTACGCGAGCGATTTCGATCTGTTCGGCCGCGGCTCACTCTTCGAGCTCATTTGCATCGCGGTGACGCGGGCCGGTCGCGCGCGACTGGCTGCTTGGCTGAAGCAGCCGTCGCTCGATGCCCAGGAAATCCGCGCGCGGCAGGAAGCGGTGCGCGAGCTGCGCGAGAAGCTCGATTTGCGCGAAGGGCTGGCCGTAGAAGCGGCGGAAGTGGCGAACGAAGTCGAAGCGGCGAAGCTCGACGCGTGGGCGGCCATGCCGGCCGTGAACTTCGCGCGCTGGGAACGAGCTGCCATCCGCGTCATTCCGTACATCTCCGCCATTGCGTTGCTCGTGACGCTGCCCGCGCTGCTCGCGCGGCTGGCTGGCCTGACGCATCCGGAAGCGGCGCTGCGCGTGGGCTGGTTCGCGCGCGTGCCGCTCTGGCCCCTCCTCGTGATCATCGCGCTGGTCTGGTTCATTTCGCGGCAGGTGGCTGCGCGCGTAGTGCCGATCATCGCCGCCGTGGAACGCGCGGAGCCCGCGCTGGCGCTGCTCGCCGCCGTGCTGGCGCGCATCGAGCGCGAGACGTTCACCGCGCCGCGACTGGTCGCGGTGCACGCGCGCATCGGCGACGCTGCCACGCGCGAGATCGAAGCGCTGCGCAAGCTCGTGGCGCTGCTCGACGCGCGCCGCAACCAGTTCTTCGCGCCGATCGCTGGTCTCTTGCTCTGGACGCCGAATCTCGCGCTGGCCATCGAGCGCTGGCGCCGCCGCTCCGGCGCGCGCGTGGGCGGCTGGATCGAATCGGTCGGCGAGATCGAAGCGCTTTCGTCGCTGGCCTCGTTCGCCTTCGAGCACCCAGACTTCGCCATGCCCGACATCGCCGGCGACGGCCTCGACGCCACCGCCCTTGGCCACCCACTCATTCCCGCCGCCCGACGCATCACCAACGATCTGCACCTCGGCGGCGACCTGCGTCTGCTCGTCATCAGCGGCTCGAACATGTCCGGCAAGAGCACGATGATGCGCAGCACCGGCATCGCCGCGGTGCTGGCGCTGGCGGGTGCGCCGGTCTGCGCGCGCTCGCTGCGCATCGCGCCGATGGCCATCGGCGCATCGATCCGCATCAACGATTCACTGCAGGAAGGAGCGTCGCGCTTCTACGCCGAGATCCTGCGCATCCGCACCATTCTGGAGATGTCGCGCGCCGGCGGTCCGATGCTCTTCCTGCTCGATGAAGTGCTGGCCGGCACGAACTCACATGACCGGCGCATCGGCGCGGAGGCGATCGTGCGGCAGCTGGTGGAGCGCGGCGCGATCGGCATGGTCACGACGCACGATCTGGCACTGGCGAAGATCGCGGACGAGCTCGCGCCGCGCGCGACGAACGTGCACTTCGACGATCACCTGGAGGACGGGAAGGTGGTGTTCGACTACCGCATGCGGCCGGGAGTGGTCACGAAGTCGAACGCGCTGGCACTGATGAGGAGCGTGGGGATCGAGGTGTGAGCCCCGATCCCCTCTGATGATCAACGATTGCCGTGTTTCAGCGCTTCGTCTACCGCCGACTCTTCGCCTTCCGCCTGCGACGGATTGCGGCTGAGGTTCGACGGCTCCTGGCGACGCGACTCGGAGTTGCGGCCGCGCTCGGCTTGGCGCAACTGCTCGGAACCGCGGCGCTCGCTCGGATTCTGATTCGGTTCGACTCGGGACATGGCTCGTGGCCTCCTGTCCCGAAGTCGTTGCAAACCGGACGCCGCGACTACAGCTCGAGCTTCGTCAGCACGGTCGTGCCGGTGAGGTTGCCGGCATCGTCGTACGTCTCCTGCTTGATGGAGATGCTGTAGTCCGGCGAGAGCCACTGGATCGAGCGCTGCACGCCGCTGTCCGTGACCGTCGCGCCCTTCACCTTCACCGTCTTGAACTGGCCGCCCGGCACGGTGATGGTCTCGACGGCCAGCACTTCGCCGTCGAAAGCGATGGCGGTGCCGGTCTGCACCTGCGTCCCGGCGATCGACTTCACCATGATGGTCTCGTTCGACGTCGGCGTGTGCCACTTCGTGCCCACGCAGTAACCCGTGGCCGGGCCGGTGATGTACGAGGGGACGAAGTCGATGTCCGTCTCGATGACCTGGTTGCCGAGGAAGGGGACGGGAGTGGTGACCTTGGTGTAGAGGTGCTTCATGGCGCGGTAGGTGATGGACGCGTTCGGGATCTGCTCCCAATCGAGGCGCGTCTCCGCGTCGGCCGTGGCCTGCGGCGTCACGACATGCTGTGTCGTGCGCGTCTGCGTGGCGCTGTCGGACAGATAGGTGATGGTGAACGTGACGCCGCCCGGCGCCGAATAGCTGGCCTTGAGCCCCGTCCGCACCGGAGCGAAGTTGACGCAGTCGCCGCCGCCCGTCTGCGGCGGAGTCGACGGCGCCGCGACCGCGCGGCGTTTTCCGGCCGCAAAAGCAGGCAGAGCGAGGGCAAGGATCATGAGCATGGCGAGACGAGTGCGCATTGGGTGAGACCTCCGTTGTTCTAGGTCGCGCAGTATGAGGGGAAAGTCCCTCAGTTTAGTTGTCAGTGGCCAGTGGTCAGTGGTCAGAGGTGTGAGCGGCCAGCGGCCAGCGGCCAGGACGAAAGTTGTCAGTGGGCAGTGGTCAGTGGTCAGAGGCGCGAGCGGCCAGCGGCCGGCGGTCAGCGGCCAGGACAGCGTTGGCCACGGTCGCGCGGAAGGCGATGACCACTCTCGCGCGTCGCTGCCCCTCTCGCGAACTGACCACTGACCACTGACCACTTCGTCCGAACTGACCACTGACCACTGCCCACTGACCACTTCGTCCTGGCCGCTGGCCGCTGGCCGCTGGCCGCTGCCTCCCCCCGGAATACCCACCCCACAAAAACGTTGACATGCACCGGCGATTGCATAAATATTCTCAATGATGAATTTTTATTCACCCGGTGATGCGATGCGGCGGCGCGATGAGATCCTCAGGATCGTTCGCGAGACGGCCGTCCATTCGCAGGACGAGCTCCTCGCCGCGCTCAAAAAGCGCGGCGTGCAGATCACGCAACCAACCCTCTCGCGCGATCTCAAGGAGCTGGGCGTCGTCAAAACGGCGGGTGGATACGTGTCGCCTCAGGATTTGGCGCCGGTGGCGACGTTCACTCCCCGCGTCGCGCGCGAAACGCGCCTCGAGCACGCCGTGCGCGACGCGGTTCTTTCCGCCGAAGCGGCCATGAACATGGTCGTGATCAAGACGCCCGTCGCGGCGGCACAGCCGGTGGCCAGCGCCATCGACGCCGCCGAAGTCGACGATCTTCTCGGCACCATCGGCGGCGACGACACGATCTTCGTCGCCTTCCGTACGCCCGCCGCGGCGAGCGCCTTCGCGCGCCGCATTCACGAAATGACCGGCATTCAACCGCCGGTGCGACGCCGTACGCGCGCCTAGCGCGAGCGTCTTTTTTCGGAGAGCTCGAGCCCAATGGAAACGCAACTGGCTGAACGTGTCACTGCACAACGCCCCGCGGCGAACGCGGCCGGAGTCACCTCCGTCGCCATTCTCGGCGCCACCGGTTACGCCGGCGTGGAGCTCGTGTCCATTCTCGAGCGGCACCCGCACGTCCGCATCGCGGCGAAATTCTCGAGCGACTTTTCATTCGAGAAGCTGCTCGACGCGCGTCCGGAGATCGTCTTCCTGGCCACGCCGAACGAATTCTCCGCGGAGCTCGTGCCGCAGCTGCTCGACGCCGGCATGAAAGTCATCGATCTCTCCGGCGCCTTCCGCCTCGGCGAGCCGTCGCTCTATCCGTCGTGGTACGGCTTCGCGCACGCGCGCCCCGAGCTTCTCGGCGAAGCGGTGTACGGATTGCCGGAGTGGTGCAACGGTGAGCTGAAGAAGGCGCGCCTCGTCGCCAATCCCGGCTGCTACCCGACCTCCATCCTGCTCGCGCTGCGGCCGCTCACCTATCTCATCGATCGCACGCAGCCGGTCATCTGCGACTCCAAGAGCGGCGTCTCCGGCGCCGGCAAGCGCTCGGAGCTCGCATATTCATTCACCGAGCTTTTTGGAAATTTCAAGGCGTACGGCGTCGGCACGCACCGCCACGAACCGGAAATCCGCCAGGGCCTGCACCTCGGCGAGCGCACCACGCTCGTCTTCGTGCCGCACCTCATCCCGACGCCGCGCGGCATCTACTCGACGATGCACGTCGGCTTCACGCAGCCGCTCTCGGCCGACGAGCTGTCGCATGTTTATGCCGACGCTTATGCGGACAAGCCGTTCGTGCGGGTGCTGAAGGCGGGATTGCTGCCGGAGCTGAAGAACGTCGTCAACACGCCGCGCTGCGAGATCGGCTTCCAGCTGCTCCAGGGCGGACGCCGCGCCGTGATCGTCTCGGTGATCGACAACCTGCTCAAAGGCGCGGCCTCGCAAGCAGTGCAGAACTTCAATCGCATGCAGGGATATGCGGAGACGGAGGGGCTGGTATGACGGCCGCGGCCACCGCCCGGCCCGGGCAGGCTCATGGGCTCATAGGCTCATGGGCTCATAGCAGCGAACGCTGCGCAAACCTGGAACGGAAGCGCACCAGCCTCGTTCCTACGACCACGACAAAAGCACGGACGCGAAGCTAACGCCGCCCGTGCTGCTATGAGCCCATGAGCCTATGAGCCCATGAGCCTCGCCCCCGAAAGGACGCCAATGACGGTAACGGTAATTAAGTTGGGCGGCTCTCTCCTCGACGACGCGTCGCGCCGCGAGCGCGCGCTGCGCGTGATCGTCGCGGCGTGGAATCGCGGCGAGAACGTCGTGCTCGTGCATGGCGGCGGCAAGCATGTCGATGCGGCGCTCGCGCTGCGCGGCATTCCGAAGCGGACGCACGCCGGCCTGCGCATCACCGATGACGCCACGCTCGACGTGGTCGTGTCGGTGCTCGGCGGCAGCGTGAACAAGATGCTCGTGGCGGAGCTGACGGCGCGCGGCGTGCGCGCGGCGGGGCTCTCCGGCTGCGACGGCGGCACGCTCGTCGCCGAACGCCACCCCTCCATCGACGGCATCGACCTCGGCCACGTCGGCCGCGTCACCGGCTCCAACCGCACGCTCGTGCGCGCCATGCTGACGTACGGCATCCTGCCGGTCGTCTCCACCGTCGCGCAGGGACCGAATGGTTCGCTGCTGAACGTGAACGCGGATTCGGGCGCGGCGGCGATTGCCATCGCGCTCGGCGCGATGACGCTGCATTTCATCACCGACGTCCCGGGCCTGCTCGACGCGGACGGCAACGTCGTTCCCACGCTGGCCGCGAAAGACGCGCATCAGTTGATCGCAAACGGCATCGTCACCGGCGGCATGCGCCCGAAGCTGCAGGCCGCACTGGACGCGCTGGCCACCGGCGTTGCCACCATCGAAATCGGAGAAGAAGGAGGTACTCGCCTTGTTGCTGCATGACGATTCCCCCCACGCAGTCGAAGCGCGCGAGCGCTCGTTCGTCCTCGGCACCTACGCCCGTACGCCGTTCCATCCGCGCGACGGCAAGGGGGCGCGCCTCATCGACGCGGAAGGCCGCACGTATTGGGACCTCCTCGGCGGCATCGCCGTGAACGTGCTCGGGCACAAACACCCGAAGCTCGTCAAAGCACTGCGCGACGCGAGCAACTCGCTGCTGCACATCTCGAATCTCTACTACCACCCGTCGCAGGGCATCCTGGCGGAGAAGCTCGTGCGCGCGTCGGGACTCTGCCGCGCGTTCTTCTGCAACAGCGGCACGGAGGCGAATGAAGCGGCGCTGAAGTTCGCGCGGCTCGCGACCAAGAAGACCAACGTGGTGGCGCTCGAAGAGTCGTTCCACGGCCGCACGCTCGGTTCTCTGTCGATGACGGGACACGAAGCGTATCGCGCGCCGTTCGCGCCGCTCGTGCCGGGCGTTTCGTTCGTGGCACCGAATGACGTCGCCGCACTCGAAGCAGCGGTCGATGAAAAAACCGCCGCGATCATCGTCGAGCCGGTCATGGGCGAAGGCGGGATCATCCCGCTGAGCGACGCATTCCTGATCGCCGCGCGCCAGCTCGCCGATCGCACCGGCGCTCTGCTGATCTTCGACGAGATCCAATGCGGCCTCGGACGCACCGGATCGCTCTTCGCGTTCCAGAAGAGCGGTGTCGTTCCCGACATCGTCACGATGGCCAAACCGCTCGGCGGCGGACTGCCGCTCGGCGCCGTTCTCACCGGCCCCGCGCTCGACGGCGTGGTCAAGCCGGGACATCACGGCACCACGTTCGGCGGCAATCCGGTGGCGTGCGCGCTCGGCGCCATCGTCTTCGACGAAACGCAGAAGCTCCTGCCGCAAATCGAAGCGACCGGCCAGTGGTTCGAAGCGGAGCTGCTCGCGCTGCAGTCGCGCAACAGCGCCATTGTCGACGTGCGCGGCTCCGGCCTGATGTGGGGCATCGAACTCGATCGCGCGGCATCACCGGTTGCGCGCGAGCTGCTGGCGGCCGGCTTCGTGGTCGGCACCGCGCGCGAAAAAGTTCTGCGGCTCCTGCCGCCTTACATCGTTCCGAAGAAAGCACTCATCGAATTCATCGAGACGCTCGAGCAACTGCTCGGCGCCACCATGTCCAAGGAGAAAGCAGCGTGAAAAAAGTCGCACTGGCATACTCGGGAGGTCTCGACACCTCCATCATCATTCCCTGGCTGAAGGAGAACTACGGCTGCGAAGTGGTCGCGGTCGCGGTGGACGTCGGTCAGGCCGAAGAGACCTCCGGGCTCGCGCAGAAGGCGTATCGCACCGGCGCGTGCGACTTTCATCTCGTCGACGCGAAGGAAGAATTCGCATCCGGCTATCTCTTCCCGGTCCTCAAAGCCGGCGCCATCTACGAGCACGATTACCTCCTCGGCACCTCCACGGCCCGCCCGCTCATCGCGCGCAAGCAGGTGGAGATCGCCCTGGCCACCGGCTGCGACGCGCTCGCACACGGCTGCACCGGCAAAGGCAACGATCAGGTGCGCTTCGAGCTCGCCTATCAGGCGCTGGCGCCCGAGCTGAAAATCGTCGCGCCGTGGCGCGAGTGGTCGATCGTTTCGCGCGAAGACGCCATCGATTTCGCGGCGGAGCGCGGCATCCCCATTCCGGTGACGAAGAAGGATCCGTATTCGCGCGATCGCAATCTCTGGCACCTCTCGCATGAAGGCGGGCCGCTGGAAGATCCGTCGTTCGAGCCGGAAGCGTCGATGTTCAAGCTGACCGTCGATCCGATGGACGCGCCGGAAACGCCGGAGAAGGTGACGATCAAATTCGACGGCGGCGTGCCGGTCGAAGTGAACGGTCTGAAGCTCTCGCCGGCGGTGCTGATCCAGACGCTGAACGAGATCGGCGGACGCCATGGCGTCGGCCGCGCCGACATCGTCGAGAACCGCCTCATCGGCATCAAGTCGCGCGGCGTGTACGAAACGCCCGGCGGCACGCTGCTCGTGACGGCGCTCAAGGCGCTCGAATCGATCACGCTCGACCGCGACTCCGCGCACGAAAAGGAGCGCATCGCCACGCGTTACGCGGAGCTGGTCTACAACGGCCAGTGGTTCTCGCCGCTCAAGGAAGCGTACGACGCGTTCGTCGACGCGCTCTGCGCGAGCGTGACCGGCACCGTGACGATCAAGCTGTACAAAGGCAACGCGACCGTGGTCGGCCGCACCTCGCCGTACTCGCTCTATTCGCAGAACCTCGCTTCGTTCGACATGACCGGCTACGACGCCAAGGATTCGGCAGGCTTCATCCGCCTGTTTGGCCTGCAGCTGCGCGGCCGGAAGCGCATCACGCCTTTCGCATTGGAGAAAGCTCAGTGACGCAAATGTGGGGCGGCCGTTTCGCCGAAGGTCCTTCCGCGCTTCTGCGCGCGCTGAACGATTCCTTTGCCTTCGACCGCGAGCTCTTCGCGGAAGACGTGCAGGGCTCGATCGCGTGGGCGCAGGAGCTCGGTGCGGCGGGCGTGCTGACGGCCGATGAAGCCGCGCAGCTCGTGGCAGCATTGCATCAAATTGGAGCGGCGGGGCTTGCCCCGCC
>DASSMK010000192.1:0-10542 GCA_035688915.1 Thermoanaerobaculia bacterium
GGCGGGGCAAGCCCCGCCGCTCCAACGGGCGGCGCGGTCACGCCGGGTACGGATAGCCTGCCGCGAGCGCGTTCTCCAGCGTGGCGTCGTGGCCGTAGATGTCTTCGAAAAAGTGCACGTCGCCGTTATCGAAGACGACGGCGGTCGTGTAGAGGATGATCACCGGGATCGGCTGCGGGATGGTGACGTACATGTCGTCGCGGTCGCCGTTCATCGTGGCGCGGATCTTTTCGGTCGTCCATTGCGGCTGATCGCGCAGCACCCACGCCGCGAGCGCGACGGGATCCTCGACGCGGATGCAGCCATGGCTGAAGTCGCGGCGCGATTTCGAGAAGAGCGCCTGCGACGGCGTGGAGTGCAGGTAGACGTTGTTCTGATTCGGGAAGAGGAACTTCACGAGGCCGAGGGCATTGGAGCCGCCGGGTTGCTGGCGGATGCGAACGTCGACGGTGCGGATGCGGCGGAGCATGTCGTTGTCGACGGAGGAGCCGAGGGAGGCGCCGGCGGCGTCGACGAGCTCGTAGTGGTTGCGGGCCAGCCAGCCCGGGTCGCGCTCGAGTTTCGGCGCGATTTCCTTGCGTTGGATGCTCGGCGGCACGCTCCAGTACGGGCGAAAGACGACCACTTTCATATCGCCGTCGAAGATCGGCGTTTCGTGCGTGTACGCCTGGCCAACGACGACGCGCATCGTGAGCGCCGTCTCCTGCTTTTCGTTCCAGGCGCGCAGGCGGAACTCGGGGACGTTCACGATGATCGGCGGCGCGGAGAATTCGAGCGGCGCCCAGCGCCAGCGCTCCAGCGCCCATTCGAGCTGCTTCACGCGGCGCGCGGCCGGCACGTTCAATTGCGCGAGCGTTTTCGCGCTGATCACGCCGTCGGCGTCGAGGCCGTGGCGCACTTGAAAGTGTTTGACTGCTTCGACGATCGCGCCGTCGTACGTCGTGCCGTCCACTTTCGCGTCCGCGGCGAGATCGCCGAAGCGCTGCAGCATGCGCGCGAGTTGCGGCAGCGCGGCGTACGTTTCGCCGCGCTGCAGTTTCGCGATCGCGGGCAGCGGTTTTTCGTTTTGAGAATCGATTGCGATCTGGCGATAGCGCGCGAGCGCGGTCTGCAGGCGGCGGTAGTCGGCGTATTGCGGCTCGACGTTCGCGAGCACCGCGGCGGGATCGCTGGCCGCGGCGACGTCGGCGACGACTTTCGGCAGGTAGTACTTTTTCGATTCGATATCGAGCTCGAAGCGGATGTTGCGCGGATTGATACGGCCGATGTGCAGGTCGCTGATGTAGCGCATCAGCGTGGCCGTCATCGCGACGTCGAAGCGCGCCAGCGACACGTCATCGCGGAGTGCGGCCACGCGCGCGGCCCAGCGTCCGCCGTCGTAATCCACGGCGTGGATGCCTTTCACGTCCGCGGCTTCGAACAGCGCGATGGTGGCGCGCGCTTGCGCGGTCGGTTTGCCGTTCGCGGTCCAGACCAGGCGATAGCCGGTCGGCGCGTAGAAATTGCGGAGATGCTTGCGATAGTCCGAAAAGTCGGGCCAGCGCAGCTCCGGCATCTGCGACTCCTCGACGACGGCCTGCACCACGCGCGCGGCCGGCGTGGCGGGCGGCGCTTCCACGGTTTGCGCGAACGCCGGGACTGCAATCAGAAGAGCGAGAAGAAATCGCCGAAGCATGAGCTACATCGTAGCCAGCGACTGTGGCGCGAATGTGACGCAGCTCGCTCTTTCTGGTTATCGCGTTGCGTGTTGGAGCGGCGGGCGCCCTCGCCCGCCGGTTTTTGCGCGAGGTCGGCGGGCGAGGGCGCCCGCCGCTCCAACGTTTATCGCGTGAGCTCGAGCACTGTGATCTCGCCGTGCACGCCGAGGCGGGAGGGGGGACCCCAGTAGCCGGTGCCGCGGTTCACGTAGAGCCATGTGCGGCCGACTTTGTGGAGGCCGGCGACGATCGGCTGGAACCAGTGGATCATCAGATTGAACGGGAAGAACTGGCCGCCGTGCGTGTGACCGGAGAGCTGCAGGTGGACGCCGAGGTCGCTGGCGATCTGCGCAGTTTGCGGGCGGTGTGAGAGGAGGATCTTCACCGCGTCGTCGGGCGCGTTCGCGAGCGCGCGATGTGGATCCTGTTTGTGCGTGTCGCGGCCGACCGGATCGGTGACGCCGGCGAAGACGATCTGCGCGCCGTCGCGCTCGATCACGCGGTGCGCGTTCTTGAGAAAGTTCGCGCCGAGCTTTTCCACTTCGCGCACCCATTCGCTGGCGCGCCAGTAGTACTCATGGTTGCCGGTGACGTAGAACACGCCGTCGCGCGCGCGGAGATCGGCGAGCGGTTGCACTTGATCGCGCAGGTCGTCGAGATAGCCGTCGACGAGATCGCCGGTGATGGCCACGGCGTCGACGTTCAACGCATTCGTGCGCTCGACGAGCGACTGCACGAAGCCGCGCTGGATGGTCGGACCGACGTGGACGTCGGACCACTGCGCGATGCGATAGCCGTCGAGCTGCGGCGGCAGGTCATCAATGGTGACGCGCACGTTGCGCACGCGCGGGCAGCGCGCCTGCACCAGGCCGACGAGCGAGAGCGCCGCGGCGCCCCCGAGAATTGTGAAGCTGATGGCACGCGGATCGAGCACCGGCCAGGCGCGCGCGGAGAGCAGCCACTGCGCAAAGACGTACAGCACGCGCAGGACGTCGCTCAGAAAGACGAGCGTGAGCAGAAGTGAGAAGACCGCGAGCGTGGCGTAACCGGTCCAGTGGGCGAGCGAGCGGTGACGCAGCGCGTCTTTGCGTCCGCTGAAAAATGGCAGCAGCGGCAGAGCCGCGCAGAGGAGCAACGTCGCCCACGCGAACGGTCGCGCCATCCCCGCTGCTGCTGCGCCGACCAAAAGCGGGCGACCCGCGTAGAGGAACAGCGACAGCCAGATCGCGGCAAAGAGCGCGAGACGTGCAGGCGCAGCGTTGAGTACGCGGGAGCGGAGACGGGACATGGGTGGGAGAACGTGGGGGGAGGGGCGGGTATTCGGGTGCGACCCCGTAACCTCCCGCCCCCTCCGGCATCGAATAACTAACCGTCGCGATTTCGTTGACGGTCCAGGAGGCCCCAGGTGAAACATCTCCGATTGTCAGGATTTTTGCTGGCTGCTGCGTTCGTCTTTGGGTGTGCGCAGTCGCAGTCGGCGCCGCTGCCCGCGTCGGGCTCGGTTGCGAAGATCAAAGGAGGTTCGATGTCGCAGTTCCACAAACCCGCGGATGCCGAGCTGAAGAAGACGCTCACGCCGCTCCAGTACGAAGTGACGCAGAAAGATGGGACGGAGCCGCCGTTCCGCAACGAATACTGGGACAACCATGAAGACGGCATCTACGTCGACGTTGTTTCCGGCGAGCCGCTCTTCTCGTCGAAGGATAAATTCGAGTCCGGCACCGGCTGGCCGAGCTTCACGCGTCCGCTCGTGCCCGAGAACATCAGCACCAAGACGGATCGCAAATTCTTCATGGCCCGCA
This sequence comes from Thermoanaerobaculia bacterium, assembly GCA_035688915.1. GTDB lineage: Bacteria > Acidobacteriota > Thermoanaerobaculia > Gp7-AA8 > Gp7-AA8 > DASSMK01. The sequence goes on from DASSMK010000192.1 coordinate 3,500, forward strand.
CCGAAGTTCGCTCCAAGCATGCGAACTCGCATCTGGGTCACGTCTTCGATGACGGTCCGGCGCCGACCGGCCAGCGCTACTGCATGAACTCGGCGTCGCTGCGGTTCATCCCGGCTTCGAAGCTGGAGGCGGAAGGCTACGGCGAGTACGCCAAGCTCTTCGGCCAGAGCGGCAACGGCAAGCAGGCCAAGAGCGCATCGCACGCCGAAGTGGCGACGATCGCCGGCGGCTGTTTCTGGGGCGTGGAGGAGCTGATTCGCAAGATGCCCGGCGTGATCGATACGGAAGTCGGCTACACCGGCGGCGACGTCGAGAACGCCACGTATCGCAACCACGAAGGACACGCCGAAGCGGTGCAGATCAAATACGACCCGTCGAAGATCTCGTACGAGCAGATCCTCGAGTTCTTCTTTAAGATGCACGACCCGACCACGATGAACCGGCAGGGAAATGACGTCGGCTCGTCGTACCGCTCGGCGATCTTCTATCACAACGACGAGCAGCGCCAGATCGCGGAGCGCGTGAAGGCGAAGGTCGATGCGTCGGGTGCGTGGAAGCGTCCCGTGGTGACCGAGATCGTGCCGGCCAAGAAGTTCTGGAGCGCCGAGGATTACCACCAGGACTACCTGCAAAAGAACCCGGGTGGCTACACCTGCCACTACGTACGCAACATCTCTTTCGACGCCACCAAGTAAATCGGCACCGGGTGGGCCTACGCCTGAAACGGCTAGGCCCACCAACGCTGCCGGCCGTGCCGGCCCGCCGGAGGCCCCCGTCGTCTCCTACTTCGGCACCGCGGCCACAATCCTCAACGGCCCGCCGGACCCCTTCGCAATCTTCATCGGCAGCGCGATCACCCAAGCGCCACGCACCGGCACCTGCTCGAGATGCGCAACGTTCTCGAATCCCGGAACGCCGGCGCCATTCGCCACCTGATGCACGATGAAGTTCGCCGACTGCCCGTAGTCGATGCTCGGCGTGTCGACACCGATCGCGGCCACGTGACGCTCGGCGACGAGCAGTCGCGCGGCGTCTTCCCCGTAGGACGGGAAATGCAGATGCGCGACGTCGCCCGGCGTGTCATCGCCGAAATACGCTTTGCGGTTGCCGTAGCGCGAGCCCCAGCCGGTGCGCAGCAGCACGATCGTGCCTGCGTCGATGCGACCGTGTTGTGATTCCCATGTCGTGATGTCGGCGGCGGTGAGACGGTAGTCGGCGTTCGTGTTTGATTGCGACGCGACGTCGATCACTACGGCCGGTGCGATGAGCTGGCGCAGCGGAATCTCGTCCGCGGTTTTGCCGTGCTCGGAGAAATGGATCGGCGCGTCGAGATGCGTGCCGCCGTGCTCCGGCGCGGAGAGCGTGTTCGACGAATAGAACCAGCCGCCCGGCGTCGGACCGTACGCGAGCTGCTTCAGCTCGAAGCCGGAGGGAGACGTCGGCCAGTAAAGCGTGTTCGCATCGAACGCCCAGGTGAGATCGACCAGCTCCGCGTTGCGAAGATCGACCGCGCGGGGCTGTGTGGCGCACGCGCAGAGCGTGAGAATCGCGAGGAGAATCAGTTTGCGATGCATGGGGCGGGATTGTAGCCGCGAAGCGCGCTAGCGATGGCGAAGAGCAGCGCATCGCGGCTGAGCGTGACGTCGAGCGCGTCGAGCACCGCGAGCCGCTCCTGTTCGCGCATGCGGAAGCCGCGATACGACGAGGCGAGCACGTCGGCGATGGCTTCGCGATCGAGTGTGGCGACGTGCGCGAGCCGCTCGTGGCGGACGAGCGTGAAGCGCGGCGCGAACATCTCGATCGTGCGCTGCACGCGATCGCGTTCCACTGCCTCGCCCTGCATCGCCGCGCGCAGTTCGATCAGATCATCAGCGCCGGGAATGACGACGAGCAGCGTGCCGTCCGGCGCGAGCACGCGCGCGAATTCGTCCACGCTCAACCGCGCGGTGATCGACGCCACGCCGGCGAATGAGCCGTCGGCGTAGGGGAGGAAGCGATCGGCGTTCGCGATCGTCCAGTGGCATTCGGTGTGACGTTTGGCGGCGAGCTCGATCGCGGGGAGGGAGATGTCGGTGCCGTGCGCTTCGACGGTGTACGCGTCGCGAAAGGCGGCGGTGTGCGTTCCTTCGCCGCAGCCGGCATCGAGAAAGGCTTCACCGCTCCGCATCGGCAACAGCTCGACGATCGCGCGCACGAGCGGCGTAGCGAATCCGCGATCGAGAAAGCGGCGCCGCGCGTTCACCGCTTCGCGCGAATCGCCGGGAGAATTCGAGCGGCGGTCCTGCGGCTGCAGCAGATTGACGTAGCCGCTGCGCGCGATATCAAAGGAATGCCCGCGCGCGCAGACGTAGCGGCGTTCTTCGAGCGCGAGCGGCGTGCGGCACTCGCGCACGGTGCAGAGCAGCGTGACCGTCATCGCACGTCGCGATCGTAGACGCGCTGGCTCTTGGCGAGCTGGAAGCCGTTGCTCTCGTAGAACTGGTGCGCGCGGCCGCGGACGACATTCGTGCGCACGCGCAGCTTCGGAAAGCCCTGCTCGCGCGCCCACTCCACCGCCGCATCGACAAGGCGCGCGCCGATCTTGCGTCCACGCGCCGCTTCATCCACGACAAGCGCGGCGATCTCGCCGAACGCGCCGCTCTCCAGCGACATGCGCGTGGCCAACTGGATGCAACCGAGAATCGCGTCGCCTTCCACGAACACGAGCACCGCGCCGTCATTTGCTGCGAGCCGCTGCCGTGCCGTGGTTTCGTTCTGCTCATACCCGAGCTGCGTCATCAGCACCGCGATGGCGCGCGCGTCGTCGGAGGTGGCGGGGCGGATCATGGGGGAAGCGTCGCATAGATGTGCGGCTGCGGCAACGAGTCGCCGAGTCGCCGAGTCGTAGAGTCGTAGAGTCGTAGAGTCTCCGAGTCTTCGAGTCTCAAAAGAGCCGCTGAGCGCCCGAGCTCCTCTGCGACTCGACGACTCTGAGACTCTGCGACTCTACAATTCCCCATCGTGCAACGCTCCCAACGCCGCCTCATCGCTCTGATCGCAGGGCTGGTCGCGTTTCTCGTTGCCTCCGCGCTGCTCTATCAGCTCGGGATGGCGCGGCTGGAAGGGAAGCCGCGCTCGTTCTGGGCCGCGCTGGAGTGGTCCGGCGAAACGCTCAGCACCACCGGCTACGGCGCCGATGCGCATTGGGCGCATCCGGCCATGGTCATCCTCGTCGTGGCCGTGCAGTTCGTCGGCGTCTTCCTGATGTTTCTGATCATCCCCATCTACCTCGTGCCGTTTCTGGAAGAACGGTTCGAAGAGCGCGTGCCGCGCAAAGCGAGCGAGAAGCTCACCAATCACGTCGTCGTCTATCGCTTCGGTCCTGCGGTCGAAACGCTGCTACAGCGGCTCGCCGCGCATGCGATCCCGACGCTCGTCGTCGAGACCGATGAAGCGCAGGCGCGCGCGGTGATGGAGACCGGCCAGCCGGTGGTCTTTAGCCGCGCCGAAGAAGATGTGCTCGGCCTCTGCCGCCTCGACGAAGCGCGCGCGATCGTGGCGAACGGCGGGGATGAAGAAAACGCCGCGCTGATTCTGCGCGCGCGGCAGATGGCTTTCCGCGGCGAGATCTACGCGTTCGTCGAAGACCCCGCGCACCGCAAGCCGATGGAGCTCGCCGGCGCCACTGCCGCTTACACGCCGCGTCACATCGTCGCCGCCGCGCTTTCCGCGCATGCCAGCGACGCGCTCAGCCCGCGCCTGCCCGGTCTCGATCAGATCGACGGCGTGCAGCGCCGCGAAGTCCGCATCTGCAACGATTCGCCGCTGGCCGGCAAGACGTTGCGAGATTCCGCGCTGCCCGCGACACCGGTCGGCATCTGGAGCCAGAGCCGCCTCAGCGTGCGCTGCGAGCCGGATCGCGTGCTGGAGCCGGGCTGCGTCCTCGAGCTCGTCGGCGACGCCGATGCTCTCGAAATCTCCGCGCGGTTGCTCGGCGCGCCGCTGCTGCGCAACAGCGGCCCGTTTCTCATTGGCGGCTTCGGCGAAGTGGGGCAGAAGGTGCACGAGATGCTCACCGACGCCGGCGAACCGGTGCGCGTCATCGAGCGCGCGGCCGCTCCCGGCGTCGACGTCGTCGGCGACGTGCTCGACACCTCCGTGCTCGAACGCGCCGGCATCATGGCGTCGCGCGGCCTGATCCTCGCGCTCGACAGCGACGACGCGACGCTCTTCGCCACCGTCATCGCGCGCGATCTCGCGCCGGACGTGCCGATCATCGCGCGCGTCAATCACGCGCGGAACGTGCAGAACATCCATCGCGCCGGCGCCGACTACGCGCTCTCCATCTCCGACGTCTCCGGCGAAATGCTTTCCTATCGTCTCCTCGGACGGCGCGCGCGAGTGCGCGAAGAACACCGCCGCATCATCCGCGCGGAAGGGAAAGAATTCGCCGGCCGCGCGCCATCGGAGCTGTCGAACATTCTGCTGGCGGTGGAGCGTCGCGGCGAATGGATCCGCAACGTCACGCCGTCGTTGCGGATCGAAGATGGCGATGTGTTGTGGATGTGCGCGGTCTAGCGCGCCGGCCTCGTCGACCTCACCACATCGCCCGTATCCACATGCCCGCTCGGCACGGGCGCCCATGATGCGCCGACCAGCCGCTTCACGTCGCGGAACGCTGACGGCAAGCCTTCGGTGAATCCGGCGCTCGACTGCAGTTGGTAGTGCAGGTGCGGGAAGATCGCGTCGCCCGACCAGCCGATCACGCCGAGGGTCTGGCCTTGCTTCACGCGATCGCCGGCTTTCACCGTCACGGTTCCATGCTTCATGTGCGCGAAGAGACTGAACTCGCCGTTGCCGTGGTCGAGGATCACGTAGTTGCCTGAGGAGATCATCGGATTCTTCAGGAACTCTTCCTTCGACATCGGCACGCGCACCGTCTTCGTGTTGTCGGCGCGGCCGTTCTCCGCCGCCACCACCACACCGTCGCCGGTCGTGAGCACCGGCGTGCCGAACGACAGGTAATCCTCATTCTTCTCGCCGCTGCCGTGCACCATCTCGCCCTTCTCGTCGACCACGATGAAGTCGTAGGCGTAGCGGAACGGATTCGAGGTGATGCCGAGGGCGGTGGTCATGCCGCCGGTGATGTCGAGGCGGCGATGATGGCTGTAAAAGTCGTGGCCGTCATGGACGAGCACGCGCGCATGCAGCGGCAGTGTCAAGTTTGTCTTCGTCTTGTAGACCTTCGGCGCCACGGTCACGCTGGCCACGGTGGCGTCATCGAACGTCAGGTCGTAGCGCAGCCGCGACAGCGCGAGCTCCGGATCGAGCTCCGGAAAGGGATTGAAGACCACGAGCTTTTCACCCGCTTCCGCTTTGCGATTGGGGATGGTGGAGATGCTGTCTCCGTTCGACCAGAGGCGCCGCTGATGCACCACGTTGCCTTTCGCATCCAGCACCGACATCACCACCTCGGTCAATTCGATCGGCGCGCTCGTGCCGTTGTCGATGAGCAAATCGAAATTCAGCGCCTGCCCATGTTTTGTTGGCTCGATCAGCGGCGTGGCCGGCAAAGTGGTGATGGTGATTCCGGCGGCATGCACGACAGACGAGACGGCGAAGAGCGCGACGAACAGCAATTTCTTCATAATGTGGTGAACGTCTACGAGGTCACGATGAAAAGGTTTGCCGCCGCCGCTCTGTTGTGGGTTGCTGCCGTTGCCCATGCTGCAGTGAATGACAAGCTGCTCGTGTCGACGACCTGGCTCGCGTCGCACCTCGGCGATCGCCATCTCACCATCGTGCATGTCGGCACGACGCCCGATCTCTACAACGGCGGCCACGTGCCGGGCGCCGTCTTTCTCGCGCTCGACAGCATCATGACCAAACGCGGCGACGTGACGAATGAACTGCCGTCGCTCGACGTGCTGCAGAAGGCGTTCGAAACGCTGGGCATCGGCAATCGCGGCCGCATCGTCATCTACGGCGACGATCCGCTCTTCGCCGCGCGCCTCTTCTTCACGCTCGATTACGCGGGACACGGCGGACGCGCGGCGCTGCTCGACGGCGGCTTCGCACAATGGAAGCGCGAGCAGCGCGCCATCGACACGAGAGCCAACACGCTGCCGCGCGGCGAATTCACGGCGCGCGTCAATCAGGAACGTCTCGGCTACCTCTCGCAGCTGAAGCGACTCGGCACGTCATCGACTGTGACGTTCGTCGATGCGCGCCCGCCGAAACACTTCTCGGGCGAAGAAGCCGGCGAAGGCGTTTCGCGCGCGGGTCACATCCCGAGCGCCGTGAACGTGCCGTGGAATCGCTCGCTGAACGCAGACGGACTGCTGTTGCCGCCCGACGCACTGCTGAAGATCCAAACCGACGCGGGCGTGAAAACGAACGGGCCGATCATCACCTACTGCCGCACCGGCATGCAGGCCTCGTTCGAATACTTCGTCCTCCGCTACCTCGGCTTCGACCCCGCGCTGTACGACGGCTCGTACGTCGAATGGAGTGGCGATCCGGAGACGGCGGTGGAAGCGCGGCACTAGCCGCCGCCCGCCAGGCTCATAGGCTCACAGGCTCACAGGCTCAAAGTAGCCCATGCGGCGGAACTCGCGCCTCCGCGCCTGTGGCTCACGGCATCTCCATACATGCCCGCACTCGCGGTAAGCGGGCTGCTCTGAGCCTGTGAGCCTGTGAGCCTTTGAGCCTGGGTGGGGCGGAGGCCGGCCTATTCGCTCGCCGCGCGAAACCGGAACCGCATCACTTCGCTCTCGAAATCCTGGCCGCTGCGCACGAGATTCTGCACGGTCGAATCGAACTGCCGCGCCATCTCGTCGTTCTGCTGCGCGATCTCCAGCATCACGCGTGATGCGTCGGCGATGCGATCGGTTTCCTCGAGCTGGCGTTCCAAGAGGTCGCGCATGGCGCGCGCGTCTTCGGCGATTTTTTCCAGCGCGGTGGTGATGCCTTTGCCGGCCAGCGACTGCTCTTCGGTCGCGTTTTTTACCTGCGCCGCGATGTCGCGCACGCGCTCCGCTTCCTGCGCGAGCAGCTGCGTGCCG
>DASSMK010000193.1:0-4962 GCA_035688915.1 Thermoanaerobaculia bacterium
GGCGGGGCAAGCCCCGCCGCTCCAACCAGCAGCGCGAGATCATCGTGGAGCGCGTCCGGCGAAGTGACCACCGACAATTCGCCGATCGCCACGGTCATCGTCGCTTCGCGCGACAGCGCGTCATCCTCGCGCTGCACCTTCGCCACGAGCCGCACGCGTGCATCGCGCACGACACACGCGCGCAGGCGTTCCATCTCTTCTTCGCACGCGTGCACGAGCGAGTCGTCGCGCGCGTCGTTCGCTTCGATCGTTGCGCCCACCTGCCGCGCCGTGCCGTGCTGCAGCCGCGACTCGATGCGGCGTCCGCCGATCCAGAGCTCGTCGCGAGTGGCGCTGGCGAAGATCAATTGAGCGCGTAGTCGAACGTCTTCGACTGGGCGTTGTACGAGACGGCCAGGTGGTGGTTCGTCCCGGGCATCAGACGCGCGTTCGCGATGAGGTGGTACTCGTTGATCTTCTGCGACGGCACATTGATCCAGATCTGCACGTCCGCATTTTTCGGCGTCACCTCTTTGGTGACGTTCACCGCGCGTGCGGCGCGGCGGCGGAAGATGGCGCGGCCGCGATCTTCGTAGAGGTTTTCGCGCGCCACGAGATCGGCGCCGAATTTCACGATGATCGTGCCGTCCGCGAACGGACTGTTGAACGTGAGATGCAACTGCGACGGACCCGCAGCCGGCGCGGGCACGGTTTGCGTCGTTTCCGCCATCGTGGCAGTGGTGCTCGTCTCCGGAAGCATGCCGCGCGTACCGGGAGTGGTCCCGCGCCGCGCGGCCTGACGATCCGCAGCTTTCTGCAATTCGGCCTGCGACGCTTTGATCGTTTCGTCGGCCTGGAGCAGCTGCGGATTGATGACCAGCGCTTCCTGCAGCACCGGGATCGCTTCCGCGTACTTTTTCTCGTTGTACAGCGCGAGACCTTGCTCGAGCTTGGCCTGTGCCTGCGCGAGCTGCTGCTTCGAGAGCTCTTCCTGCTGGCGCATGGCCATCAGGCGCTGCAGCAATTCATTGACGTACGGCGAATGCGGCGAGAGCTGCTTCAGCTCCTGATACTTCACGTACGCATCGGCCACACGTCCCTGCCGCAGCAGCTCGTTGCCTTCCTTGCGCAGCTGCCGTTCGCGCGCGCGTTTCGCTTCGAGCTGCGTGTCGACTGCCGGAACGACAGGATTGCGCGCGCGAATGGTCGCCACCGCGCCGATGAGAATCGCCACGAGCACCGCCACGATCGCGAAGAAAATCGCGGGCGAGATGCGGCGGCGCCACAACGGCGTCGTGCGCAGATTCGAAAGCGTCTGCTTCAACTGCAGCGACACCGGCGTCGTCGGTGCTTTCGGTGCTTTTGGCGGTTTAGGCGGCTTCGGTGGCTTCGCCGCTTTTGCGGGCGCGCTCGCTGCCGCGATTGCCCCTGCTGCCGCGCGCAAAGGACGCGTGCTGCCGCCCACCTCCTGCGCCGGCATGACCGGCGGCGCCGCTTCCACTTCCGCTTCGGGGAACGGAATCTCCAGCGTCGGGATCTTGTCGCGATCGCGCGTGACGATCGTCTCTTCCGCGAAGATCGGTTCGCTCGGCCGCACCGGACGTTCACCGCGTCCTACCGCACGCAGCGCCATGGCCATGTCCTTCGCGCGCTGATACCGCTTGGCCGGATCCTTGGCCAGGCTGTGTGCGACGACGTCGTTGAATCCTTCAGGAATCTGCGGATTCACTTCGTGCAGCGGTGGGAAAGGCTCGTGCACGATCTTGTATGAGATCGACGTCAGCGAATCGCCGCCGAACGGTTTGCGGCGCGTCAGACATTCATAGAGACAGATGCCGAGCGAGAAGATGTCGGTCCGGCCGTCCACCGGCGCGCCTTTGATCTGCTCGGGCGCCATGTAGTTCGGGGTGCCGAGGAACTGGCCGGTGGTGGTGAGGTTGCCGCCGGAGGTGATCTTGGCGATGCCGAAGTCGGTGATCTTCGCGCGATTGCCGTCCAAAAGAATGATGTTGGCCGGCTTCACGTCGCGATGGACGATGCCTTTGGCGTGCGCGAAGTCGAGACCTTCGGCGACCTGCGCCACGAGATCGCCGATCTGTTCGAAAGACAACGCGCGCCCCTGCGCCAGCACCTCTTTGAGGTTCTGCCCTTCCACGTACTCCATGGCGATGAACGACATGCCGGACGGTTCGTCCTGACCGATGTCGTGCACGGTGACGATGGCGGGATGATTGAGGATGCCGGCGGCTTGCGCTTCGCGCACGAAGCGCTGCTGAAATTCTTTCGTTTCGTCGTCGTCGACGTGCGCGGCGGGACGGATCGTCTTGAGCGCGACGAGGCGCCCGATCAACGGGTCTTTGGCGAGGTAGACGATTCCCATCGCCCCCTTGCCGAGCTCGCGCACAACTTCATAGCGGCCGAGCTTCAACTGGGGCTTTTCTCCGGAGGAGGCGCGATGGCGGGTCTCCGACCCGGGGTCGATAGGACTCCCATGAGCCGTCAATCATAACTCCTGAAGAAGGAAGGTCGCCGTCTCTCTCCCCGCTCTCGACGCCCCCTCGGCATTTTAAATTATGATGTCACGCCTGTTGGTGAAATCGATCGCGGAGTTGACCTCATGAAGGTTTATTCGGGTTCTGAGATCCGCAACGTCGCACTCGTCGGCCACAACGACACGGGCAAAACCACGCTCGTCTCGCAACTCCTCTTCACGACCGGCGCCACCACGCGCATGGGTCGCATCGAAGATGGCACCACAACAACGGACTTCGACGGCGATGAGATCGAGCGAAAGCATTCGATCTCCACGGCCGTCGCGTTCGCGGAGTGGAAAGACACGAAGATCAACCTCATCGACTCGCCGGGCTTCGGCATCTTCGTGATGGAAGCGAAGAGCGCGCTGCGCGTGGCCGATGGTGCGGCGATCGTCGTCAGCGGCGTGACGGGCGTCGAAGTCACGACAGAAAAAGTGTGGAAGTTCGCGGAGGAGTTTCACCTGCCGCGCATCATCGTCGTGAACAAGATGGATCGCGACCGCGCGTCGTTCACGCGCACGCTGGAAGCGCTGCAGAAGAAGTTCGGCAAGAACGTCGTGCCGATCCAGCTGCCGATCGGCGAAGAAAAAGATTTCACCGGCGTCGTCGATCTCGTGGCCATGAAGGCGTATCGCTACGCCGCCGACGGCTCGGGCAAATTCGAGACGATCGACATTCCGGCCAACCTGAAGAGCGACGCGGACACCGCGCGCGAACAGCTCATCGAAAAAGTGGCCGAAGGCGACGACACGCTGATGGAGAAGTTCTTCGAGCAGGGCAGCCTGTCGCAGGAAGAGCTCATCGACGGACTGCGCCGCGAAGTCATGCACCGGCAGATCTATCCGGTGCTCTTCACGTCCGCCTCGCACAACATCGGCGCGCATCCGGTGCTCGACGCATTCGTCTCGCTGCTGCCGTCGCCCGATGAAGTGAAGACGCTCGAAGGAAAAAACGCAAAGGGCGAAACGCTCACGTTCGATCGCCGTCCGGAAGCGTTTCCGTCGGCGCTCGTCTTCAAGACGTTCTCCGATCCCTTCTCCGGCCGCGTTTCGCTCTTCCGCGTGTACAGCGGGACGATGCAATCCGACCACGCGTACTGGAACACGGGCCGCGAGCATGAAGAGCGCGTCGGCAAGCTGCAGGTGCTGCAGGGCAAGCAGCAGATTCCGGTTTCCGAGTTGCGCGCGGGCGACATCGGCGCCGTAGCGAAACTGAAGGACACCTTCACCGGCGACACGATCGCGGCGAAGGATCACGCCATCGTGCTCGAGCACATCAACTATCCGGAAGCGGCCATCGCCTTCGCGGTGGAGCCGAAAGCGCGCGGCGATGAAGACAAGCTCGGCGCCGCGATCCACCGCATCATCGAAGAAGATCCGACCATCAAGTTCGAGCGCGACATGATGACGAAAGAGTTCCTGATCAGCGGTCAGGGACAGCTGCACGTCGAGATCGTCGTCGCGAAGCTGAAGAAAAAGTACAACGTCGACGTCGTGCTGCACCCGCCGAAGGTGCCGTATCGCGAAACGATCACGCGTCCCGCCGATGCGCACGGCCGCCACAAGAAGCAGTCGGGCGGTCACGGCCAGTTCGCCGATTGCAAGATCACCATGGAACCGCTGCCGCGCGGCGGTGAGTTCGAATTCGTCGATGAAATCTTCGGCGGCTCCATTCCGCGCCAGTACATCCCGGCCGTGGAAAAAGGGATTCAGGACGCGCGCTTGAAGGGCTACCTGGCGGGCTTCCCTGTCGTCGACTTCCGCGTGCGCTTGAAAGACGGCCAGTACCACGACGTCGATTCGTCCGAAATGGCGTTCAAGATCGCGGGCTCGCTGGCGTTTCAGGAAGGGATGGCCGCGGCGCGCCCAACGCTGCTCGAGCCGATCTTCCACGTCGACATCACCGCGCCGGCTGAATACGTCGGCGATCTGATGGGCGATCTCAATTCACGTCGCGGACGGGTGGAAGGGGTCGATGCCGAAGAAGACGTGCAGACCGTGCACGCGCGGGTGCCGCTCGCGGAGATGCTGACGTACGGCTCGACGCTGCGCTCGATCACGCAAGGCCGCGGCAGCTTCCACATGGAGTACTCGCACTACGAAGAAGTGCCGAAGCAACTGCAGGAAAAGATCATCAGCGAAGCGAAGAAGGCGCATACCGAAACGGCGGCCCATTGACGCGGCGGCGCTGTCGCGCCGCCCGCTGAGGCTCATGGGCTCATAGGCTCATGGGCTCATAGCAGCGCCGTTCTCGCGAGAGACGGCGCTTCTTGCTTCGTGGCGAGTACGTGGACGCGGCGCATTTCGCGCCAGACGTGCTCCCGGTGCATCAGCTCGGCCAGCTCCATCTCGAGCTCACCTTCCTCGAGCTGCGTGGCCGCGCGCGAGCCAAGGTACGTGCCGGCTGCCATCGCGATGGTGCCGGCCATGGCGGAGCCGATGCCCGCGAC
>DASSMK010000194.1:0-7390 GCA_035688915.1 Thermoanaerobaculia bacterium
GGTGGCGCGGCCGAGGTCGCGCTGGATCCATTCGACGAGAAGCTCGATGCGTTCGATCGGATTGACGGTTTCGAGCAGCAGTTGCTTCTCTTCGAGCGGGAAGTTGACGAACGAGGAGAGAAGATCCGCGAACGTGTCCGGACCTTCGCTGACGTTCATCTTCAGGATGTTCACCAGCTCGTTGGAGTACTTGGAGTCGCTCTCCACGAGTTTTTCGAAGAGAGACGTAGCGCGGCTCATCAGCGCGTCGGTCTTGACGTTCTTGGAGATCGGCCGCGGCACGATCTCGCGCAGCCGCGCTTCAAAGTACGGCTCGTTCTGCAGCATCTGCACGAGCTCGACACGCTGCCGCCCTTGCAGAAAGAGCTGGTAGCGATCGCTGGACAGAGGCAAGCGCTGCACGATCGAGGCGAGCACGCCGATCGACGAGAGATCTTCAGGGCGTGGATTCTCTTTGTCGCCGGACTTTTGGCAGAACGCGGCGATCAGGTTCTGATCGTCGGGCAAGCTCTTGAGAAGGCGCACGTTGCGGTCGATGCCGACCTGCAGCGAGAGAACGCCCCCCGGAAACAGAACCGAGGAGACGAGCGGGATGATGGGGAGCCGGCTGGGGACGTCGAGCTCCACCCATTCGGCTGAATTGTTCGGCGGAGTTTTTCCGCGTGACGATTGTGCCATTCGTGTTTTCGCTTCGCCGCCCCGCATTCTATGCAACGCGGCGTGACCTGCGTAACGGAATTCAACTCCCGTGCATTGCGGCTTCCCGCGTCGCCTGGCGAGCCCCTCGGTTACCCGCACGTCCGGCAACTTTGTTTTGGCGTCGTCGTATACCGCTGCCAGGTGACCGGCCTCCTCCCCGAATTGCCGAGCCGTCCCACAGCGCGCCACGTGCGGGCGATCGCCATCGCTGCGTTCGTCGCGATCGCGTCATTCGCCGCGTCTGCAGTTCACGGCGCTGTCGTCTCCACTCCGCACGTCACGGCGGAGCTGCTGCTCGAAAAAGCATCCGTCGCACCTGGCGAGTCATTCGATGTCGCGCTTCGCATGCGGATGAAGGAGGGCTGGCACACCTACTGGAAACATCCGGGCGACTCGGGCGAAGCGACGGACATCAGCTGGAACCTTCCGCCCGGATTCACCGCGGGCGACATCCAGTGGCCGTATCCGCACAAGATCAACGTGCCGCCTCTCACCTCGTACGGCTACGAGGGCGAGGTGATGATGCTCGTGCCGTTCAAAGCAGCGCGCGATGTGAAACCGGGAACGATCGCGCGCGCGACGGCGGATGTGCACTGGATGGTCTGCGAGAAGGTCTGCATCCCGGAGGACGTGACGCTCGCTCTCGACGTGCCGATCGGCGCACGCGCCGTGCCTCCGGCGGAGCCCGAGGCGTCCGTGTTCGCGAGCACGAGAGCGAAGATTCCGATCGCCGCGAATGACTGGAACATCACGGCCAGTGAACAGAACGCGCAATTCGTGCTCCGCATCGAGCCGCCGCAGGGCGTCGTACTCGATGGCAACGTGGAGTTCTACGCCGGTAGCGGTCCGCTGATCGAATACAGCGCGCCGCAAACGACGAGCGTGGACGGCAGAGTGGTGACGATGAAGCTCGTCCGCTCGCCGTACCTCACCGGCACACCGAAGAGGATCGACGGCATTCTGCTCGCGCCGCATGCTGCGCGCGGAGGCGGACCCGCTGCGTTTGCGTTCGACGTTCCGCTTTCCGCGGCGGCCGCTCCGCTGACGACTGCAACAACCGCAACTGCGTCCGCGCCGCCGCCGCTGCTCTTCGCGCTCGCACTCGCCTTCGCCGGCGGCGTGATCCTGAATCTCATGCCGTGCGTCTTTCCCGTCGTCTCGTTGAAAATCTTTTCCTTCGTGCAATCGGCCGGCGAACATCCGCGGCGCGTTCGCACGCACGGCCTCACGTTCGCGTCGGGCGTGCTCGTCGCGTTCTGGGCTCTCGCCGCGCTGCTGCTCGCGCTGCGCGCCGCCGGCGAACAGATCGGCTGGGGCTTTCAACTCCAATCGCCCCCCTTCGTCGCCGCCATGGCCTTTCTTCTCTTCGGCCTCGGCCTCAGTCTCGCCGGCGTCGTCGAAATCGGTACGCCGCTCACGCGCCTCGGCGGAGCGCACAGCAGCGGCTATCGCGCGAGCTTCCTCAACGGCGTTCTCGCCACCGTCGTCGCCACTCCCTGCACCGCGCCGTTCATGGGAGCCGCCCTCGGATACGCGATGACGCAAAGCGCGGCCACGGCGATGCTGATCTTCACGGCTCTCGGCGCGGGCATGGCCGCGCCGTACGTCGCACTCTCCGCCTGGCCGGCGTTGCTCCGTTTCCTGCCGCGGCCCGGCGCGTGGATGCTGCGCTTCCGCCAGTTCACGGCGTTTCCGCTCTTCGCCACCGTGGCCTGGCTGACGTGGGTCTTCGGGCAACAGACCGGCATCGACGGCGTGCTCCGTCTCCTCCTCGGCTTCACGCTGCTCGCCTTCGGGCTCTGGATCTGGGGACAGTGGGTGACGCTCTCCGCCGCCGAGCGGACGAAATGGATCGCGCGCACGGCCGCCGCCTCGTTCATCATCGCGGGGCTCGTGCTCGCCGCGACGAGCGCTCCGATGGCCACCGCCGCTTCCGCAACGAGAACTGCCGAAGGCATCGCATGGGAAGCCTACTCGGAAGCGAAAGTGGCGGAGCACCGAGCGGCAGGACGTCCCGTCTTCATCGACTTCACGGCCGCGTGGTGCCTGAGCTGCAAAGTCAACGAGCGCGTCGCGTTCAGCTCCAGCGAAGTGCACCAACTCGTGAAAGAGCGAAACATCGCCATGCTGAAAGCCGACTGGACGAGCAACGATCTTGCGATCACTCGCGCGCTGGCGAGCTTCGGCCGCTCCGGCGTTCCTCTCTACGTTCTCTACGAAGGCGATGCTGCCGCGCAGCCGCGGCTGTTGCCGGAGATTTTGAGTCCCGGAATTCTTTTGGACGCATTCTCGGAAGTGAACAGGAGGACTGAATGAAACGAGCGCTGACCATTGCAGCGTTGCTCGCGCTGCTCATTGCCGGAGGAGCGCTGTACGCGCGATTTGCGCCGGGAAGAGGCGAATACCCATCGCCAAACGGCGGCCCTGCGATTGGAAAGCCGGCGCCGGAGTTCACCGCCGTCGACACGTACGGCAAGACGCACTCACTGAGCCAGTATCGCGGCAAGTGGGTGGTGCTGGAGTGGGTGAACTACGACTGCCCGTACGTCGGCAAGCACTACAACAGCCACACCATGCAGGCGCTGCAGAAAAAGTACACAGACAAAGGAGTGGTCTGGCTCTCCATCGTCTCGTCGGCGCCCGGCAACCAGGGGAACTATCCGAATGACGAGATGAATGCGCTGACCAAAGAAAAAGGCGCGTCGCCGTCTGCGCTTCTCGTCGACGCGTCCGGCGCGGTCGGCCACCTGTACGACGCGCGCACCACTCCGCACATGTTCGTCATCAACCCGCAGGGAACGCTCCTGTACATGGGCGGCATCGACGACAAGCCGGGCACCCGCGTGGTCGATCTGAAAACAGCACGCCCGCATGTGGACATGGCGCTGCAGGAAGCGATGAGCGGCAAGCCGGTCAGCGTCCCGACGAGCCAGCCGTACGGCTGCAGCGTGAAGTACTGAGGAAACAGGCTCATAGGCTCATAGGCTCATAGGCTCATAGCAGCGTCGGTCTCCCGAGGGCTGCGTGTCGCGCCTTTGGCTCGAGCAGCAGGTGCGACGCTGGCCGCGCGTCGGCTGCGAGCGGAACTCGCCACTTACTCCTGCCGCTGGCCGCTGGCCGCTGGCTGCTCGAAGCCCCTATACTTCCCCTCGGCATGCGAATCGCAGAAATCGAGTGGGCCATCGATCGATGAGTGAACCGTTTCCACCCGATCCGAATTTAAAACGCGCCGATCTTCACTGCCATAGCCGATTCTCCGTCTTCAAATACTTCCGGCGCGCGAACACACGCGACTGCTACAACCCGCCGGAGGATGTGTATCGCATCGCCAAAGAGCGCGGCATGTCGTACGTCACGCTCACCGATCACGATTCGATCGACGGCGCGCTCTACCTGCTCAACAAGTATCCGGACATGAAGGACTTCTTCATCGGTGAAGAGGTCGAGTCGTATTTTCCGGAGACCGGCCAGCGCATCCATATCGGCGTCTGGGGCCTGAACGAAGCGCAGCATCGCGAGATCCAGCGCCTGCGTCCCGACATCCGCGAGCTCGTGCCGTACATGAAGTCCGAGCGGCTGCTGTTCGGCATCAACCATCTCTTTCAGAACTACCGGATGAAGAACGTGGTCGGCCGCTACATCAGCGAGCTGATGGACATGTTCGAGATCTTCGAAGTGCTGAACGGCGCCATGGCCTCGTTTCACAACCAGATGGTTCACCAACTGGTGACGCACGTGAAAGAGCAACACGGCAAGCACATCTCGATGGTGGGCGGCTCCGACGCGCACACGCTCAAACATGTGGCGAAGGTGCACACCGTCTCGCGCGGCGAAACGGTGGAAGAGTTCCTCGACAACGTGCGCGCCGGTAACTGCTTCGCGTGGGGCAGCGAAATGCGCTTCCGCGAGCTCGTGGCGGACATCTACCTGCTCACGCTCTCGTACAACACCGAGATGGGCAGCGATCTCCGTTCGGCCGAATACACGGCCATGGACAAGACGATCCAGTTGGCCGGACGTCTCGCTTCCATCCCCACCGCCCTCTCCGGTTTACCGGCCGCCATCACATCGCTGAACTACCTCAAGCAGATCGTGGTGACGAAAGGACTCTCGATGCGCTTCGCCAAGCTGGTGGAAGAGATCCGTCCCGGCCTCGGCCAGCCGTAGGCGCCCGCCCGCCGCCGCCGCCGCCCAGGCTCATGGGCTCATAGGCTCATGGGCTCATAGCAGCACACTCGGTGCGAGCGCGGAGCTTCTTACACGAGGCACGAGTGCGACGGCACGCTGCGCGGCACTCGCACGGAAGACCGCCATGACGCATGAGCGTCACGCGGTGTTTCCCCATGACTCCTGTGCCACATGACACTCCATGCGGCACTGGCGAGAAAACTATGAGCCCATGAGCCTAATGACGCCCATGAGCCTATGACGCCCATGAGCCTCGCCCCCCTCGCCCCCGTACCGTCCCTCCGTGTATCCTTAGTGCATCCCTTATGGACACTCCGGAGGCGGTCTTTCGAGCGAACCTCGCGCTCATCGATCGCGTGACGCGTCGCGTGTGCGCTCGAGCGCGCCTGTTCGGCGCGGATGCGGAAGATTTCGCGTCGACGGTCCGACTGGCGCTGATGGAGAACGATTACGCCGTCCTCCGCCGCTACGAAGGGCGTTCGTCGCTGGCCACGTTCCTCGCCGTGGTGATCGATCACCTCTTCTACGACGAGCGGAACAAGGCGTACGGCAAGTGGCACACGTCGGCGGAAGCGGAGCGGCACGGCCCCGCCGGAGTGATGCTCGAACAACTCGTCAGCCGCGATCGCCGTCCGCTTCCCGAAGCGATCCCGATCATCCGCGCCGCCCATCCGGAGCTCACGCCGAAAGACATCGAAAAGCTCGCCCATCGCCTGCCGGAACGCATCGGCCGCCCGCGCCTCGTGCAGGCGGAGGAGCTCGAAGAGCTGCCGATTGCGACCGCGGAGCGAGCCGACGATCGCGTTCTCGCCTCCGATGCGCAGCGTCTCTCCGATCGCGCCGCGTTCGTGTTGCGCGAGACGATGGAATCGATGACGTCCGAGGATCAGGCCATCGTGCGCTTTCGATTCGGGAGGGAGATGAGCGTCGCTGACATCTCGCGCATGATGCGGTTGCCGCAGCGGCCGCTCTACCGGCGCGTGGAAGCGCTGCTGGAGCGAATGCGCACGGCGCTGGTCAAAGCCGGCATCGACAGACGTGAGATCGCCGATCTGATCGGCGGCAACGGCAAGCTCGACCTCGGTTTCGGGAAATCGCATCACGAAAGTCCGTCCACCGTCGAGGAGCCACGATGAAGCCGCCGTGTATCGATCCAGAGACGCTTGCCGCATTCGCGGAAGGGCGATTGAAGCGAAGCGAGATCGCGCCGCTGCTCGATCACCTGCGCGAATGCGAACGTTGCACGCACGCGCTGGAGGCGGCGGTCGAGATTCATCATGAAGAGAGCGGGACGACGTCTCGCGTGCCGTGGTGGATCGCGACGGCCGCCGCGGTGCTCGTCGCCGTCATCGCCGCACCGCTGCTCCTTTCGCGCTGGCACCGCGACGGCGTCACGCGCCTGGCGGCGCTCGCACCGCGCGAATCGCGTCTCGTCGAGCCGCGCCTCTCCGGCGGCTTCGGCTGGGCCGCGTATCACGGGCCGGAACGCTCGAACGATCGCACGCCGGATGCGGATTCGCTGAAGCTGAGCGGTGCGGCAGGCGACTTGATCGATCGCGCCAATCGCGATCGCTCCGCGGCTGCCCAGCACGACGCCGGCGTCGCACTGGTGCTCATCGCCGATCCGCTGCGCGGGGTCGAGCGTCTGAAATCGGCGGCCGATGCCGCGCCGCGCGACGCTCACGTCTGGAACGATCTCGCCGCCGCACGCTACGCCGCCGCCGAACGCCTCGGCCGCACCTCGCTCTATCCCGAAGCACTCACTGCACTCGATCGCGCACTCGCCATCGAGCCGCGCAACGCGGAAGCGCTGTTCAACCGCGCGCTGGTCCTGGAAAAGCTTGGCCTCGTGCCGCAGGCGCGCGAGGCGTGGCAGCGCTATCTCGCCGTCGATCCCTCGTCGGACTGGGCGAATGAAGCGCGCGAACGTCTCGCGCAGTTGCCTGCCGCGAGCGGCGAATCGGAATTCCGCGGCGAGCGCCCGCGTCTGGAGCACGCCGCGGAATCAGGCGACGTCGCGAGCGTGGCCGCGCTCGTCGCGCGCTTTCCGCAGCAATGCCGCACCTGGGGCGAAGCCGAATACCTCGGCCGCTGGGGTGAAGCCGTGCAGCATGGCGATGCGGCCGAAGCGAAGCGCCAGCTCACCATCGCACGCGCACTCGGCAACGCCCTCGCTGCATTCCGCGGCGAGACGCTGCTGCGCGATGCAGTGCAGACCATCGACGCGTCGAGCGATGCGCGTGCGCTCGCCGGCGCCCACGTCACCTATCGCGCCGCGCGCATCGTCTACAGCGGCCAGGAGCCCGCGCGCGCGGAGCCCGAGCTGCGCCGCGCCGCATCGCTCTTTGCCGAAACGCGCAGTCCGATGGCGCTGGTGGCGCGCTACTTCGCCGCCAACACGCGCTTCGATCAGAACGACAGCGCGGGCGCGCAACGCGAGCTCGAGCCGCTGCTTCACGAAGCCGACGCGCGTCGTTACGCCGCCCTCGGTGCGCAGGTGCGG
>DASSMK010000195.1:0-6796 GCA_035688915.1 Thermoanaerobaculia bacterium
GGCGCGTTCTACGCGAGCTGCATTGATGAAGCAGCCATCGAGCGCGCGGGTCTCTCGCCGCTACAGCCTGCCTTCGATCGCATCGCACAGTTGCAATCGCCGCGTGATTTCGCGCCGCTCGTCGCCGCGCTGCATCACGAAGGTGTGGCCGCGCCGTTCGGCTTCGGCTCGACTCAGGACGCGCGGCAGGCCGACCAGGTCGTGGCCGGCATCGCACAGGCCGGACTCGGCCTCCCCGATCGCGATTACTACACGAAAGACGACGACCGCTCGAAAGAGATCCGCGCGCGCTACGTGCAGCACATCGCCAAAATGCTGCAGCTGGCCGGCAGCTCGGCGGCCGATGCGGCGAAGAGCGCGGCGAACATCATGGCGCTCGAAACCAGCTTGGCCGAAGCGCAAATGACGAACGTCGAATTGCGCGATCCGACTTCGCTCTACAACAAGCTGACGCGCGCGCAGCTCGACGCGCTCACGCCGAATTTCAGCTGGCCGTCGTTCCTCGCGCCGATCGGCCAGGACTCGCTGCCGTCGATCATCGTGGCGCAGCCGAAGTACCTCACGCGCGCCAACGAACTGATCGCCTCGACGCCCGCCGCAACGTGGCGCGATTACTTCCGCTGGCACCTGCTGAACAACAGCGCCTCCACGCTGCCGAAGCAGTTCGTCGAAACCGATTTCGATTTCTACGGCCGCTTCCTGGAAGGGAAGAAAGAAATGCTGCCGCGCTGGGAGCGCTGCGCGAACGCGACCGACACGATGATGGGCGAAGCGGTCGGCCAGCTCTGGACCGATCGCTACTTCCCCGCCGCATCGAAAGCAGCCGCGCTGCAGATGGTGCACAACCTCATCGACGCGCTGCACAGCGACATCCAGACGCTCGATTGGATGAGCCCAGCCACGCAGCAGCAGGCCATCGCCAAGCTGCAGGCGTACGCGCTGAAGATCGGCTATCCCGACAAGTGGCGCGACTATTCGGCGCTGCAGGTCGGCAACGCGCCGTACGCCACGAACGTGCTCGCCGCGCAGGCGTTCGAGTTCAATCGCAGCATCGGCAAGATCGGCAAGCCGCTCGATCGCACGGAGTGGCTGATGTCGCCGCCAACCGTGAACGCGTACAACAACCCGCCGATGAACGAGATCGTTTTCCCGGCCGGCATCCTGCAGCCGCCGTTCTATTCACCTACCGCCGATGATGCGTACAACTACGGCGGCATGGGCGCCGTAATCGGCCACGAGATGACGCACGGCTTCGATGACGAAGGCCGCCAGTACGACCTGAAAGGCAATCTCGCCGACTGGTGGACGAGCGCAGACGCGGAGAAGTTCAAGCAGCGCGCGCAGTGCGTGATCGATCAGTTCTCCGCGTACGACGCGCTGAACGGCCAGCACATGACCGGCGAGCTCGTCGTCGGCGAAAGCATCGCCGACCTCGGCGGCCTCGCCATCGCCTACGCGGCGTATCAGAAATCGCAGCAGGGAAAGACGCCGCAGATCATCGACGGCTTCACTCCCGAGCAGCGCTTCTTCCTCGGCTGGGCGCAGGTCTGGGCGTCAAACGACACGCCCGAAGCGGCGCGTCTGCAGATCACGACCGACCCGCATCCGCTGTCGCGCTTCCGCGTGAACGGCCCGCTTTCGAATCTGCCGCAGTTCGCCGCCGCCTACGGCTGCAAGAGCGGCGATCCGATGGTGCGCGCCACGCAGTGCAACATCTGGTAATGCGACTGCTGTCATCCCGAGCGTAGCGCGGGACCTGGTTGGCGGGCGGCGCCGTGAATGTTCTTCAGCGCGCCGCCCGTCCCCCAGCTCCCTCGACTGCGCTCGGGATGACACTGTTTCCGTTTACGCTGCCGCTTCCGCGCTCGCAGCGGCGCCCTTCATCACGTTCGCGAGCACCGTGTACGCCGCGGTCCACGCTTCCTTCACATCGTGGTTCCACGCATCCGCCAGACCCTGCTCGAGCGTCCAGAGCAACGCCTCGGCAACCGTGTCGTAATGCTCGTCGGTCACGCCGTAGCCAACGTGGCGCGCGCCCAGCGCTTTGACGCCGGGGAGCACGCGATCGAGGTTGCGGAGATTCACGACGACCACGCGGATCATGTCCATCAGCTTGCGGCCCTGTTCGCGCATGTCGCCGCGGAACATCGGGCGGAGCTTCGGATCGATTTCGAAAAGACGCGAGTAGAAAAGCGATGCCGCAGCGTCAGCGATCGGCAGCACCTGGGCAAACGTCGACTGGACCAGTTCAACCTGGTTGGGATTCAGCAAGGCAAAGCTCCTTCGTAGTGGTGGTAAACCGTGGGGACTCGCGCAATGTCGGTTCACCGCTAGCGCGGTGCCGTGACCTGGCTCACGCCGTGGAGAGAAAGTGGTCAGTGGTCAGTGGTCAGTCGGGCGTTGGGCTACGTCATCGCGGGTTCAACTGATCACGGGCCACTGACCACTGACCACTTTCTTCAGCGCGGCATCGAGCATGCGCCCCGGCATGTCCGGCTCCACCTCGATGTCGAGAAAGCGCAGCGCGACGGCGAGCGTCTCGCGCACGCGCGCTTCATCGAGCGATGGCAAAGGCAGCGCGCCATCGCGCTTACTGAGCTTCGCGCCGTCTTCGTTCAAAACGAGCGGCAGATGCGCGTACTCCGGCGTCGCGTAGCCGAGCGCGCGCTGCAACGCGATCTGGCGTGGCGTCGACGCAAGCAGATCCGCGCCGCGCACGACTTGCGTCACGCCCTGCTCGGCATCGTCGACGACCACCGCCAGCTGATACGCGAACAGTCCATCCGCCCGACGAATCACAAAGTCGCCGGTGCGCTCCGCGACGTTCTCCTCGCGCCAGCCGCAGATGGCGTCGTGAAAGCCGATCACTTCATCCGGCGCGCGAAAGCGAATCGCTCGCGCCACGCGACCTTCCGGCACGCCGTTGCGGCACGTGCCCGGATAGACCGACTCGCCGCGCGAGCACGCGCAATCGAACACGAGCTGCTTCGCGCGCAGCTCCGCGAGTGCCGCTTCGTACAGCGCGATGCGTCGCGATTGCCAGACGATCTCGCCGTCCCACGTCAGCCCGTATCGCTGCAACGCCGCGAGAATCTCGTCCGCCGATCCCGGGATCACGCGCGGCGTGTCGATGTCTTCGATGCGCATCAGCCAGCGCCCGCCGTCCGCGCGGGCGAACAGCCAGGAGCCGACCGCGGCGACGAGGCTGCCGAGGTGGAGAGGGCCGGTGGGAGAGGGAGCGAAGCGTCCGATGTGCATGCCGCTGCGAGCTTTCGAAAACTACCATGAGAGGCACAGCGAGCACGGCTGTTGCATCTGCGTGCTTCTATGAAGAAGCTTTTGGTTGTCCTACTGCTCGCCCTCCCCGCGTTCGCGGAAATGCCTCGCGACGAAAAGGTGGAGACGCTTGCGAACGATCTCCGCGCCCTTTCCCGCATCAACGCCCTCGCCAAAGACCTCGGCGACACGCGTCAGGTGCAGCTCGCCATCGCCGACGCGAACATCGACTCGCTGCGCATGCCGCGCGAGAACGGCACCTATCAGTGGGCGTCGCTGCAGCGTGAGGAAGCGTCGCGCGTGAGCGACGAGAAGACCATCGAGAAGGTGTCGACCGAAGCGGAGCTGCGCAACGTGACGATCACCGCGCCGAATGCGTACCGTCTCGTGGTGACGGTGCCGACGAAGCGCAACCTGTTCAACGCGAACAACCGCGTGTATGTGCGCAATCTGCTGATCGATTCGACCGGTTTCGACGGCAAGCTGACGCACACCGAGATTCCGGTGAACGTGTGGGTGAATCCCGGCGACACGAACAGCACAGCGCTGCCGGACATCGGCAAATCGGTGAAAGCGACCGCGGAGCTGGGCGTGGAGAGCGGCAGCAAGTCGGCGGTGGCGCAGGTGGCGCTGCTGCAGGCGAAGCTCGTCGACGATCCGACCAGCCCGTACTACCCCGCCGTGACGCGCCTGTTGAAGGTGCGCGAGCTCGTCGCTGCGCATGACATGAATCGCGGCCAGCTGCGCACGACCATCGACGAAGCGCTTCTCGCGCTGCCGGGCGAGCTCGAAAAACGAGCGGCCGATCAGCAGCGCGCACTGCAGGATCGGCAGACCGCGAACGGCACGATCACCGCGGCCGACGCATCGCCGGACGTCATCGACGCGCTGGCGAACATCTCGCGCATGCTCAACGGGACGCTGCAGGAGCAAAGCGACGCACGCGCGCGACTGCAGGAGCTCATCGAGAAACTGCGGCCGCTGCCGGCGCAGTAACGATCCACCTGTCATCCCGAGCGTAGCGAGGGACCTGGGGGACGGGCGGCGCGCTGAACGTCACTCGTGGCGCCACCCGCCGCCCAGGTCCCGCGCTACGCTCGAATGACAGGGTGCCACGCCGTGGCATCCTCACACAGGCAATCCCCAAATTTCCTTCGCATACTCCGCCACCGTGCGGTCGCCGCTGAACCAGCCGCTGCGCGCGGTGTTGAGGATGGACATGCGCGTCCAGACGTCGCGCTGCAGCCATGTTTCGGCGGCGCGCTGCTGCGCGGCGGCGTAGGACGGGAAATCGGCGCAGTGGTAGTAGCGATCGTTCTTCGTGAGGATGTCGACGAGCGGCGCGAACTCGCCGCCGTTCAGTTTCGCGATCGTGTCGATCACGCGCAGCAGCTCCGGCGTCGGCTTTGACTCCGGCCGCGCCGCGATCTCTGCGGCCGTCTTGCCGAAGACGAACATGTTCTCCTCGCCCACTTCGTCGCGGATCTCGATGTTCGCGCCGTCGAGCGTGCCGATGATGATGCCTCCGTTCAGCACCGCTTTCATGCAGCCGGTGCCCGACGCTTCGGTGCCCGCGGTCGAGATCTGTTCCGACAGTTCCGTCGCCGGAAACAGCAGCTCCGCCGCGGAGACGTCGTAGTTCGGCACGAACACCACCGCCAGTCGTTGCGCGACGCGCGGATTCGCGCGCACGAACGCGGCGACGGCGTGAATCAGCTTGATGATCAATTTCGCGATGAAGTAGCTCGGCGCCGCTTTGCCGCCGAAGATCACCGTGCGCGGCGGCAGCTCTTCGCCGTCCGCGATGCGGTGATACGCGGAGAGGACGTGCAGCACGTTCAGCAGTTGCCGCTTGTACTCGTGCATCCGTTTGATCTGCACGTCGAACAGCGATTCGGGATCGACGTCGAGGCGGAAGCAGCGGCTCAGCCAGTGCGAAACGATGCGCTTGCGCGCGAGCTTCGCTTCGCGCCACCTCTCGCGGAACGTGGCGTCCTCGATGCACGGCTCGAGCTTGCGCAGCAGATCGAGATGGCGCGGCCATTCGTCACCGACCACTTCGTCGATCAGCGACGACAGCTCCGGATTCGCATCGAGCAGCCAGCGCCGCGGCGTGATGCCGTTCGTCTTGTTGTTGAAGCGCTTCGGATAGAGCTCGTCGAACTCGCGGAAGATCGACTTCTTGAGGATGTCGCTGTGCAGCTGCGCGACGCCGTTCACCGAATGCGAGCCGACCACCGCGAGATTGGCCATGCGCACGCGCTGCGAAGCGTCGTCGATGATCGACATGCGCTTCACTTTCGCCTCGTCGTTTGGGCTCGATTGCACGATCAGCGTGCGGAAGCGGCGATCGATCTCTTCGATGATCTGCATGTGCCGCGGCAGGAGCGCGCGCATCAGATCGACCGGCCACGTCTCCAGCGCTTCCGGCAGCACCGTGTGATTCGTGTACGCGAACACGCGCTCGCACAGCCACCACGCGGTGTCCCAATCGAGGCGCTCCTGATCGACGAGGATGCGCATCATTTCGGGGATGGAGATGCTGGGATGCGTGTCGTTCAGCTGGATCGCCACTTTGTCCGGCAGGTCCTGCCAGTTGCGATCGGGATATTTCTTGAAGCGGCGGATGACGTCCTGGATGGTGGCCGACGTGAAAAAGTACTGCTGCTTCAAACGCAGCTCGCGCCCGGCGTGCTGATCGTCGGGCGGATAGAGCACCTTGGAGATGTTCTCCGTGCTGGTCTTGTCTTCGACCGCCGCCACGTACGCGCCCGCGTTGAACTTGGCGAGATCGAATTCGCGGCTCGATTTCGCCGCCCACAATCGCAGTGAATTGACGACGTCGTTCTTGTAGCCCGGAATGGCCATGTCGTAGGCCATTGCATAGACTTCCTGCGCGTCGATCCAACGCACGCGCGACGCGCCGTTTTCGTCGGTGTAGTACTCCGCGCGTCCGTAAAACTTCACCGGAAAGAGCACGTCCGGCCGCGCCACCTCCCAAGGGTTCCCGTACCGCAACCAGCTATCCGGCGCCTCGGTCTGCATCCCGTCCACGATGCGCTGCCGGAAGATGCCGTATTCGTAGCGGATGCCGTAGCCGTAGAACGGCAGCGCGAGCGTGGACGCGGAATCGAGAAAGCAGGCGGCGAGACGTCCCAGTCCGCCGTTGCCGAGGCCTGCGTCGGCTTCGCGGCCGGCCACTTCTTCGAGGTCGATGCCGAGGCGCTTCATGGCGTCGCGATACGCGGGCTCGGCGCCGAGGTTGATCATGTTGTTGAGCAGCAGCCGGCCGAGAAGAAATTCGAGCGAGAGGTAATAGACGCGCTTCACGTCCTGCCGGTAGTACTGATCCTGCGTGTGGAACCAGCGATCCATCAGCCGGTCGCGCACGGCGTAGGCGAGCGCGTGAAAGAGGTTCTCACCGGTGGCGTTGAACTCGTCGCGCGCCACCGAATACATCATGCGGTGCGCGAACGCGTCGATGATCGAATCGGGATCGAGACCGCCGGGACGCGGCTTC
>DASSMK010000196.1:0-23536 GCA_035688915.1 Thermoanaerobaculia bacterium
CGGTAGCGCGCGCGGCGGACGCGAGAGCTGCAACCGCGCCTGCTCGATGTGATTCGAGTAAAGATGCGCATCGCCGAAGGTGTGGACGAAGTCGCCCGGCTTGAGGTCGCAGACCTGCGCCACCATCATCGTCAGCAGCGCATACGACGCGATGTTGAAGGGAACGCCGAGGAAGACGTCGGCGGAGCGCTGGTACATCTGGCAGGAGAGGCGGCCGTTCGCGACGTAAAACTGAAAAAACGCGTGACACGGCGCGAGCGCCATCCGATCGAGCTCGCCGACGTTCCACGCGCTGACGAGCAATCGCCGCGAATCAGGATTGCGTTTGATCTGCTCGATCACTTCGGAGATCTGGTCGATGTGCCGCCCATCCGCCGCCGGCCACGAGCGCCACTGGTAGCCGTAAATCGGCCCGAGCTCGCCGTTCGCATCCGCCCACTCGTCCCAGATCGTGACTTTGTTCTCATTGAGGAAGCGCACGTTCGTGTCGCCCGCAAGGAACCAAAGCAGCTCGTAAATGATCGAGCGCAGGTGCAGTTTTTTTGTCGTCAGCAGCGGAAAACCTGCGCCGAGATCGAAGCGCATTTGGTAGCCGAAAACGCTCAGCGTGCCCGTGCCCGTGCGGTCCGCTTTCGGCGTGCCGTGATCGAGGATGTGACGGACGAGGGTGAAGTATTGCTGCATTGACGCGCGATTCTACCGCGAGGCGAGAGCCGCGCTTTTCGCCTGTGGCGCGGAGGCTCAAAGGCTCACAGGCTCAAAGGCTCAAAGCAGCGCCGGCTTCGCAAGCGCGACGCGTTGTGCAGGTGGCATATACGGAAAGACGTCGCACTCGCGCCGCGCGTGCTCCTTTGAGCCTTTGAGCCTGTGAGCCTTTGAGCCTGCCCGCCGGGCGGAACGGGCGGTACACTCCGCGCCGCACATGCACTACGTTCAGGGCATCCTCCACATCGGCGGCGTTGCGGCGACGGAGCTGGCGATGCGCTACGGCACTCCGCTTTACGTCTACGACGCCTCCGTCATCCGCCGTCAGATTCGCGCGCTCACCACCTCATTCGCCGGGCTCCCCTTCCGCGCGTTTTACGCGATGAAGGCGAACAGCAACCTCTCCATCCTTCGGCTTATGCGCGAAGCAGGCTTCGGACTCGACGCCGTTTCGCCGGGCGAGATCCATCTCGCGCGCGCGGCGGGCTTCGGTCCGGAATCGATCTGGTTCACTTGCTCGAACGTCTCCGACGACGATCTGCGCGCCATCCCCGATCCGAACATCGTCATCAACGTCAACTCGATGTCCGAGATCGACCGCTGCCTCCTCCTCGGCCTAAAAAATCCGATCGCGCTGCGCGTGAATCCCGATGTGGGCGCCGGCCATCACGCGGACGTGATCACAGCCGGCGAGAGCGTGAAGTTCGGCATCGACACCGGCGAGATCGAATCCGCGCGCATGCTGGTCGAAGACGCCGGCGGGAAAGTGGTGGGCATCCACGCGCACATCGGCTCCGGCGTCGACGATCCCGCTCCGCTCCTCGCCTCGGCGCGCACGCTGCTGCAGCTCGCGCCGTCGTTCGCCAATCTGCGCTTCATCAACTTCGGCGGCGGCATCGCCACGCCGTACAAACCAGGCGATCCGCGCTTCCCCATCGAACGCTACGGCCTCGAGCTCGCGCATCTCGCCGCGCCGCTGCTGCGCGAGCGCGGTCTCACCGCGATCCTCGAGCCGGGCCGCTATCTCGTCGCGGAATCGGGCGTGCTGCTCACGCGCGCCACGACGAAGCGCATCAGCGCCGGCGTCGAATGGATCGGCGTCGACAGCGGCTTCAATCACCTCGTCCGTCCGTCGAAATACAGCGCGTATCACCACATCGTGAACGCCAGCCGCGGACATGAAGGCGCGCTGCGCGAGAGCTGGGACGAATCGCTGCACCGCGATGACGTCGTCGTGGCCGGCAACCTCTGCGAATCGGGCGACGTCTTCACACGCGTCAACGGCGACGTGACCACGCGCTCGCTGGAGCCGGTCGCCGTGGGCGACCTGATCGCCTTCTGCGACGCCGGCGCGTACGGCTTCTCCATGGGCTCGCACTACAACGCGCGCCTGCTTCCTCCCGAAATCCTCGCCGACAACGGCGAAGCACGCGTGATCCGCGAACGACAGAACTTCGCCGACCTTCTGCGAGGCATGGAATGACCCGCCGCACCCGCACGGCCGAGGCTCATGGGCTCATAGGCTCATGGGCTCATAGCAGCGCACGCCGCGCCAGCGTCCGCGGACGCGCTCTGGTTCTGACGCTTATGCGTACCTCACGTCGCTCACGCAGCGCGTGCTGCTATGAGCCTATGAGCCTGTGAGCCTGTGAGCCTAAAAACATGCGAACCACACTCATTGCCACCATCCTTGCCATGACTCTTACCAGCTGCGCCACCACGCCCACTCCCACCACCGCTCCGCTCGATCTGAAGATCGTGAACGGCCGGATCCTCGACGGCACCGGCGCGCCGTGGTTTCGCGGCGACATCGGCGTGCGCGGCGACACGATCGTGGCCATCGGCGATCTGCATGCACTCAGCGCGAAGACAACCCTCGACGCGCACGAGCACATCGTCTCCCCCGGCTTCGTCGACCTCCTCGGCCAGGACGAAGATTCCGTGCTCCGCGAGCCGCAGCTCGAGGCGAAAGTGCGGCAAGGCGTGACGACCGAGCTGACCGGCGAAGGGCACTCCGCAGGTCCCGTCGCGCCCGATCCGAAGCGCGGCTGGACGACCCTGGGCGAGTACCTCGATCGCGTCGAAAAGAACGGCACCGCCATCAACATCGCCACGCTCGCCGGCGCATCGAATCCGCGCGACCTCGTCATCGGCGACGTGAATCGCCCGCCCACCGCCGAAGAGATGAAGCGGATGGAGGAGATCGTCGATCAGGCCATGCGCGACGGCGCGATGGGCCTTTCCACGTCGCTCATTTACGTCCCGGCGATGTATTCGACGACCGAGGAGATCATCAACCTGGCGCGGGTGGCGGCGAAGTATGACGGCGTCTATTTCACCCACATGCGCGACGAAGGCGACCACATCGACATGGGCCTCGACGAAGCGTTCCGCATCGGCCGCGAGGCGAAGATCCCGGTCAACATCTGGCACCTCAAAGTCGGTGGCCGCGCGAACTGGGGCCGCATGCCGCACGTCATCGAACGGATCGAAGCGGCGCGTGCGGAAGGCATCGACGTCGCGGCCAATGTCTATCCGTATCCGGCGTCGGGCACCGGCCTCTCCACGCTGGCGCCGGATTGGGCGATGGAAGGCGGCTACGACGAGTTCCGCAAGCGGCTCGCCAATCCCGACGATCGCGCGAAGATCGCCGAAGCGTTGCGCGCGCAGTTCGCGAAGCGCGGCGAGAAGGCCATTTACGTTTCGCAGATCGGCAATCCCGCCCACGCGGCGTACGAGAAAAAGTACATCGAAGAGATCGGGACGCTGATGAACCTCACGCCGGAGGAAGCGCTGATGCGCCTCTTCGCGGAAAACGAAAACTCGCCGCGCGTCATCTTCTTCTCCATGAGCGAAGCGGACGTGCAGTACGCGCTGAAGCAGCCTTGGGTCGCGGTCGGCTCCGACTCCGGCGCGCCGACCAACGCGTCGCGTACCGCGAACACCGCCGTGCATCCGCGCGCGTACGGCACGTTCCCCCGCGTCGCCGGCCATTACGTGCGCGACGAAAAGCTCTTCACACTGACCGAAGCGGTGCGGAAGATGACGTCACTCGCGGCGCTGCGCGGCGGCTTCGAGGATCGCGGCGTTTTGCGTCCGGGGCTGAAAGCAGACATCATCGTGTTCGATCCAGAGTCGATTCGCGACGTTGCCACGTTCGGAGATCCGCACCACTTCAGCGAAGGCGTGAGCCACGTCGTCGTGAATGGCGTGGTCGTGCTGCGCGAGGGAACGATGACGGGGGCGCTGGGCGGAAAAGTGATCCGCGGCAAGGGATATACGAAACGATGACGACCGAAAAAGAGACCCACCATCTCGTCCGCACCGTCGGTTTCTGGGGCCTCGTGTTGATGTGCATCAACGCGGTGGTCGGCTCCGGCGTCTTCCTGCTTCCGCACGAATCGTACGAGCTGCTCGGTCCTTTTTCGCTCTGGGCGCCGCTGATTTTCGCGGTGCCGGTGTTCATCCTCGTGCTCTGCTTCGCCGAAGCGGCGAGCCATTTTTCGGAGCCGGGCGGCGCGTATCTGTACGCGCGCACCGCGTTCGGCGATTTCGTCGGATTCGAAACCGGCTGGATGAACTGGATCGCGCGCGTGACGTCGCTCGCGTCGCTCTCGAACGGCTTCGTGCTCGCGCTGGCGCTGCTCTATCCGCCGCTCGGTAACGGGAGCGCGCGCATCGCCATCATCACCTCCACGATTCTCATCCTCGCCGCGATTCACTTCGTCGGCGTGCGCTACGGCGCCGCGTCGATCTATGTGTTCACACTCGGCAAGCTGATTCCGCTGGTGGGCTTCATCCTGCTCGCGCTCATTCTCTGGAAGCACAATCCGATTCCGGCGTCGCTCACCATTCCGCGCGCCGGCACGAACTGGGCCGACGCCGCGCTCTTCATGCTCTTCGCCTACGCCGGCTTCGAAAACCTCGGCGTCCCCGCCGGCGAATACAAAAACCCGCGCCGCGATCTGCCGCTCGCTCTGCTCGCCGGAACGCTCGCCATCGCGGCGATCTACGTGCTCGCGCAACTCGGCGCGATGGCGTCTCTGCCCGACCTCTCGTCGAGCAACACACCGATCGCTTCTGCCGCGGGCGCGCTGATCGGCCCGATCGGCATCATCGTCGTCACGGTCGGCTCGCTGCTGTCGATGGCAGGCACGAACTCCGGGACGATGCTCGAAGGCTCGCGCATGCTCTTCGCGCTGTCGCTCGACCGGCGCATGGGACCTGTGTCGTACGTGCATCCGAAGTTCCGCACTCCATCAGTCGCGATCGCGATCCACACCGTCGTGGCGCTGGCGCTCGCGTTGGGCGGATCGTTCGCGACGCTCGCGAAACTCTCCGCGGTCGCGCGACTGACGACCTATCTCTTCACAGCCGCCGCCGTGCCGCGACTGCGCCAACTGAACGACGGCTTTCGCACGCCGGGACTGATCATCCCCATCCTGGGCATGCTCGTGTCGCTGTCGTTCTTCTTCATGCAGCCGCTCGACAAATACATCACCGCCGGCGCGGCGCTCGTCGTCGGCGGCATCGTCTACGCGATCTCCAAACCGCGCTGAGTTACACTCCTTCGCATCGAGAGAGGGAGGGGCCGGTCCGATGAAGATCCGTGGTTGGCTTTGCGCCGCGCTGGTCGTGTGCGCCGCGGGATGCAGTCTCAATCGCAGCCGCACCCAGCAGCTGCAGCAGGTGGCGAAGGATTGGTGCATGACCATTCGCGCCAGCCAGGTGCTGCCGGCGTATCCGCTCACCGAGGATTTGCAGGTCGGCGATATTTTCCTGGTGTCGACGCCGATCGGTGAAGAGACGAAGATCTTCGAGCGCAAAGGATTCCTGCCGCTCGACAACGTCATCGCGCGGCTCTACCCAGCCGGCTTCACCGAGTTTTACAAAGGCTCGTACGGCGTGAACGACGCGAATGTCGTCGTGCCGCATCAGTGGCAGTTCCCGAATCCGACGCGCACCACCGCGCCGACGACCGATTGGAGCATGGCTCCCGGCGCCGCGTTTCCGTCGTACACGTTCGAGATCAAGCAGGGCGCGGGCGCTTCGCTGGCGCTGCCGGTGAACGCGGTGCCGGTGGGACTCAGTTTGATGCGCACGGGCAACGCGACCGGCGCGATCAACATCACGCAATCGTCGACGTACGGGCTGCCCGTGGCGACGTTGAACGGACAGATCGACGATTGGGCGGATCAAGCCGCGAACCGCGCGTTCCTCGCGACGTACGCGCCGTCGACCATCGAGACGAAAGAGGGCGGCTCGCGGCAACAGCAGAACTACATTCGCGTCGTGCAGCGCGTGTACGTGGCAGGCGCGGTGAACGTGTCGCTGGCGAACACGGAATCGCGCGGAGGCCGTGCGGACGCCGGCGTGGCGCCGAGCCAGAACGTGCTTCCGGCGCCGAGCGCTGCGGGCACTGCATCATCGGCGGCCACCGATTACCAGGACGCGCTCACGGCGCTGAACAAGAGCATCGCGTCGACGAGCGTCGGCGGCACGGTGGAGATCGCGTCCGCATCGAACCGCGGGATCTCACTGAACGAGACGTTCCCGCGTCCGCTCGTCTTCGGCTATCTCGCCTTCGATCGCGCCATCGAAGAAGGCGGTTTCCTCGGCCCACCCATTCCGACGCAGGCGCGCGTGACCAAGCAGATCATCAACGTGCCGGCGGTGCGCTTCGGTCCCGATCCGAACACGCAGAAGATTCGCGACTGGGCGGCGAAGAGCGTGGCGAACGACGAGCAGTTCGTGTCGTGGCTGCGCCGAAACAATCTCAATCCCGCCAACCGCGGCGCCATTCTTTCGGGAACGAAGTACCGCGACGTGCGCCAACAGATCGTGCAGGAGCTCGGCATTGAATGACCAACCGATGAACGACGCCATCGAGCCGGTGAGCGGCGTGCCGCGCGAGGAAGTGGGCGCGGTGGTGCAGGATTTCGTGAACGGCGGCGTGGAGATCGTGCAGGTGCGGCGCGAGATCGACGGCACCTACACGATCTCGGCCGGCTGACCGCGACGCTGCGCGAGCAGCCACGGCACGAGCTCCGGATCCGCATACGCGCGGTCCCACGAGTTGTGCCGCACGCCCGCGTATTCGGTGTAGCGCACGTCCGCGCCGGCGTCGCGAAGCGCAGCGACCATCTCGCGTGATTCGCTGACCGGGATGATGTCGTCGCGATCGCCGTGAAAGACCCACTGCGGAATGTGCGCGAGCTTCCGCGCGGCGTTGGCAACAGTGTCCACGCGCACGCCGCCGCAGACCGGCACGAGCGCAGCGAACCGTTGTGGCTCGCGCAACGCCAACGTCCAGGTGCCGTAGCCGCCCATGGAGATGCCGGTGAGCAGGAGCCGTTCGCGATCGCCATTCGCTTCTTCGATGGTCGCTTCGAGCGCCGCAAGCGTAACGTCGAGCGACGCGCCGAACCACGGCGTGCGCGGCGGCGACTGCGGAAAGACGATCACGAACGGGAAGCGCTCCGGCGCGAGCGACACCGCGCGGCCGAGTCCCACTTGCGTCGGTGCGATGCCGTCGGTGCCGCCCTCGCCTGCGCCGTGGAGGAAGAGAATCACCGGCCACGAGCGCTCGCGCGTGAAGTCGTTGGGAAAGAAGACGCGATAGCGCGACGTCATGCCGCGCGCGGTGACGAAGCGCTCCAGGAACTCGGCAGGCATGTGCGGACGAAGTGTAGCCGCGGAGCCGCGCACTAATCGCGCGGCTCCCGCGGTCGTCACTGCTATTTCGTACAGGGGCGCGGAACGGTGCACGCGCGGTTGATGCCCGAGCCGACGCAGATCTGGTAACACCCACCTGGCAGCGTGGAGGTGACGACGGTGACCGGCACTTCCACGCTCGTCGCCGGCCGCCGCTCCGCCGCCAGTTTCGCCGCAGCCGTACGCAGGACCAGCTGCTCGACCGACGGCGCCGCCGCGTCGCGACTGATCGCGTCCGCGTTGAGCGGCTGCAGCGCGACCTTCTGCGCCGACTGCGCCACCGCCATGGCAATGCCGAGCGCGAACATCATCAGGGTGATCAGGAATGCTGAGCGAAACGTTTTCATCTCTCCGCCTTTCTCCTCGCATCCGAGGCTTCGGAGGAGTAGTGACGGGAGGAGGAAAAACGTTTCAGCGCGATGCGCGGCTGCCATCCCGTTTCGCGCGAAAATATCGCCATGGTCTATCGATACGGATTCATCTGGCGCTGCATCGGCGGCACGTTCGTGGTCCTGTCGGTCGTCTTCCCGCTGCTCATGTTGCAATGACGAAGCGATGCCGCTCCGGATCATCATGGCCTGCGCGGCCATGGGAGTGTTCGGAATCGCGGCCTATCTTGCGTACGCCCGCTACAAGCTGATCGTGCGGCCGGAAGGATTCACGGTGGAGCGCCTGGCCCGCCGTCCGTTGACCGCTGCGTGGCGCGACATAGCGAAGGTGCGTGAGAACGTAAAAGCGATCACCTTCATCACCTCAGATGGCCGGCGCATCTCGATCCCTACCGAGTTCCCACACCTCGATGCATTCCTCACCACGGCAGCGCAAAACCTGCCCAAGAGCGCGTACGCGTCACAATAGCTCGTTCTTCCGCTCGTTCTCCTTGGCGTTACACTTTCACCAATGACCGCAGACGCGAAGCATCTCGTGGACGACTTTCGAGCACTTCCGGACAACGCCAAGCGCGAGGTGCTTGCGGAGCTGGTTCGGATCTCAGGCAGGATCGACTATCCGCGCATCTCCGATGACGAGCTTCTTGCTGCCGCAAACGATGTGTTCCTCGCCTACGACGAACGTGAATCTGAGTGAGATAGCCCGAGCGTGGCGAGGTTTGGCTCGTTGATCTCGGCCTCACGGCGAAGGTTCGGCCGTGTCTCGTCGTCAGCGCGCCGATTGCCGACAGCGACCGCGCGTTGATCACGCTCGTTCCGCATACGACCTCCACGCGTGAGACAGAGTTCGAAGCGGTCGTGCCGCTCCGGTTTCTCAAGCCTGGTGCATTCGACGTCCAGGGCCTAGTCACCGTTCCGCCGATGCGCGCGGTTCGTTTATTGGGCTCACTGACCGCGCAGCAGTTGCAGCAGGTCGAAGCGGCGTTGTGCAGATGGCTTCAGCTGCCGTGCGCGCCTCCCTCCCCCTAACCAAACATCCAACTACAAACCGCCACCGCCGCGATGGCCGCCACGATGTCCGCGATCAGCGCCGCAGGTACCGCGTGGCGCGTTCGCTTCACGCCGATCGCGCCGAAATACACCGCCAGCACGTAGAACGTCGTTTCCGAGCTGCCGTACATCGTCGAGGCCATGCGCGCGAACATCGAGTCGGGGCCGTGCGTTTTGATGATGTCGGTCGTCAGTCCCAGCGAGCCGCTGCCGGAGAGCGTGCGCATCACCGCCAGCGGAAAGAGCTCCGGCGGAAAACCGGTAGAGGCGAGAATCGGGCGCAGCGCGTTCGTCAGCAGGTCCATCGCGCCGGAACCGCGGAACATGCCGATCGCGACGAGGATGCCGACCAGGTACGGGATGATCTTCACCGCCACGTCGAAGCCTTCCTTCGCGCCGTCGATGAAGGTGTCGTACACCTTCACCTTCTTCACCACGCCGGCCAGCGGAATCCCCACCAGCAGCACCGGAAACGCCCAGAGCGAAATCTGTTCGAGGATGTAGCGAATCACGCCTGCACCTCGTCCGGCGTGACATCAACGCGCGGCGTTGGCCAGAAGCGCTGCAGAACTTTCGCGGAGATGATCGCCGCGAGCGTGCCGATGAACGTGGCCACGAGCGTCGACGAGATGATCGAGGTCGGACTCTTCGAGCCCGACGCGACGAGGATGGCGATCATCTGCGCCGGCACGAGCTGCACGCTCGCCGTATTCAGCGCCATGAACATGACCTCGGAATTCGTCGCTGTCTCTTTGTCCGGATTCACGGTCTGCATCTCTTCCATCGCCTTGATGCCGAGCGGCGTGGCGGCGTTGTTCAGGCCGAGCATGTTCGCCGCGATGGACAGGACGATCGCGCCGTTCGCGGGATGATCCGGCGGCAGTTCGGGAAAGAGAAGGCGCAGCACGGGACGGAGCAGGCGGCCGAGGATGGTGACCAGACCGGCTTTCTCGGCGATGCGCATCATGCCGAGCCAGAGCGTCATCACGCCGACCAGACCGATCGAAATCTCGACCGCGGTCTTGGCCATGTCGACCGCCCCTTTCGTCACCGCATCGGCCGTCCCGTTGAACGCCGCGACCACCAGCGAAATGGCCATGAGCGCGAACCAGATGTAGTTGAGCATGGCGCGGGAGTCTACCTTGCCCGCCGGCCCCGGGGCCGCCCGGCCCCCTCCCAGGCTCATAGGCTCATAGGCTCACAGGCTCACAGTAGCGAGCGACGCGCGAGCTTGCGCCGTTTCGGCTCGAGCCACATGCCACATCTCGTAACTCGCGACGCGCGTGCTACTTTGAGCCTGTGAGCCTGTGAGCCTGTGAGCCCCAGCCTGCCCGCGTCCGGCGACCATTCGCGTCGCGCCGCCGAAGCCTTCGTAGCCGTCGCCCTCTTCGGCTGCATTCCGGTCGTGATCAAACTGATCGCGGCGAATGCGTACACGATCGGCATCGTCCGTCTCGCCATTGCCACCGCCGGCATGCTCGCCATCACCGCCTACCGCCGCGAGCTCCGCGCGTTACCTGCCGCCGACATCGCGCGACTGGCCGTCATCGGCGCGCTCTTCTTCGGCCATTGGCATTCCTACTTTCTGGCGATCAAAGCGTCGTCCGCATCCGTCGCCGCGATCGGTCTCTCGCTCTACGGCGTTTTTCTGCTGATTCTCGGCGCGATCTTCGGCGCGCATCGCGTGCGCATTCGCCACGCCTTCGCGGTCGTCCTCGCGGCGATCGGCACGTTCGTCCTGGTGCCGAATTTCTCGCTGCGCAATGAAGTGGCGTGGGGCATGTTGCTCGCCGCGACGAGTGCGCTGTTCTACGCATCGCTCCCGCTCCTCCACCAGCGCTGGTCCCACCTCTCCACCACCCTCCGCGCCCTCGGCCAATTCGCTTTCGCGCTGCTCATCTACCTCGCCTTCACCAGCCGCGCGAACTGGAATCTCACCGCGCGCGATTGGGCCGGCCTGCTTTTCCTGGCCATCGGCACGACGCTCATCGCGCACGGCCTCTGGGTGCGCGTGACCACGCGGCTCGCGCCCGCGAAGACCAGCATCATCTACTACGGCAACATCCCGTTCGCGCTCGCGCTCAGCGCCGTCGTGCTGCACGAGCCGCTGACGCTGCGCACGCTCGCCGGCGCGGTGCTGATCGTGGGCGGCAGCGTCCTCGGGCTGAGCGGGGAAGTCGTCGAGTCTCAGAGTCGCCGAGTCGCAGAGAAGCACGACCACGACGACGTCTCGCCGTTCTCGCCACCACTCTGAGACTCGGCGACTCGGAGACTCCGCGACTCTACTCGTAGCGCAGCGCTTCGATCGGATCGAGCTCCGCTGCTTTCCACGCCGGATACCAGCCGAATCCCGTGCCGATCGCCGAGCAGACCACCAGCCCCGCGAATGCCCACGCCCACGGAATGACGACGCTCATGTCGAAGAGGAACGCCATGCTGTTGCCGCCGAGAACTCCGAAGAGAATGCCGGCCAGACCGCCGACTTCGGAGAGGACGATCGCTTCGATCAGAAACTGCCGCACGATGTCGTGCTTCCGCGCGCCGATCGCTTTGCGCACGCCGATCTCGCGCGTCCGCTCCGTCACGCTCACCAGCATGATGTTCATGATGCCGATGCCCGCGGCCAGCAGCGCGATCACGCTCACGACAAACGCGCCCGCGCGCACAGTGTTCGCGATCTGCGCGAAGGCCGTGAGCAGCGTGTCGTTCGAGTAGATCTCGAAGTCGTTCGGCTGCCCGAGCTTGAGGCCGCGCGCCACGCGCATCGCGCCGATCGCTTTGTCGAGAGTCTGGTTGTACGTGGCCTGCGACGTCGCCTGCACGGCGATGTTGATGGTGCGATTCACCTCGCCGTAATCGGCGAAGAATTTCGTGATCGGCACCGCCATCAGATCGTCCTGGCTCTGCCCGAACGATGAGCCTTTCTCGCCGAAGATGCCGACGATGCGGTACGGCTTCCCGTTCACTTTGATGGTTTTGTTCAGCGCCGATTCATTCGGGAAGAGCTTCTTCTGGATGTTCGCGCCGACCACGATGACGTTCCGCGCCAGATCGACATCCTCGGCCGTCAGATTCCGGCCGTCGCCGAGCGTGTAGCTGTTCGCGACGAGGAACGCTTCGTTCGTGCCGACCACCGACAACCCCTGAATCTTCACGCGGCCGTAGCTCGCTGCCTTGCCGCGATCGAACACCTTCAGGCAGACCGCGTTCGCCTCCCCTTCCATCAGCCGCGTGAAGGCCATGGCGTTCTGGTAGCTGATGTTCTTCCGATTGGCGAACCGTTCTTCGGGATCGTTCGTGTTGATGGTCGGGTACTTGGCGATCTGAAAGATGTTGCTGCCGAGGAAACTGAGGCCGGTCTCGATCGATCCGGAGATCACGCTCAGCGCCGTCATCACGCCGATCACGGAGAAGACGCCGATCGTCACGCCGAGCATCGTCAGCACCGAACGAAGCTTGTTCGCGCGGAGAGCGACGAGCGCCATGCGAAAGATTTCGAAGGAGGACATGACTATTCGTAACGCAGCGCTTCGATCGGATCCAATCGCGACGCCGACAGCGCCGGCGCGAAACCGGAGAGGATCCCGGTGACCGTCGACACGATCAATCCCGTCATCACCAGGTTCATGGAAAAGCGCATCGGGAACGACGGGAACGCCGCCGCCACAGCCACGCACATCAGCCACGACAACAGCAGCCCCGCGGCGCCGCCGATCAGGCAGATGGCCACCGCTTCCACGAGGAACTGCAGCAGGATCGTGCGACGCCGCGCGCCGACCGCTTTGCGTGTGCCGATCTCGCGCGTCCGCTCTTTCACGCTCACGTACGTGATGTTCATGATGCCGATCGCACCGACAAAGAGCGCCAGGCCGGTCACGAACAAACCCGCCGCGGCGATGCCCGCTTTCACCGGGCCGAGGGTGCTGCGCAGGCCTTCCTGCTCGTTGATCTCGAAGTCGTTCTTCTGTTCGGGACGCAAGCCGCGCACGCGCCGCATCGCGCCGGTCAGCTCGTCGCGCGCCGCCTGCATCTGCGTCTTGTCGCGCACCTTCACGCGAATCGACGTATCGAGCCGCGCGCTGAACGATTTCATGAATGCGTTGAGCGGCACGACGGCGTACGTGTCGAAGCTGAAGAGGCCGAGGAAGGTGCCCTGTTTGGCCCAGACGCCGACGACGCGGAAAGGCGTGGTGTCGATCAGTACCGTCTTGCCGAGCGCGTCGCCATTCGGGAAGAGCGCTTCGGCCACGTCGTAGCCGAGGATGCAGACGTCGCGGCCACCGCGCGATTCGGGCTCGGTGAAGAAGCGGCCCTGCGAAAAGCCGGTCGTCGACGTCAGCAGAAACTCCTCGGTCGTTCCTTGCGTGAAAACGCTGCGCACGCTGTTGTCGCCGTATTTCACGGTGCGGCCGGTGTTCATGGTCGGCACGGCGGTGAGCAGATGCGAATTCGGCGTGGCGCGGATGATCCGCTTCAGATCCTCGGCGTAGCGCACCTGCATCACGCGCCGGTTGCGGTAGTTCCACCAGTCATCGACGTGATGCCACGGCCACTTTTCGACGTAGAGGATGTCGTCGCCGACGACGGAGAGACTGCGCTCGAATCCGGTCTCGATGCCGCCGATCGCGGAGCCCATGAGCGTGACGGCGATGATGCCGATGATGACGCCGAGGGCGGTGAGGACGGAGCGCATCTTGTGCGCGCGGATCACGAGGATCGCGATGCGGAACGATTCGAGGAGCTCGGTGAGCATGGGATCTGAGCTATTCAGCTATTGAGCTGTTCAGCTATTCAGGCCGCGAGAGGCGCCGTTCGCCGCCTGAATAGCTGAAAAGCTGAACAGCTGAATGGCTCATTTTTTCTCCCCCTCGATCATCACCTTCGCCCCATCCTTCAACTTGCGCGAGATGGCGGTGTAGGAGCCGGAGACCACTTCGTCGCCCGGTTTGAGGCCGGACTTGATCTCGATCCAGGTCGTGTCGGCGATGCCGGTGGTGACTTTCTGCATGCGCACCGTTTCGCCGGTTTTGATGAAGACGACGCGCTGGAGATTTTCGCGTTGCGCGCGCTCGCGCTGTTTGTCGAGCGTCTCGTTCGTGACGTCGGCGCGGTTGTCCGACTTCTCTTCTTCGGCACGGCGCGCGCTCTGCTTCTCGCGCTCTTCGGGCGAGAGATCGCTGTCCGTGCTGCGCACGGTGACGCTTTGGATCGGCACCACCACCGCGTTCTGCACGGTCGCGGTTTCGACGTCCGCCGTGGCGCTCATGCCGGGACGCAGGCGCAGCGAACGATCGGGGATGCTGATCTTCACTTCGAAGTTCGTCACTTCTTCCTGCGTGCCGGCGTTGTTGGTCTGCGCGCTGCTCGCGATCTCGCGCACCACGCCGCGGATGGCGCGGTCGGGATAAGCGTCGACGCTGATGCGCGCTTCGTCGCCGACCTTCACGTTCACGACGTCGTTCTCGTTGACGTTCACGCGCGCTTCCATGCTGTCGAGATCGGCGATGCGCATCACTTCCGTGCCGGCGAACTGGCTGGTGCCGACCACGCGCTCGCCCACGCGGCTGGTGAGCGAGGTGATAGTGCCATTCGAGGGCGAATAAATGATCGTCTTCCCCAAAGCCTCCCGAATCTGCCGCAACGCTCCCTCGGACCGCTGGATCTCGAAGAGCGAAGACTGCAGCGCCGCTTGCGCCACGTCTCGCGCGGTCTGCGCGGATTTGAGATCGTTGTCGGAGATGAGGTTCTGTTTGAAGAGGTTCTGCGCGCGGGCGTAGTCGGTTGCCGCTTTGTCGAGCTGTGCACGATTCTGCACGCTGGCGGAGCGGGCGCCGTTCAGCGCCGCGGTCTGCGCTTCGACCTGCGCCTGATAGGTATCGGGCTTGATGCGCAGCAGCAATTGGCCTCGCTGCACGCTCTGCCCTTCTTTCACCGGGATCTCGATGATCTCGCCGGAGACTTCGGGCGCGATCTTGACCTCCACTTCCGGCTGGATCTTGCCGGTGGCGGTGACGAGCTGCGTCACGTTGCGGCGCTGCGCCTTCTCCGTGGTGACGGGAATCGGCTTGGCGCGCTTCTTCGAGATGACGACGGCCACGATCGCGCCGATGGCAACGGCGGCGATGATGGCGAGAACGACCCACTTCCGGCGAAAAGTCATGCGGCGCGAAGAGTAGCATTCTTATTCGTTGACTTGTCGGTCAGTCAATGGTTATGATGTGCGCATGTCACCTCGCAATGCCGTATTGAGCGAACAGATGCGCGCCGGCGCGTCGGAGAAGATCGTCCGCGCGGCGGCGGAGGTGTTCTCGCGCCGCGGTTTTTATGCGGCGACGACGGATGACGTAGCGCGGGCGGCTGGCGTGTCGAAGGGACTGGTCTTCAATTACTTCAAGACCAAGGACGATCTGCTGGAAGCGATTCTGCGCGAGCATCTGGCCGCGACGCTGCGTGTCTGGACAGACGATCCGCCGAGCGGCACGCCGGAAGAGCAGTTGCGGCAGATCTTCGATCGCACGCTGCAGCACGCGCTCGAGCACACCGATTCGTATCGCCTCTACTTTTCGCTGCTCTATCAGCCGGGCGGATCGCCCGCGCTGGCGCGCGCCACGGCCACGCTGGCGGAAGAAGTCGATCAGCATTACAAGCGGCTGACGAAGCTCTTCCGCGCGCACGGCGCACGCGGTGCGCGTTCGCGTGCGCTGCTGTTTCAGGCCAGCGTCAACGGACTTTTCAACTACCTGCTGCTCCAGCCGGAGCTGGCTTCCAACCCTCGCGCTTTCCCACTCGCCGCGATCCGCGAACAGCTGATCCGCGGCACACTCGACTAATCCCGACGGAGACCCTCATGCCTCGCTTCTTTATCACTCTTCTGCTGCTGCTCTGCCTTGCCGCTTGTGCCACCACGCCGCGCCCCACGCTCACGCAATGCACCGTGCCGGGTGTGGACCGCGTCGCCGTCTGCGGCACGATCGACGTTCCCGAAGATCGCGCGCATCCGCAAGGCCGCCACATCGCGCTGAACGTCGCCATCGTCAAAGCGAGAGAAAACACCGCCGCCGATCCGCTCGTCCTGCTCGCGGGCGGTCCAGGACAAGGTGCGGTGGAAACGGCGCGCGCGGTGGTGCCGGAGCTGGAGCCGCTGCTCGCGCATCGCGATCTCGTGCTGATCGATCAGCGCGGCACCGGCAAATCGAATCCGCTCACGTGTGCCGGCGGATTCGCGCTGGTCGAGCCGTCCCGCAAGGACGATCTGGCGCGATGCGTCGACGAGCTGCAACGTAAGAGCGATCTGCGCCAATACACCACGGATGTTGCAGCCGAAGATCTGCGCGTCGCGTTCGACGCACTTGGGTACAAACGCGTGAATCTCGTCGCGGCGTCGTACGGCACGCGCGCGGCGTTCGTGTTCATGCGCCGCTATCCGCAGCGCGTGCGCACAGCCGTGCTGCGTGCCGTCGCACCGTCCGGCTTCAACATCCTCGCGGACGGCGCGGCGAATTTCTCGCGGCAGCTCGACCAGCTCGTCGCCGACTGTGCGCAGGATGCAAAGTGTTCCGCCGCGTATCCGCATCTCGACGCGGAACTGGCGACGCTGCGCAAGGACGCGCCGATGCTGCTGCATCAGACGCTTTACGCGCTGCTGCTCAGCGGCGCGTCGCGGCAGTCGCTCCCCTACCTCATTCACAATCCCGAGAAGCTCGCGCCGGTCGAAAAGCAGGTCGAGACCGCCGTCTACGGCACGCTGCCGGTGGGGATGTATCTCTCCGTCGTCTGCGCCGAAGACGCCCCGCGCGTCACATCAGAAAACAAGCAGCAGATGGTGCGCGCGTTCGGTGAGTTCGGCGAATCGATCGTCGACGCGTGCGCGCTATGGCCTCAGGGACGCGTCGCTCCCGAGCTTTTGCGCACCGATGCCATTGACGTTCCGACCATCATCATCTCCGGCGCCGCAGATCCCGCTACGCCGCCCGAATCGGGCCAGGCCGCGATGCGGCAGCTTCGTCACGGCGTGCCCGTCGTCGCGCCGGCCACCGCGCACGCACCGATGCTGCCGGGTTGCGCGCGTGAGGCCGTGCAACAGTTCGTGGAGAGCGGCGGCAGCGCAGCGATCGACACGTCGTGCATCAATGCGCTGACGTGGGGTGCGTTCGCGGTGCCGCCGCGGTAGCGCGATCGCGGCGTTGCGACGCCCGTTGCATGAGCTGGCGCAATTGGCCGGCAGCGATACCCGCGCGTCCGCGCACTCCGCTGCGCAGCCACGAGCGGCCGGTCGTTCGTTCGATGAACGTCCGCGCGAGTTTCATGTCCGTGAAAGCGGGCGTGAGCTCGCGCGGGTCGTTGAAGTTCGCGAAGAAGGCGTCCGCGATCTGTTGCTGTGCGGTCTCGCTGCGGCCGTCGCTGCCGTACTGCGCGATCAGGATTTCCTTCGCCGGCGCGGTGATCGGTTCGAGCAGGAGGTTGCTGAACGCGCAGGCGGCACGCGCGTGCTCGTCGTAGAACGCATCGAACGTTTCGCGCATCCAGCGCGCATCGAACGGCGCGTCGCCGCGCGCGACGATCGCATTCACGAGATGGCGCGCCTGCTTCACGCCGCTGTTCGCGCCTTGCGCCGCGATCGGATCGTACGAAATGGCCGTGTCGCCGAGGGCCATGACGGCGGCGCCGGAAGGAAGTGTGGCGACGGGATGGCGCACGGTGGGCGTGAAGCGGCCCACCAGCCAGCCGTTCGCATCGGCGAGCTGCATCGGCTCCATCCAAGCCGCGTCCCACGGAAAGAGATCGCCCACGACTTCTTTGGCGAGGCTCAGCACTTCTTCGCCGCTC
This sequence comes from Thermoanaerobaculia bacterium, assembly GCA_035688915.1. Classification (GTDB taxonomy): domain Bacteria; phylum Acidobacteriota; class Thermoanaerobaculia; order Gp7-AA8; family Gp7-AA8; genus DASSMK01. Next base: position 17,685 of record DASSMK010000196.1, read on the forward strand.
TTCGCGAACTGGAAGCGATCCATGCGTGAGCCCGGCTTCGCTTCGAAGAGGATGTTCCAGCTCGGGCCGTGATCCTTGTGGTGGTACGGGACGAAGAAGATCTCGCCGTCGGTGCCGAGGAAGTTGAACTTGACGGGAGTGAACGGGCAGCCGCCCACGCGCATGCTCGCGCCGTGCGTGATGACCATGGCCAGGTGGCGCTGCGGTTTCGTGTAGACGCTGCGCGCGTCGTCGCGCGCGAAGAGCTGGCAGAGATCGGCGCGGCCGGCGGCGACGAGCGTGAGGTCGTGACGCGCCGCGATCGTTTCCAGTCGCGCCGGCGTTACCTGCTCGATCTCCAGCAGCCCGTCGAAGTCATTCATCCAGCGATGACATTGCAGGCGCAGATCGACGGCCTGAAACGGTGTGGGCGTGCGGCCGCGGAGATGGACGAGCTGGTTGTGCGGCGTGGGACAAAACGTGAGGAACACGCCTTCGCCGCGCGGCGCGACGTCGTCCCAATGATTGAGGCCGAGGTCGCGTTCGACAGAGAGGGCGAGCTCGAAGCGGGCAGCGGTGCCGGTGGGACGACTCTCGTGCAGCCACTGCTCCGCGGTGCGATCGGAGTAGAGCGTGACGGCGTAGCCCTCGCGGCGCAATGCATGCGCGGCCACGAGGCCGGCCAGACCGGAACCAACGATCGCAACGGTTCGCATGAAAGAAAGATCGGCCGCGCCGCGCGTGCGCGGGTGAACGATGGGAAAAGGATTGGTGGCGGAACGAACGGCGTATGTCATCCCGAGCGTAGCGAGGGACCTGGGTGGTGGGGCGGCGCGCTACACATGGCGTTGTGCAGCGCGCCGCCCGCCCACCCGGGTCCCTCGCTACGCGCGGGATGACACGACGCCGCGCGTCTTACAACAGATCCAGCTCCTTGATGTCGAGCTCCTGCTCCACCTGCTGGAACGCCGCGTCGCCGATCGTGCCGTCGCTGCGCAAATCGAGCAGGCGTCGCCGCTCCGCATTCGTGGCCACGCGAATCACCGCCGCATCGTCCGCACTCAGCTCGTTCCCATTCTCCTCGGCCCGCCGCAGGCGAAGGTCGTAGCGACGCCGCAGCAGCTCGGCGGTCTCCCCTCCTTCGCATTCCGCCACCGCTTCGAGCGCTGCGCGCAACGACTCCACGCGCGCCAGCTGCACTTCGCGCTCGACCGTCCCGTCGTCGCGTACATCGAGCCACGCGAGCAGCGGCCGGAGCGTCATCCCCTGCACCACCAGCGTCACCAGCACCACCGCGAACGACGTGAAGAAAACGAGATCGCGATACGGGAATGCCTCCGGCAGCGCCAGCGCCGCGGCCAGCGTCACCGTTCCGCGCATGCCGCACCATCCGACGATGGCCGCGGCGCGGCCGGACAGCGCGATGAGATCGGGCGACGTGTCGCGGCAACGGCAGCGATTGAATGCGGCGGCGCCCATCACCCAGACGATGCGCGCCACGACCACCGCGCCGCACACCGCCGCCGCGACGCCGATGTAATCCGTCCAGTCCGTGCGCACGACGATCTGCCGCAGCTGGAAGCCGACCAGGATGAACGCGAGCACGTTCAACACGAACACCGCCACTTCCCACACCGCGTACGACGGCAGGCGGATGCGCGCGGGAGTGACCGCGAGGCGCGACACGAGCATCGCGAAGACGACCATCGTCAGGATGCCGGAGAGATGCAGCCGCTCCGCGAGCAGCCACACCGCGAACGTCGTGCAGAACTGCACGATCACCGCCGTGGCGACGTCGTGAATCCGCACGTTCACGTACGCGACGGTGCGCGCGAGCACCCACGCCAGCGCCACGCTGCCTACGCTGACGAGAATCAGCGTGCCGGCGAATGACGGCACGGAGACCACATGCGCAGCCACGGCAGCAGCGACCGCGAAGCGATAGATCAGCAGCGCGCTGGCGTCGTTGAAGAGACTCTCCCCTTCCAGGATGACCAGCAGCCGATGCGGCGGTCGCAATTGCTTCAGCACTGCCGTTGCCGCCGCGGCATCGGGCGGCGCCACGATCGCGCCGAGCGCCAGCGCCACGGCCCACGGCAGACCAGGAACGAGCGTGTGCGCGACCAAAGCCACCACGCCGACCGTGAGCACCACGGCGCCGAGCGCGAGGCTGACGACGGAGCCCCAATTGCGGCGGAGATCGCGCTGCGACGCATCGAACGCCGCATCGAGGAGTACCGGCGCGACGAACAGCGCCAGCGCCAGCTCCGGATCGAACGCCAGCGACGGCACGCCCGGCAGCAGCGACAGCGCCGCACCCGCGATTGCCACGAGTGCTGGATACGGCATTGCCATTCGCCTTGCCAACGCCGCGAGCAACGCGCCGCCGAGGAGGAGGGCGATGACGATCTGGAAGACTTGCATCAGCGATCCGCGTCAGTCACTTTGTAGCGCAGCCAGACGATGCCGCCGGAGCGCTTTTCGATCGATTGCAGCTTCAGGTCGCGCGACGGAGGGATGTTTCGGCGGGCGAGGCGCGCGCCGCTCCAACGTTTGGTCTCGACGTCGAAGAGCGACGGCGTGCCGATGCTTCCATCCGCCACCGGCGCGACGAGAATCGACAACTCGTCGATCAGATTCGCCGCCAGGAACGAACCGTTGATCTTGCCGCCGCCTTCGAGCAGCAGCTTGCGGATGCCGAACCGCGCGCGCAGTTTCACCAGCACCTTCGCGAGGTCGATGTTCGACTTGCCGCCGAAGAGATAGGAAATCCCTTTCGCGCGGAGGAAGGCCAGGTAGTCGTCAGAGACGGCGGTGGTGAGGATGGTGATCACATGCTCGCCGTCGATGTCGCTCGCGCGCCAGGTCAGCTTGCCGGAAGGATCGATGGCGATGGCGTACGACGTCGCGTCATGCGCCGCAACGAAATCGACGCGCGGAATCGGCTCGCCGTTCTTCCGCTTCGGCACGCGCGCTTTTCCCGCGTACGGCTCCATCGAAATGCGTCCGATGATCCACGCGTCGGCCTTGAAGGTCGCGGCGGTGCTTTCGTACTCGCGAGTGGCGTTCGGCACGTTCCAGTCGCGCGTGACGATGCGCCCGTCGATGGACGGCAGCATGTGGCAGATGACGTACGGGCGTTCCGTGGGTCGCATGCATTCATCATATGTGGCGCCGCGCAGTACATGAGAGCGGCGGACCACCTATACTCCGCACTCGAATGCGCACTCTCCTCCTCGGCGCAACCGGCCTGGTGGGCCGCGAGCTGCTGTCGCTTTTGCTGGCCGATCCGGACGTCGAGCGCGTCACGGTCGTGGCGCGGCGGCCGAGCGGCGTCGCGCATCCGAAGCTCGACGAGCGCGTCTTCGATCTCGCCGAGCTCGCGCAGCACGCCGATGCGTTCGCGGTCGATGTCATCTTCTGCGCGCTCGGCACCACCATCAAACAGGCCGGCTCGCAGGAGCGCTTCCGCTTCGTCGATTATGACCTTCCGCTCGAAGCCGCACGTCTTGGACGCGCCGCTGGTGCGCGGCATTACCTTGTCGTCACCGCGCAAGGTGCGAACGCCAAATCGCGCATCTTCTACAGCCGTGTTAAAGGCGAGCTGGAAGATGCGCTGCGCACCATCGGTTATCCCAGCCTGACCATCGCGCGCCCGTCGCTGCTCGTCGGACATCGCACCGAAGTGCGGCGCGGCGAACGGATCGCCGCGAAGCTCTCCTTTCTCTTTCCTCCTTCTCTGAAACCCATTTCTGCGCGTTCCGTGGCTCGCGCGCTCGTCGCATCGGCGCACGAGCGGGCAACGGGCGTGCAAATCCTCGATTCCGCCACGATGCGGAGGAGATTCGATGACCGAAAGCAGTAATCGTTTCGCGGAGCTCGGCCTGAGCGAACCGCTCGTCGCCGCCCTCACCACCCTCGGCTACGAAGCGCCGACGCCGATTCAGGAGCGCACCATCCCGGTGCTCGTCGCCGGGCGCGATTTGATCGGCCAGGCACAGACCGGCACGGGCAAAACCGCGGCCTTCGCGCTGCCCGTTTTGCAGCAGCTCGATCCGAAGTCGAAACAGACGCAGGCGCTGGTTCTCGCGCCGACGCGCGAGCTGGCGATGCAGGTCGCGGATGCCATTCATTCGTACGCCGCGAAGAGCGAAGGCGTGACGGTGATGCCGATCTACGGCGGAGCGCCGATCTTCCCGCAGCTCAAGCGGCTCGAGCGCGGCGTGCAGATCGTGGTCGGCACGCCCGGCCGCCTTATCGATCACCTCGATCGCGGCAGTCTCAAGCTCGACGGGCTGAAGATGATCGTGCTCGATGAAGCGGACGAGATGCTGAAGATGGGCTTCATCGAAGACATCGAGCGCATCCTCTCCAGCGCGCCGAAGCCGCGGCAGACCGCGCTCTTCTCCGCGACCATGCCGGACGAAGTGCTCCGCATCGCCAAGCGCTATCTCGACAACCCGGAGCGGATCGAGATCGAGCACAAGACGATGACCGCGCCGGACATCGAGCAGCGCTTCCTCAATCTGTCGGAAGGGCAGAAGCTCGACGTGCTGACGCTGATCCTGGAGCTCGAGCCGAGCGAAGCGGTGCTCATCTTCCGCCGCACGAAAAACGGCGCGGCGGAGCTGGCGGAAAAACTGGAAGGACGCGGCTTTACCGCGGTGGCGATGCATGGCGACATGACGCAGTCGCTACGTGAGAGCGTCATCCGCCGGCTGCGCGCCGGCCAAGTGGAGATCGTCGTGGCGACGGACGTCGCGGCGCGCGGTCTCGACGTCGAGCAGATCGAGCACGTCATCAACTACGACATCCCGTATGACGTCGAAGCGTACGTGCACCGCATCGGACGCACCGGCCGCGCCGGCCGCAAAGGACTGGCCACGCTCTTCATCACGCCGCGCGAGCGGCGGATGATGCGCGAGATCGAGCGCTACACCGGCATGGCCATCAAGCCGATGCGCATTCCGACCAGCGGCGACATCGCGGCGCACCGCATCGCGCAGTTCAAGGACAACATCCGCAAGACGATCGCCGACGGCGATCTCGATGTGTATGTGTCGCTCGTGGAGCAGCTGGTCGATGAAGGGCAGAACGACCTCGCGGAGATCGCGGCGGCCGCGGCGAAACTGGCGTCGCAGCAGCGCAAGCTCGACGTGGCGCCGGAACCGATGGTGGAGCGGCGCGCGCCGGCTGCTGCGGAAACGTCGGACACGCCGGGCGGCGAAGTCCCGCGGCGTCCCACGCCGGATCGCGACAACGAACAGTTCGCACGGCTGCAGATGTCGGTCGGCCGGCGCGACGGCATTCGTCCCGCGGACATCGTCGGCTCGATCGCCAATGAAGCAGACATCCCGGGGCGCGAGATCGGCCCGATCGACATTCAGGAAGACATCACGTACGTCACGATTCCGGAGCGGCACGTCGAGCATGTGCTCCAAGCCGTCGGCCGCGCGAAGTTTCGCGGCCGGCCGGTGAATCTCAAGCGCGCCGAGAAGGTGCTGCCGGGATCGCGGCGCGAAGAGCGTCCGCGCGAACGGCCGTCGTTCCGTCCGCGCGAAGACGGACCGCGTCCGTCGTATCGCGCTCGCGAAGAAGCGCCGCGCGAGCGGCCTGCGTATCGTCCGCGGGAGGAAGGGACGCGCGAGCGTCCGCCGTTCCGCGCACGGGAAGATCGCCGTCCGCCGAGCCGCGACGATCGTCCGCCGTTCCACGCGCGATTCGGCAAACGCGACGATCGCGATTCACGCGGCGGCGGCGCGGGACGGCCTGCACGTCCGGGCACGCGTCCGACCAAACCGCGCGGCAAACGGTAAGTTTGGAGCGGCGGGCGCCCTCGCCCGCCGTATCGCGAAAAGCCGGCGGGCGAGGGC
>DASSMK010000197.1:0-2381 GCA_035688915.1 Thermoanaerobaculia bacterium
AAGACCGTCCCGGTGGCCCAGCGCGAAGCCGCCTACGCGCTCGGCGCCACCCGCTTCGAAGCGATTCGCGCCGCGCTGTTCTTCGCCCGCACCGGCATCGTCGGCGCGGTCATGCTCGGCTTCGGCCGCGCGCTCGGCGAGACGATGGCCGTGACGATGGTCATCGGCAACAACCCGCAGATCACCGCGTCGCTCTTCAAGCCGCAGTACACGATGGCCGCGGTGATCGCGAACGAGTTCACCGAGGCGGCGGACGAGCTCTATCTGCACGCGCTGATCGAGATCGGGCTGCTGCTGTTCATCATCACCATCGCCATCAACCTGCTGTCGCGGCTGCTCGTGCGGAAGGTGACGTCATGACCTCGCTGCGGCGCCGCATCGTGTCGCGCGCGGCGGAGATCTTCTGCGCGTTCTCCGTGCTCATCGCGCTGCTGCCGCTCGCGCTCATCCTCTTCTACGTGGTCAAGGAAGGGATCGGCGCGATGAACCTCGCGTTCTTCACGCAGATGCCGAAGCCGGTGGGCGAGGCGGGCGGCGGGATGGCCAACGCGATCGTCGGCACGCTGATCCTGATCGGCCTCGCGGCGTTGTTCGCGGTGCCGGTCGGCGTCATCTGCGGCATCCACCTCTCCGAATATCCGAAGTCGAAGTTCTCGACGATGGCACGCTTCGCCGCCGATGTGCTCAACGGCGTGCCGAGCATCGTCATCGGCATCTTCGCGTACGGCATCGCCGTGCTGCCGGTGAAGCGCTTCAGCGCGATCGCGGGCGGCATCGCGCTCGGCATCCTCATGCTGCCGATCGTCATCCGTACGACCGAGGAACTGCTGCGGCTCGTGCCGTCGGGGCTGCGCGAAGGTGCGCTGGCCCTCGGCGCGTCGCGCAGCCGCGCCATCTTCACCGTCATTCTTCCGGCGGCGCTCCCAGGAATCCTCACCGGCATCCTCGTCGCGCTCGCGCGCGTGGCCGGCGAGACCGCGCCGCTGCTCTTCACTTCCTTCAACAACCGCTTCTGGACGACGAACCTCGGGCAGCCGATCGCCTCGCTCACCGTGCAGGTCTTCACGTACGCGATCTCGCCGTACGAAGACTGGCACCGCCAGGCGTGGGCCGGCGCGTTCCTGCTCGTGATGATGATTCTTGCGCTGTCGATGATCGCCCGCTTCGCCGTTCGCCGGCTCGAGAGGATGAACCGCCCGTGAATCCAACGAAGATCACCGTCAAGGACTTCAACTTCTACTACGGCACCGCCAAGGTGCTGCACGGCATCACGCTCGACGTGCCGGAGCGGCAGGTCACGGCGCTCATCGGCCCGTCGGGTTGCGGCAAATCGACGTTCGTCCGCTCCATCAACCGGATGAACGACATCATCCCCGACGCGCACGGAGAAGGGACGGTGCTGATCGACGGCAAGAACGTCTACGGCAAAGAGACCGACGTCGTCGAGCTGCGGCGCCGCGTCGGGATGGTGTTCCAGAAATCGAACCCCTTCCCGAAGTCGATCTACGACAACGTCGCCTACGGCCTCCGCATCAACGGCACGAAGAACAGGCGCGAGCTCGACGAGACGGTCGAGAAGTCGCTGACGCGCGCCGCGCTGTGGGACGAGGTGAAGGACCGGTTGCACGCCAGCGCCTTCGCGCTTTCGGGCGGCCAGCAGCAGCGGCTCTGCATCGCGCGCGCGCTGGCCATCGATCCGGAGATCCTGCTGATGGACGAGCCGGCCTCGGCGCTCGACCCGATCTCGACCAGCAAGATCGAAGACCTGATCTTCGAGCTGAAGGCGCGCTACACGGTCGTGATCGTCACGCACAATATGCAGCAGGCGGCGCGCGTCGCCGATAATACGTGCTTCTTCCTGATGGGGCGGTTGATCGAATTCGACAAGACCGAGAAGATCTTTACCACGCCGACCGACAAACGGACGGAAGACTACATCACAGGCAGGTTCGGCTAATGCGTACACGTTTTCATCAAGGGCTTGATGAACTGAAAGAAAAGCTGCTCACGATGGGCGGCCTGGCCGAGCAAGCGGTGGACCGCGCGATCGAGGGATATCGGCGACGAGACGCCAAGCTGGCGCAGTCCGTCTTTGACATCGAAGCGCACATCAACCGCACGGAGCGGGAGATCGACGAACTCGCGCTGGACCTGCTGGCGATGCAGCAGCCCATGGCCGTCGACCTGCGCTTCATTACCGCGTGCATGAAGATCAATGCGGACCTTGAACGCGTCGGCGACCAGGCGGTGAACATCGCCGAGCGCGCGATCGAGGTCATGCAACTGCCCGAGGCCGATCTGCCGATCGACATTCCGAAGATGGCCGGCACAGTGGCGGCGATGGTACGGCGTGCGCTGGAGGCTTTCATTCAAGCGCGTCC